>JAJHRM010000011.1 GCA_020832965.1 Thermofilum sp. | reverse complement strand
AACATGGAGAACTTCAGGCGCAGGCAGCTGTTCTTCAGCGCGGGGGAGGATCGACTACAGCTGGAGGAGCGCTTGGAAACGGCGCAAGACAGATTACGCAGACATCTACAGGTTGCTGGGCAGTGTGAACTTCCACGAGGCTTGCCGGCTGATAGGGGAGCAGTGGAAGAGCTTCCTCGAGCTATTAAAAGCGGCGAGGAAGGGTAGGCTACCGCCTTGGATGCATCCGAGGCCTCCTGGCTACAGGAAGCGTGAAGGGCAGCGCACACCAATAATAATAGTTCGCTTCGACAACTATCGCATCAACCTGGAGGGGAGGATGCTGCACCTAGGCTACTGGAACGCAAGCATACCCTTCAGGGGGAAGCTGAGGTGGCTTACAATGCCTGGGGCTAAGCAGGGCCGCCTGATAATCACATACGATGTGATGAAGAGGCGCTGGTACGCACACGTCAGCGTGGAGGTTGTGCTTGAGAGGAAGCGCTGTGGAGGAAGCTTCATGGGCATCGACTTGGGTAGGGAGGTGCTGGTCGCTGCCGTTGCAAGTGATGGCACGGCGCTGCTCTACAAGGGTGGCGTCCTAAAATCTGACTACTTCTACTTCGAGCGCAGGATAGCTGTGGTGGACAGGGCGCTGTCAGACCCGGGGATGGAGGAGGCGAGGAGATCCGCGCTGCAAGAGGAGCGCAGGCGCCTCTTCGACGAGAGGAAAAAGCGCCGCGACCAGGCATTCGCGAACACTGCGGCGCACCTGAGGAGGGAGGCTCTCAAGAGGAACGTTGGCATCGTCTTCATAGGGTACCCTTGGGGCATATCTCAGGAGAAGCCTGGGAAAGGCAACGTGAACATGTGGGGTCAGCGCAAGCTATTGCTGAGGCTCGCAACAACCTTCGAGAATGCAGGCATCCCAGCCTTCGCCGTCAGCGAGGACAGCACATCGAAAACCTGTGCCTACCACAAGGTGGAGGTTCAGAGGGGTCCGAGGGGGCTCGTCCACTGCCCCCACGGGCACTCTCTGCACGCAGATGTCAACGGCAGCTTGAACATAGCGGCGCGCGGGCTAAAAGCGCTGGGAATCGGGGCGGAGCTACCGAGACGAATCAGGGTGCTCAGCTTCCTAGCCACACCCTCCGGAGTAAAGCCCATAAACCCATAACCCTGCACTAATGGCGGGGTAACAGATGGCGCGCGCGCTAATTGGGTTTCTAAGCGACTTTGGGATGGCAGACTACTATGTGGCGGCGGTCAAGGGCGTGATTTACAGCATGTGTCCGGAGGCTGAAGTGGTAGATATAACTCATGTGATCTCCTCCTGGGGTGTTGGGGAGGCATGCTACGTACTTTCATGCTGCTACAGAGACTTCCCACCTGGCACGGTTTTCCTGGCGGTTGTAGACCCGGGCGTTGGAACCTCCAGGAAGCCAATAGTAATCGAAAGTGGGGGCTACTTCTTCGTCGGCCCGGACAATGGTTTGCTAACATGCGTAGTGCCTAAGCCTTATAGAGCGTGGGAAATAGTTAGGGTCCCAGGCGGCCCAAGGAAGACCTCCTACACGTTTCATGGCAGGGACATCTTCGCCCCGGTTGCGGCATTTCTTGCATGCCGCGGCAAAGTAGAAGAGATTGGCGAAGAGTACGCGGATCCAGTCGAAGGAGCATTGCCGGAGCCGCTCGTTGAAGATGACAAGTTCCTCGCCGAGGTACTTCACGTAGACAAGTTTGGGAATGTTGCGTTGAACATCAAGGAGGGCCTCTTGGCATCGCTCGGGGCGCCGAGCGAACTCGTACTAGACATGGGCGAGGGGGAGGTCAGGATACCCTTCCGGAAAACCTTTGGAGAGGTCTCCGCAGGAAACCTAGTCGCCTATATTGACAGCTGCGGTTACCTGGAAATCGCTGTGAACCAGGGCAGTGCCGCCAAAAAACTCAAGCTGAGGCCAGGCATGCGAGTAGGAGTAAAGTTCATCTCTGCGACTAACACGCACTAAAACGTTGAGTAGAGGCGCGCGCTGAGTAGAGGCATGCCATATATGTTGGCGCGTAAGCGCTACGGCGAGAGCCCTATTCCTTTTAGCTTGATCAACACGCCGTTAGCGGTTTCCAGCGTAGTGTAGTTGATTCCCAGTATTCGCCTGCATAGTTCAAGTGCTGTCTCGGTGTGCAGAGTCAACTCGGAAACGAGTATTGCCGACTCTCCCCGCGCTAGGGACATGTACACGACTAGGTTGTCTGCGGCGTGCGGATCGATCGGTGATCCCCTCCTTATGGTTTTCACCAGTTTTTCTGCTGCCTCCCTCCCGACCTCTTCCGCTGGCTTACCTTTTTCTCCGAGGGAGTCTGACCCGATTATGCCTTCGCCCATCCTCGTCCACAGGACTACTCCTGAGCCTCGGCCAATTGCTGGCTGGCTGCACACTACCTCTATCTCCCCGACCTTGAGACCTTCGGATTCTAGACGCTTTCTGGCGGATGCCTCCTGTCTCTCGGCGATGTGGCAGGGCAGGTTTCCAACGTATGATACTCCTTGAACCATGTCTGGGCTTGAGGGCTTTGCGATGATTACCGGCCGTAGTGGGTAGCTCGGCAGTGCTTCTACTTGGACTATCCCCCCACCCTCCGGGTAAAAGCCCTCCCGTAAAAGCTTTGTTGTTACTTGTGCGCCAAACCTCGAAATAAGCGTTAGGAGGACTTTCTCGAAGTACCTGTATGGCGGGCTCCACCTCACAGATGTTCCACCAGTTATCCTCAGCGACACCTTTCCAGGAGAGTAGAGGAGCACGGGTAGCGCGGCCTGTAGTACTAGCGTGATGCTTCCAGCAGTGCCTATGTCGACGTTGTATTGCCCAGGTCTCGGAGCCCTCAACCCGGGCTTGAAAAGTATCTCCGTAGAGCCAACTCTCAGACCTTCAACTTCCCCGGAGACGAGCTCTGAAATGAATTTTAGCGCTGTCAAGTGCTGCGGTCTGAGGCCTGGAGGATCCCTCTTAGCCCTGATATTGTAGACCCTCAGGGGCGTGCCCGTCAGCGCTGCTAGAGCTACACTGTACCTGAGTAGCTGACCGCCCCCCTCACCGAAAGACCCATCAACCTCAATCATAGCACCACAAGTAAAGCTTCAGTATGATAAGCTTTTAGTGCTTTTCCCCCAGCACGTGGTAGGCGTGAAGCATTCTTTGGAGAACAGTAAGGTACGTGAGGACCACTAGGATCCAGTAGGAGATGTATGCAATGTAGCTGCAGGAAAGCAGAACTAAGAAGTAGATGATGAACTTCACTATCAGCCTCTCAGCCCTCTCAGCTACCCCTACACCTGCCATCTCTACGCCTAGCGACTCTCCACGAGCCCTAGCATAGCTAACCAGGAACTCGCCTATAACCAGCAGAAACACCTCATACGTATTAACCAGCCCCACTATGTAGAGGGGTATAACGGTCAGCGCGTCCATAGCTCTATCGAGGGTAGAGTCGAGGAAAGCGCCGAAGCTCGTTATGCGACCCGTTCTCCTGGCTACGTACCCATCGACAACGTCCATAATGGACGCTAAGGTGAAGACAGCCAGGAAAGTAATGAGCGACCCAGTAGCGCTCAGAGAGACCAAGGCGGCAAAACCAAGTAGAAAGCCTAGAGCTGTGATGTGGTTTGGCTTAAACCCTAGCTTAATAAACATGTTGCCCATCGGCTCAATGAGCTTCTCTAAGCTCTGCTTAATCCTAGTCAGCACAAGTCAGATTTTCGGAGAATGACAAAAAAATTACTATGCTTCACGCAAAGAAGCCTTTAAATCAAGGCAGCTCGCCAAGATGGCGTACGCGCTTGACTGAGGGAATTTTTGTAGCGCGCTATACGGGTTTTTAGGCTACTTTCTCTGGGAGAGGAGTAGGATCGCTTTTGCGATATCTCCTCCTGTCTGCATTAGGGCTTTTCTTGCTTCCTCCGGGGTTGCGCCTGTGCGTAGGGCTACAAGCTCTACGTCTTCCTGCGGTATTTCTGGTGCTTGTTGCGGGGTTGATGGTATTTCTTCCTCCTGCCCGGAGATGTAGTAGACTCTTGCTCCCCCCTTCATCTCGATTACTTGAACTTCTGGAGACCTGATCACTATCGTTCTGCCTGGCGTCTTGAGCTGGACTTCTTGGACTCCTTCTAGGGGCTTGAGGGAGAAGCCCATGCGTTCGAGGAGTCTTCTCTGCTCCCTGTTCAGCCTGAGCATTTTGAGCCCCATTTCTGATTACAGCGGGCATTATTTAATCGTTGCTGACGCGCCGCGCGCTAATCGTTGCTGGCTGAGGGTTGGAGGGACCTTTTGACAGCCTCGATTAGTGCATTGTTGATGCTTCGTGTGTCTTGTATGTGTCCCTGGTATAGGTCGTTTACTCCTCCGCCCTTGCCTCTCAAGGTTTGGCTGAGGATTTGCCCGATTTTCCTGGCGTCTAGCCTGTCTAGGAGGTCGTTTGTTACTTTTAGGGCGAAGTTTCCTCGGGAGTTGTATGCTAGTACTATGCTTTTTGCCTGGTTTTTGGCTAGTGTTGTCGCCGCCTCTCTCGGGTTGTAGTCGTCTGAGTGGAAGGTGTAGATGTTGATGCCGCTTACTGTTGCGATTGGTGTGAGCTGTGGTTTCCCCTTGAGGAGCTCTTCCCTCAGCCTTTTGAGCTCTCTTTCCAGCTCTTCGACGCGTTTGACGAGCTGCTTCGCCTTCGCACCTACTTCTTCGTATCTTGCCTGGAGCGTTTCCTGAACTTCCCTAAGCTTCTCGGCGGCTTCTTGTACGTGCTGTATGGCTGGCTTGCCCGCTTTGAAGATTACTCTTACGACTCCGTCCTGTATTTTTTCGAAGCCTAGGATCTTTATTAGCCCGACCTCTCCCGTCCTGTCGCAGTGCGTCCCGCCGCACGCCTCCGCGTCCCACCCGGGTATTTCGACTATTCTGAGGGTTGTCTGTGGTACTGCCCCTCCCTGGTAGAGGGTGAAGCCGAATCTTTGCTCTGCCTGCGTCCTGTTCATGAGGTATTTCTTTACTGGTCTGTCCTCCATCACTACCTGGTTTGCCAGTAGCTCGATTCGCCTGGCTTCCTCTGGTGTGATTGGCTTGTGGTGGGTGAAATCGAACCGGGCGTATTCGGGTGTTTTCTGGGCTCCTGCTTGCCAAACGTGCTTGCCGAGGACGTGTCGCAGTGAGCCTAGAATGATGTGCGTGGCTGTGTGGTGGCGCATGAGGCTCATTCTGTGCTCGAGGTCGATTGTTCCCCTGACTCTTTCTCCTATTTCTGGCAGCGGCCCCTCGCATTCATGTAGGATCACGTTCCCCACCTTGTATGCTCCTTTGACTCTGCATTCCCCTTTAGTGTGGTAGATGGTTCCTGTGTCTGGTAGCTGTCCGCCTCCCTCCGGGTAGAATGCCGTTTGGTCGAGGACCAGGTATTTTCCGCTTATTATGTCGAGGACTTTCGCTTCGAAGGCTGCTAGCTTCTCGTCTTCGTAGTAGAGCATCCTCGTTGGGGTGAGCTTTGAGGCTAGGCTTGGGTCGATGGGTAGCTGTACTGCTCTCTTCTCCTCAGCCACGATCTTGCTTTTGAGCTCTGCGAGCTTGCTGTAGAAGCCTGTGATGTCCACTTCTAGGCCTTCAGCCTCAGCTCTTTCCTTGAGGAGTTCTGGCGGGATTCCGTGTGACTCGTAGAGCTCTAGCGCTTCCTCAGCTGGCACTACCTTCGAGCCTTGCTGCTTTAGTGCCTCGAGTATATCGCTTACCACTTTCTCACCTCTCCTTAGAGTCTCTGTAAACCTCTCTTCCTCGTAGTCGATTATGTCTCTGATCTCGTCTTCTACTTCCTCGTACTCCGGGAAGTCGTCTCTCCAGTACTTTATTTGCCAAGAGATGATTTCACTGAGTGGTAGCTCTACCTGCAGCGCCTTTAGAAGCCTTAGGCAGCGCCTTATGAGAAGTCTGGCCAGGTAGCCCGCGCCGCTGTTTGACGGAACGACTCCGTCGCCGATCATCCACGTAAGTGTCCTCGTGTGGTCAGCCAAGGCGTAGATTGCTTCGTGTGGCTGTAGGGTCCTGAGCAGGTCCTCGACCGGCATGCCGATCTCTGATGCTACTTGCCCCAGGGTTTTGCGGGCTTCCAGGGGTTTCTTGTAGTCTAGCCTTCCACTCTTGGTGGCAAGCGCGTGGAGAAGATCCTCGGGGGGCTTCGCCACCCCAGCTGTCTCCCTGAGTTTTTCTATGATCCCGGGGAAGACAGCTTCGTAGACGTTGTAGTTTCCCGTTAAGAGCCAGAAGATCCTCTCAAGCCCGTAGCCCGTGTCCACTATCCTGTTGGGCATAGGTATGAATTCTCTGTCGTTGAGCGTCTTGTAGTGCATGAAGACTAGGGTTGCAACCTCTAGACCTCTGATAATCACCTCGTAGTCTTCTCCTGCGTTGCCCCCACCACTCCAGACATCGAATATGAAGATTACTTCCTCAGGCTTCACCCCTAAAACTTTCGTGAAGAACTCGAAGGCGTACGCGACTGTCTCGTCAGCCCAGTAGACGTGCTGGTCTCCAATATTGAATGCGTGGTGTGCCATCATCTCGAAGCCTGTCAAGTGGCGCCCAGTCCTCCCCACGTTGTCGAGGTCTGTGAGCCTGATGCTCGGCTGGGAGATCACCAAGGGGTTGGCTGGAGGGGGCACTAGACCCTCTGTGACCCACGGTTGAAAGTTGTATATCGAGGCGCCCACGAGGAAAACATCTTCCCTCCATCTCGCAACGACCGGGTACCTCCTTACGTGTGCGTGGTTTTTGCTTGCGAAGAAGTTAACAAACCTGCTGCGCACCTCTGAAACCGTTCCAGGCTTTATGCCTACGCTTCCCCCTATGAAACCATATTCTTCGCATGGCTGATCACCACATACCTTCCTGTCTGGGTCAAGCGTCCAAAATAACCTCCCGCACAGGGGGCAAGTCTTCTTCAACCATCCATTTTCCCTGAAGAACGGTAAGTCGATGAATTCCTCTCTCATCATGGCTATCACTCAGAGAAAAGCAATGCGCAATATATTAGTTTCGAGCGCGCGAGTGCTTCGTCTTCCATGCGCGGATAAAGTAGGCGGGGGAACGCGGTTCCCTAGCGCGGGCTGATAGCTGCATGAAAATGTGAATGTGTTAAAGTTCGGGGTAGATTGTTTTTAGTTTCTCGTAAAGCGCTTTTGCCTGCGCTTCTGCCCTGCCCAGCACCGTTGGGAGAACTTCTTTAGTCGGGTAGCCAGCTTGGGATGCGAGGGCTAGCGCCTCCGCATGTGCCCTGCTTATCAAGGCGGGTAGTGTCTGTGGAATGGGTAAAGCGGCATTGAATGCGAGGCTGCATGCCTGTGCGTGTGCGGATGCTAGCCTATCTACCCACAGCTTTACGTCTAGCTCAACATCTTTGGGGGCAACTATTTTCCCATCCAAGTAGATAGCCTTTATTTGTAGCTTGCTCTCGATCGGTTTCAGCCCAAGCCTCGTCAAGACCTCTGCTAACTCCGGCGAGATAACATCCCCTGGACGCGCCACCACTGTATCCTTAGCTATCCATATGCTGCCTTCCTGGACCCGCGTGGGTATGCCCAGCTTGTTGAAGTTGCTGATCATCGGTCCGGGGGGTATGCCGGTGTTCCCAGCTGGCAGGACGATTTCGCTTGTAGCAATGTCGCCTGCCCTAGCTTCACGCATTATTTTCTGCTTATCGAGGAAGAAGATTATCGAGAATGGGTTCTTGTTCGTGAATATCACCGCGTTCTGCCCCTTCAGGTACTGTTCAGCCTCCTTGGCGTTTTTCCCCGCTTTCTCTAGTGCGATCAAGAAGATCGTGTTTTTGACAACCTTCAGTAGCGAGCCGTCCCCCAGGAGAAGGCTTTTACTGGCTTTTATGACCGAAGCTGGCAGCCCGGTTATTGTGGCTACTAGGAAATACCTGTACTGCTCTAACGCTTTTACGTACCCCTCTAGTAGTCTCGACTTTCTAGCTCGAGCCGGGCTGCTCCTTACCCCTGCAGCTTTCTGCATGCTCACTTCCCACCACCCTCTCTAGCCACTTTGACGGGTTTGCCCATCGCCAGCTTGAAATAGATCCTGCCGATGCTTGATGGTGGGAACTTCCTCAGGATCTCCGAGAGCACGGCATGAGCATTTTCAACCAGGTGTTGTACAGGCTGGGTCTCCGTGCCTATTCTGCAGGCAATTTGGGGCTGATCCTTTATCCGGATTCTGACGGACTTCTTTGCACGTTCAACTAGGACGCTTATGGGCGCGTTGGGCGGTATTGGCTGCGGCATTTTGCCGCGTGGACCGAGGTACTTGCCGAGGATTCTACCCACGAGAGGCATTAAATCCGTTTGAGACAGGAAGAAGTCGTACTTCTCAGCCAGCTTTCGTAACGCCTTTTTATCATTACTTATCTTTAGCAGCTCATCCTTGTCGATCACTAAGTCCGCGCCTGCTTCTCTAGCCTTCAAGCCCAGGTCTCCACCAGCTATTACCGCCACCTTTGCCAACTTTGCCTGTGGTGGATGCGGCAGAACAACCGGCGTGTTTATTCTGTTCTCAGGCTTTTTGACATCCACATCTCTAAGAGTAACGATCATTTCTACGCTTTGCTCAAATCTCCTCCTCTTCGGCGATGAAGCTAATGCTTGCCTTACACCCTCCTCAATATTCCCTAGCTGGCTCAATACTTGCGTGCTCACTGTGCTTCAACCTCGTACTCCTTAATTACATCATCGTATAGACCTCTTTCGATCTCCTCAATAATCACCTTTGGGGGCTTTCCGTCTATAGTTACGCCCATGCTCTGTGCAGTACCGATCACGGTCTTCACCGCAGCCTTTAGGCTCGAAGCTCCCATGTCCTTTTGCTTAATCTTAGCAATTTTAATGACCTGTTGTAGCGATAAGTTGCCAACGGTCTCTTTTGAGGGCTGATGTGCACCCTTCTCTATCTTAAGCTCCTTGACGATCAGCGCAGCAGTAGTGGGCGTCCCCACCTCAACTTCGAATGTTTTCTTATCTATGTCCACTGCGACTTTGACTGGGACGCGCATCCCAAGGTAGTCTTGCGTTAACTCGTTGATCCTCTTTACCACCTGCATCACGTTTAGGCCCAGCGGACCGAGCGCTGGCCCAATGGGAGGCCCAGCGGTAGCTTTCCCTCCCTCCACGAGGAAGCTAAATACTTTAACGTTCTGGGGCAAGGTGTCCACCTGTCTACGCCTACTTTAATGCCACGAACATGGATGATCTCGTAGCCTTCAAGCCCGGCTCTCCGTGCTCAACCTTCTTTGTTGTCTGCGCAAACTCGCCGAGATAGTGTCCTATGCGCTCCGGGGTTACCTCTACGGGGACAAACTCCTTACCGTTGTGAACATGTATCGTCAAACCCACCATCTCTGGTAGAATTACGAAGTCTCTTAGGTGTGTTCGAATGACCGGCTGCTTCCCGCCTTTACTCACGAGTTCGACTGCTTTCCTAATCTTCTCTAGGAGCTTGAAGTGTTCCTCGCTTGTTCTATGCTTGAATACCCTGAGAAGAGTCCTCCGCTGCCGAGCCGGGAGTATCTCGGCTAGCTTTTCGATAGGCATTTGTCGGAGTTCCTCCAGCGTGTAGCCCCGATACGTGAACTTTAAGCCGCTTTCCAAATCTATCCCCGAAGCAAGGATTACGCAGCACTTATAAGTTTTTTGTGAAATAGTTTCCCTTTCCTCAGAGCTTCCAGCTTCCTCGCAGCGCGCATTCCGCCAATTTATTAATACAAATTCCCCAGAAGGATTGACTTGACACAGTTATTGGGCTTCTAGGGGAATAGTGCTGTTGCTTGATTAGCCGACAAGAGAATTCAACTGGTTTTTCTATCGCATAAAGTTTATAGATTTTCGGTAATTTGCGTAATCATGCACTCGAAGACCACCGTGCCATGCTCCATTAGGTTTGACAAGAATACGGGTCAAATCTCGCTGGAGTTTCAGCAGAGCGTAGAGGGCGCCATGCATGTCGTCGTTGAGGGGGAACCGGGCAGTGTTCCCAGGAGGATAGTATTCCCGAGCTACAAGGAGCTACTCTCAAGAATAATCAGTGAAACTGTACTAAAGTGAAGCCACAAGAGGAGCACAAAAGCTGCTGAAAATAGCGCGCCACCGCCCCGCCCTTCAGCCCTCCTCCTAGGGAGTGCCCGGCATCGCCCCTTCGGTGGGGCCCGGGCTGCGATTGCTGAGGCCCGGCTTCAGGGGAAGCGCCCGGACCCGCGCTGATGCGGCTGGGCGTGGAGTCTGGGCCGGGCACCCCGAGAGGGGAGGATGAGAGCGTGACCAGGAAGTCCAGCCGTACCGGCATTGACCCCGGGGCTCGGGGTGGGGCTCCGGGGTTAAGGCCTCGCAGTGCAAAGAGGGCAAAGAAGAAAATAGACGGAGAGGGAATCATTATTGAGCCTCTAAACGCCTGGGCCCGGCTCCTCGTGGGGCAGTGTGGTGAACCCCGCGGTAGCGGGGTGAGTGAGGCTCGGGCTGTGCGTGTGTGGCGCTGCGATGTCGTACGCTTGCTCCCAACGCCTCGACAAGAGGAGCTGCTATGCCTTGTCGGCGACCAAACAGCGCGTTTAATTAACATGGAGAACTTCAGGCGCAGGCAGCTATTCTTCAGTGCTGGGAAGATTGATTACAGCTGGAGGAGTGCTTGGGGGCGCCGGAAAACGGAGTATACGGAGGTCTACAGGGTGCTGGGTAGTGTGAACTTCCACGAGGCTTGCCGGCTGATAGGGGAAGAGTGGAGGAGCTTCGTCGAGCTCCTAAAAGCGGAGAGGGAGGGCAGGCTGCCCCCTTGGCAGCGCGTCCGCCCGCCTGGCTACAGGAAGCGCGAGGGGCAGCGCACACCAATCGTTGTCGTCCGCTTCGACAACTACAGGGTGGATATGGAGGGGAAGGTGCTGCACCTGGGCTACTGGAACGCAAGCATACCCTTCAGGGGGAAGCCACGCTGGCTTATCAAGCCTGGCGCTAAGCAGGGCCGCCTGGTGATCACGTACGATCCCGTGAGGAAGCGGTGGTACGCACACGTCAGCGTGGAGGTGCTGCTTGAGAGGAAGCGCTGTGGAGGAAGCTTCATGGGCATCGACTTGGGTAGGGAGGTGCTGGTCGCTGCCGTTGCAAGTGATGGCACGGCGCTGCTCTACAAGGGTGGCGTCCTAAAATCTGACTACTTCTACTTCGAGCGCAGGATAGCTGTGGTGGACAGGGCGCTGTCAGACGCCGGGATGAGGGATGCGAGGAGGTCCGCGCTACAAGAGGAGAGGAGGAGGCTGTTCGAGAAGAGGGAGAGGCGGAGGGACCAAGCTTTCGCGAACACCGCTTCACACTTGAAGCGCTTCGCGTGCGTGAGGAACGTTGGCATCGTATTCATAGGGTACCCGTGGTACATCTCTCAGGAGAAGCCCGGCAAGGGCAACACCAACATGTGGGGTCAGCGCAAGCTATTGCTGAGGCTTGCAACGACGCTGGAGAACGCCGGCATACCTGCGTTTGCGGTCAGCGAGGACGGGACATCGAGGAAGTGCGCCTACCACAATGTGGAGGTTCAGAGGAAGCCTCGTGGGCTCGTCCACTGCCCCCACGGGCACACGCTACACGCAGACATCAACGGGGGCTTGAACATCATGCTACGCGGGCTGGAGGCGCTCGGCATAGAAGTACAGTTGCCGGAGCGCATAAGGGTGCTCAGCTTCCTAGCAACACCCTCCGGAGTAAAGCCCATAAAACCATAACCCTGCGATAAGGCGGGGTAACAGATGGCGCGCGCTACAGCCGAAGGGTCCCCTGATACAAAGGCTACTCAAACACGCGCCTTACATTTCCCCTAGCGCGCGGATGTGCCCTTCTTTCTCCCGGTTCTCCTGGGCGCTATGTGTCCTACTTTTCTGCCTGGGGGGGCGTTTCTGGGGGCAGGAGTGAGACCTTTCTGGTGCTGTCCGCCCCCTGCCGGGTGGGCATATGCAGACATGGCCTTCCCCCTGACTGTTGGGTATTTAAAGGACTTTGCCCTAGACCTATGCCAGTTTTTACCTGCTTTTAATAGTGGTTTCTCGATTCTTCCCCCACCAGCGATCATGCCGACCGTGGCTCTGGCTTCGCTGCTTACCTCTTTAACCTTCTTTGAGGGGAGCTGGATAAGCGTCTTGCCATTTGAATGCGCCAGTACTAGTGCGTAGGCCCCGCTGCTTCTGGCAATCTTCCCCCCGTCTCCCGGCTTTATTTCAACGTTTGAGACTATTGTTCCCTCGGGCACGTTCCCGATAGCTGTTATACTGCCGAGAAATACCGGTGCTTTAGCGCCATAGTAGATCTTTTGCCCAACAGCAAGACCCTCAGGCGGGATCATGAACATTTCAGTTCCGTCTTCGAGTTCTACAACGGCGAGTGGCGCTCCTCTTCCAGGCTCGTGGACAATGTCCTTGACTATGCCCGTGAGGACCTTCTCCTTAAAGACGTCGGGATTGTAAGGGGGATACCTTGCGGCGCCGATCCTCTTCCAACCCGGACTCTTGAAGACGCTTCCTCCGCGCCCCCTTCTTTGAACAAGCAGCCTTTTACCCATGCATGTCCACCTCAGACAAGCCCCATCTTGCTAGCGATATCCATTGCTGAGTACCCCTTTGAAAGCTTTACGTATGCCCTTTTCTGCCCAAGCGGGGTTATTAGTGTCCGTACCTTCTCCACTTTTACGTTGAACAAGTCCTCGACTGCTCTTTTAATCTCGTGCTTGGTTGCCCTCCGGTCAACGATGAACGTCAGGGTATTTGTTTTCTCCATTAGCTTTAGGGTCTTCTCGGTGAGGTAAGGCTTGATAATCATCCCTATGTTGTCTCGCGCGCTACTCACTTGGGTAGCACCTCGTCCTTCAATCTTTCCTCAAGAATCCTTATGGCCGCGGTGGTAAAGACCGTTAGCCTTCCCGGGTGACCGCCAGGTGCCAAGTGCATTACAGAGAGATCACTTGCCCTCACAACATCCACGCCGGGCACAGCTCTCGCAGCCTTCGCTATGCCTCGGTTCTCCCCTACAACAATAAGTATGCTTTTGGGCTTCTTGTACCTCCTGCCGCGCATTTTTCCCTTACCAGCCCTCACACGGACGTTTCTGCAGGCTCTTTCAACGTCCCCCCATAGGCCGAGCTTGATTAATGCCTCCTTTAGTGCCCGTGTTGTGCTTACCTTCTCAAGCTCCTCCGTCACTACAACGGGTAGCTCCCTCTCTGGGACAACGTGCCCCCTCCCCTGCACTAGGTTCTTCACGGCCGTTGCCGCCAGTGCGGATAATAGTGCTTTTCGCTTCTCCTTCCTGTTCACCTCTTCTCGAATAACCTTCTCCGTTCTTGGAGGATGGGCTCTACGCCCTTTAACTGCTTGAACTACCCTTGCAGCCCTCAGCCCACCCTTTATCCTTGCAACTCTCGCTATCCCGTGTCCAACTCCTAGGCTCTCCGCCGTTGTCCTTAAACCTGCAAGTGGATCAGTGCCCTTGGGTTGTAGGCGCGAAGAGGACAACGCCAAGTATACTCTCCTTATCAAGTCCACCCGGAGGGGTGAGGAGAAAAAGCTTGGAAGCTTTATCTTGTCGACGGCCTCGCCTTCCAGGTTGTAAACAGGTACCTCCAGGACTTTGAGGGGCTGCTCCATTCAAGCCTCACCCCGCAATCTGCCAGGGAGACGTGCTTAGGTAAGTTATCTGGGGTACGGGAGTTACCTTGCCTGGTCTAATGGCGTGTCTAAGCTTCACGAGTCTCTTTGCTGGTCCCGGTATGCTCCCCTCGATGATGATGAACTGGCTTTTGATTAAGCCGTAGTGCTTCCATCCCCCCGGCGGGTTTATTTCCTTCATGCTCGACGCATCTCCTATCTTGAGGATCTTCTTGTTGTACTCTGTTCTTTGGTGAAAGCCCAGCTGTCCGGGGAATGGGGTGTAAAACATGATGGATGGTTTTTGGGGACCTACAGCCCCAATCCTGCTGTGCCCCTTTCTGTGCTTGTGCCAGCGGGGCATTTCCTCTACTCCAAACCTCTTCACCGAGCCGGCAAACCCCTTTCCTTTAGTTACGGCTATCACATCAACGTAGTCGCCCTCTTTAAAAACGTCCGAGACCGTTAGCTCTTTCCCAAGCTTCTCGAGGGCGATTTTTAGAGCTTTATCCGGCGACCCCCCAACAGCTATTTCGAATAGCTCTGGCTTCTTCTTACCTATCCCGGCTAGCCTCGGCTGTGTTGCAACAATTACTCTGACCTCTGAAACCTTATCCCTAACCTCCTCTAGTTTTTTCACCTGCTCTTCGTAGTACGAGGGATCCTTAGGCGTGGTAAACACCCTTTCAACGTCTTTGGGGACCTCCCTCGACCAGACCTCGCATAGAGTCCTTCTGCCTTGGGGAGTTTTCCCGTATACCCTCACTGCAAGAACCCTAAGCCCCGGAACTTCAATGACCGTCGCTGGATAGACGATTTCCTGCCCTTGGAAAGGACTAAATTTATGCGTCTCTATCCCTACCACGTGTAGCATGCCAACTTTGTAGCCTGCAAACCCCAGAAATCCCTCGCGATCCTTAGGCCACCTTTTTATCCTGGCCACTATGCTGCGCGCCCTCTTCCTCGGATAGTACGCGCGAGACCCGCGGCGTGGTCTGTGCCCCTTAGTCACTCATTACCACCTGCTACGACGCCAGAAAGCAAGGGTTGCACAGTGTTTATAAGTTTTTTGTAAATGTGGTTTCTGGAGAGACTAGTAGAGCCGCTGTGCATTTTTCCGCGATGCCAAGGGCAGGCCATGGATAGTCTTGGAGCTCTGATGCTTGCTAGAGAAGGTTTAGGATTGCCAGCGTGATGAGTACAGCTTCCTCTGTTCTGATAGTTTTTGCGCCCTGATGTGGCGCTGTGTTGACGATGAAGTCTAGGTACTCGTTTATGTCGAATCCTTCCTCTTCAGCTATCTCAGGTATCCCCTTGTTCCAGGTCCCAAAAACTACTAGCAGTCCATTTGCGGACTCGGTTTTTCTCCTGATCCCCTCCATCACCTTGTCCATAGCTGTTCCCCTACGGGACGTGCCGATGATCAAGTATCCGCTTGCCTTACATTTTTCCAGTGTTTCCCGTAGCGAAGCATGACAGCTAACCTTGTACCCCCAGTAGATGGGGATTTCGTCTCTTTCAATGTACTCCCAACTAGCTCCCTTCCTGGCTAGCGTCACCCTGTGGTGTACGCCTGGAGGTAGCTTTACCTGGACAGGTTCGCCTAGACCTATATCCACGGTTGCTAGTCCCTTCGAACGCTTGACCACGAACCCCTCCCGGTAGACGCTTTCCTCACCTTTGAGTGGGTGGCTGGGAGACCTGAGCGGTGGAGCGATGCCTAGGTACTTATACGTCTTGGATCTGGGAACAAGGTACTTTCTGAGGTACTGTGGAGCCTCAAGAGCTTCCAGCATGTTCTTCAACTTTGTGCATGGAACGCCTGACTCCTGGTAAACAATGATCTCCTCTACGCGGAAAATTACGGCTGCCCTTGCTAGAAGCGAGATGTGTAAAGTTCTAGCGGGCTCTTTTAAGTTAAGAAAATTTGATGAGGCAACTGCTATGGCTCTTTTAGGCTTTGGTTTTGGAGGCGGCCACATTACGAGTTCTCTTCAAAAGAATTTTTAAACATGCTACTTTGATTGTGCTTCCTTACCTTTCTTCTCACGCAGCTCCTTCTTTCTTTCCAGGAACAGAGACGTCCTCTGGCGTCCACCCACATTTACCACCGCGCACTACTAAACTGCCATCGTACCCCTCTATTTAAAGTTTTTTAATTTCTATATTGTCCCAGCGCTCCAGTAAAGAATACTAAAACAATTTATCCTTTCTGGGACTATTCTAGCGCAACCCAATAAGCCATTTTCCCTCTTCTTTCCTCTTTTACCTTCCCTTCTCGTAAAAGCAATCTCAGAATATAGAAGACTTGGCTGTGCGAAAGTCCGAGCTCTCTTACCAGCTCGACTGTGGGCATGGGGCCATGCTTCTTGAGAAAATCGTGGATTAGTTTTTTTCTCTCAATTATCTTGTCCGTAACTTTTCTCGGCATGGCTGTTCATTCAGTTTTAATTTACGACGTATTAAAATTTTATCCATTTTATTGAGTAAAATTGTAGATAGTCTAAAAGAATTTTCGTTAAAAAGAAAAATTACTCGCCAATCAGTCTTGCAAGCGAGGGATACATTTCGAGAGCCCTCTCGCTCGCTAGTATCGAGTAGTACTGTATTACGATGCCTACGAGCAACAGGATGCCTGTTCCGCCACCCATAACTCTTAGAATGTCGCTTACAACAGCTACTAATCCTATTATGAGGCTGCTTAGGATCGTTAGCCCCCAGATGTAGCGGCGTAGCATTGATGCAATGACTTTTTCGCTTTTTCTGAATCCTGGTATTTGCAGCTGGGCGCGTACGAGCTGCTCGGCCTGAGTCTCGGGGTCCATTCCGCTAGTCAGTATCCATGCTATGCCGAAGATTGCTGCGAAGGTTATGTATAGCAGTGCATAGACCAGGGTATGTACAGGGTCGCGTGCTGCAGATGTAAGTGATCTGGGAGGTGAAATGTAGTATATGAATGATCCCGGTAGTGGTTGGGGGCCGTACTCTGTGTAGTTGTACTTTGCAATGAGGTTTAGCCACGGGTTCTGATTCCCCGGGTTTACCCTGGGCCATAGAACCTGCGTAAACATGGCTAGGTTTGCATACAAGGCACCTACCAGTATGACGGGCATTACCGACACGTAGAGGAACTTTAAGGGAATTCGAGTCTTTACACCTCCAAACCGGCTGCTTGATACCGGGATTGTTATTCTCATTGACTCCATGTATGTTAGTGCAAATAGCATTGCGAGCATTCCAATAAACCCCAGTAGATCAGGATATCCCGAGGGTCTAGAGATGGCGTACATCAGTAACGTGGAATTCTTATTAAAGATCCACTGGGAGACGCCAACCACTAGGGATGGAAAGAGCCCGTAGTAGAGACCGTCGCCTAGGGGGCCTATTGGGCTGAAGAGCTCCCAGAATATTTGTTGAGCCACACCCGCAGCGATGAATAGGGAAACTGCGCTTCCAATGCCCCAACCCTTTTCAAGCAGGTCGTTCATCAGGATAACAAACGTGCTTGCAACAAAGAGCTGCACGAACACTAGGATTTGTTGCTGCTGTGTCAGCGCCCCGTAGACACCGCCCACTATGTAGGCCAGCGCCTCTAGCGCGGCAAAGAGAAGAGCTGTGAGCTTCTGCAGACCAGCAAACATCCTTCGACCTCTAGGTGTAGTTAGATCCAGGTTTACCAGCCTGCTTCCAACGAGGAGCTCCCACACTATGCCCGAGGTTACTATTGGCCCTATACCTAGCTCGATCAGAGTTCCTCTCCTCGAAGCCATCACGACTCTTAGAAATTCAAGCGCTCCTAAACCCCCTTGTGCTTGCCTAGGTATGCCGTAGAGGGGAACCTGCCCCATGATGTAGTAAATTATCAGGACGAGTCCTGTCCAGAGTAGCCTCTCGCTGAGGCTGGGTTTTCTTGAGGGTCTAGCGATCTCCGGTAGGACTCTGAACAGGTTGTTTAGCGTCTCCTGGATGCCCAAGTTTACTCACCAGCGGCTACTTCTTTTAGAAGAAGAACATTGCCTCCCACCGCTTTAACTTTCTCTATTGCCTTTCTCGTAGCAAAGGGAACTTTAATTATCATTTTGTTTCTGACCTGCCCCGAGCCAGTTAATTTGTTCACGCCTACTCGTGTTAAATCTATGACGAATACATCCCCCTCCCTGCTAGCTACGCCCTTCTCATACAAGTCTTTTATCCGTATATCAAGTTCACCCACATTGACCGTATTGAAGACGGTGACAAGTGAGGGGTGGCGAGTGAAACCGTGTCGACCGTACCAGTCGGGGGCATACTTAACAGTCCAGGACCATTTATGCTTGTGGTAGCCAACATGCCCCCTACCACCTCTACTCCCAGATTTCCTGTGCTGCCCAGTCCGTCCATAACCGTGAGTCCTGCTCCCCCGGTAGTACCTGCTCCTCTTGTCCCGCCTAACGACCAACGTTTGACACCTTCTCCGCTTATGGTCATTCCTGTTTAAAAAATTATCTGAAGCGCTCAGGTACCGCCCTGCTGTTAAGATTAGCGAGCGTCACGCGCTCGCGCGCTAGAAGGTGCGAAGGCAGATATGCACTAAAGCATTCTTCTCAGGAGCTTGTTTATCTCAGCTCCTCTATAGCCAAGCTCTCCCCCGGCGTGTACGCTCTTTCTGATTGACCCCCTAAAGCCTCCACTGGGTGGTCTTAGCCTGAAGACTGGTTTAATGCCTGGCAATTGGTTTAAGGTTACTTTCCCCGTCATGAGTGCATCAGCTAGCTCTTCGAAGCTGTTAAATCCCATCTTTTTGAGCACCTCCTCTGTAATCTTCTTGTTGCCAACCATTCTGCCGCGCTTCTTTAGGAGCTCTACTAGGGTCTCTCTATCTATCTCCCCCCATGTAACAACCGAGGAGAGAGTGCGGGTAAGCACCCCCCTCATTGGTGGGGTGTCGGGGACGAGCACCGCGTGGTACGTTCTGCGCAGCCTCAGGAGTTCAAGTGCTTTTTCTTCGTCTGGCCTTCTGTCTGGGGAACCTCTTAACCTCAGAACAACGAGTAAGCCCATTCTTTCCTCACCATTCATGCGGCGGGTAGAATTCATACGTCTTTTTCAGCGCGTTGTAGACGGCCTTAGCCATGTTGTGTGTTGTCCGGGTTTCCCCGTAGGATCGTGTCCAAACATCGCTTATCCCTGCTAGCCTAAGCACGACCTTTGCAACATCACTTGCAACGATGCCTACACCTCTTGGGGCGGGTATCAACTCTACTCTAACGCTGCCGGACTTTCCCTCCACCCTGAAAGGAATGCTATGCGGCCGTCCACATAAACACTCCCAGCTACCGCAGCCCCTCCTCACGGGAATGATGTTGAGCTTTGCTCTCCGCGTTGCTTTCTCTATAGCCACGCTTATCTGCCTCGACTTACTCATGCCGATACCAACATATCCATCCTCGTTACCGACAACCACTGTGACTTGGTACTGGGATACCTCTCCGGAGTCCGTCTGTCTCTGGACAAATCCTACGCTTATGACCTCAGACTTTAAGCCCGGCAGCAGTGTATCTATTATCTCCACCTCTTTGATCGGGAGGTTTCTCGCGAATATTTCGTCGATGCTTTTTACTCTCCCCTCAACAACCATTTTTCCTAGGAGCGTTTTCGGCTGCCACTCCTGCGCCATACTTCTCACGCTCTTAACTGCTCACATATTAAAACCTTAATATTTTTGAGAGGCTTCCTCAATCTTCCTCTTCACCTCGTCGAAGTGAGCCGGTAAATCCTCTGGTTTTAACCCGTTCTCCAGGTATTGCGAGAAGAATGCTTTGTAGGCTTCAGGATTGTCTTCTAAGAGTTGCTTAGCGTAGGATGCTACATGCTCTCCCCGTATACGTTCCTCGCTAGGCAGCATTTCCTCGCTAACGGGTATTTTTAGGCCCGCGTCAAGCGCCCCCTTAACTGCCGCAAATACGCGGGAACCTTTCACCGGCCTGTGGAGGCCTACGTCTAAAATCGCTTCATGTATATTTTTCTTAGTTGCCTTAAGCCCAGCCAGGTATCCTAGCAGGTAGAGGGCTGTAGTGTTTCTGCCGTAGCCCCTCCATCCGAGCCTTTTTAACTCGTTTGAATGGGCCGATACGAGGATAACGTCACCCCTAGGCTCGGCTTTTGCAAGCTGGACTATCGCGGTCCTAGATAGGATTCTAACCACGAACCTAGGCTTTTTAGACAGGATGAGTTTCCTGCGTTTGTAATAGTTTGTCTTGCCCTCCCTCCTCCTCTTTAACGGAACACGATAGCGCGGTCCTTTAGCCGTGCTGCTCCACCCCCAGCAGTTTGCGCTGGGTCATGTACAGCTTGAGGTGGGAAAGACTGCGGAACATTCCGCCCTTAACTAGCCTGTATAGTTGGCGGAATGTCTTGGCGTCTATTTGGCCCTTGTCCTTGAGGTATTTCAGAAATCGGCGCTGCACCCTAACTTTTGAAATCCAAACCTGTTTCTCGTTAATCCTTGGACCCCTCCTACTCCCGGGACCCCTTCCTCTACCCTTCCTCCTCTTCTCCTTCCTCACCCTCACTCTTCCTCTGGAAGGTGTGCTCGGGGGGAGAACCCTTATTACTCCACTCTTGACAAGTCTTCTTACATCGCTACGGCTGATGGCAGTAACCACCTCATCAAGCTTTGCTGGGTCTATCCATATGCGGCTCTCGCCGACCTTCAGGACTTCGGCTGCTAGCCTCCTAGCTACGGACACGTCCACTTCATGGTCACCCGTTAAGTAATTTGACTCCTATCTCTTCAGCCTTTTTAATTATTTCTATCCTCCTGCGACGACCCACAGTGCGCGCTATTCTGACAGCCTGCCTCTTTGGATCTATTTTCTTGAGCTCCTCGACGTTGTGCACAATTACCTCTTCGAAGCCGGACGGGTGAAGCCCTCTAACGAGTCTTGGTCCCCTATAGCCGACCTTGACTAGTGGCGGAAATCCTTTTATTTGCTTTCTCACTTGGTTGTCTATGGACGTTCTTGGACTTCTCCAGGTATCCTCTAGCCTCTTCATCCGCCACGAGTTCATTCGCATGAATCTTGGTCTGTATTTAGAGATGCGTTGGCGCAGCCTCAGCATTCTCTGTTCCTCGGTTGCTAATGACGGTTTAATGACCTTCTTTTCCTCTTGAATGCTTTCTTCTCGAGTGCCAGCCGCAGCCTCGGCCTTTACTTGAGGAGCTTTCTCGATCTCTCCCTCACGCGATAACATAGGAAGTAGCCTCCTCCATCATCTCAGAGTGGCTGACCGGATCTTAAAAATTTTTGCCTTGTGCGCGCGTGAGCATGAAACCCCAGGAGCAGAGCCCGCTCAGCTTGCGCGCGTCTAGCTATGCTTGAAGGTAAGGAGTTTGAAGAAGAGGAAGAGGAAACTGTTGATCTTCCGCTGAGCATAGCGCGCGCTGTTGAGGGGAAACCGTTTAATGTCGATTTCGTGATCTCTAATCCCCTCGATAAACCTCCAGCAAACGTCTCAGTTAAACTTAGACTGTTCGACGGCCGATATGTTGAGAGGGGCTTTGAAAGCGTTAAGGATGAGGTCTCGTTCCCGCTAAGCTTTAATGGGCTTAAGCCCGGAGAATATAAGGTTAAGGCCACCTTTGACTATATTGTAGGAAACGTTCCAAGGAGGGTTGAGAAAGAGTTGACGATTTACGTTAAAGGTTCTGAGGTTAAGCACGTTGAGAGGGGCTTCAAGCCTGAAGAGCTGTTCGGTGTTAGCCATGGGTATGGATGAGCTCAACGTGAAGCTGAGGTATGTCTTCGGCGACGTCGTCGTTAGGAAGGACGTTGTGCTGTATCAGGAGGTCGCTAGGCTTCCTAGGTTCATATCAGAGTATCTTATCTCAAGCCTAGGAAGGAGAAGCCTGATAGGGAGGACTTGGAGAAGATAAGTAGGGTTATTTCAGAGTGCTACCTAGAGCCTAGGGATAGGGATAAGGTCCTCCACGACCCGATGAAGACTGGCAAGTACAAGGTCATAGATGAGGTTAAGGTTTTCACGGACATTTCCTCTGAAACCCACAGGGCCTTCCTATGGAACCTTGGGCTTGAGTGCTCGATAACGGACGAGCTCTTGGAAAAGTACGAGAACCTCCTGAGGCGGGGTCTTTGGGGTTTGGCTAAGCTCCAGTACGTGTCGAGCGGCGTTGAAGGCCATGCGACGGTCGTTGGCTTCACACCCCTTCCAGATAGCCAAGCTTGACATAAAGGCCTTCATGGATGGTAGGAAGGAGTTCACGACGGAGGATTGAGTTGACGTGCTGATAAGCACAGTAGGCTTCAACCCAGAGCGCGCATGCTGCGCTTCAGTAGGGGGCTGACAGGGTTGTCCTGAAGGCTAGGGGGAGACACGTTGCCAGGGCTGTAGATGCCGCGGAGGCTGCGGGGAGGCTGTTCGGCAACGCGGTCAAGCTCGGGGTGTCAGGATCGCCGGCGAAGCCGTAAGCGGCGGAGGCAGCGGGAGGCTCGTCAGCGCGATCGAGATCACCCTGGTGAGGGCGGAGACTCAGGCAGAAGCCGGGGGGTTAACCATATAAAGGGATCCTAAATTATTATTCCTGGGTGCGCGGCAGAGCCCCTTCGGGGCGCGTGAAGCCGCGCGAGGAGCGGCTGCGCTACACGAGCGCACATCCACACCCAGCAGAGCGCAGCCGCGCTATTGATGAACTCCGGGGGCAAGCGCCCCAGCAAGCCCCCGGCGGGATGGGGGCATGGACGCCCTGTGCTACACTGAAGAATCTCAGCGCTACAGCGCGCTCATGGGCGTAGAATGGTTCGGGGTGGGTACGCGGAGAGCCGGGTAGCCTGCGGACAGCCTGCCTCCCGCCCATAAAAACATTTTCTCTCCCCAGCCTCTCTCCTCCCTCCCCAAACCACTCCCATCACAGAGAGGGCCCCCGGGGAGGGGGTGGTTCGAGGCCCAGGGGCGAGGGCGTTGCCCGAGCTCCTCCGCCTAGGGGTGGGTGCCCCGAAACGGCGGTGAGGGCGCGATGAGGTGTCGTAGCAGCGCTGGGCACCGCCCGGCGCGCTACGGCTGGGGGAGGCGCCACACGCGGGCATGGCTCGCGGGTGGCGCGTAGGAGGGAAGGGGTCAGGGAGAGAGACCGCCGAGCATCGATGGTCAGGAGAAGAGCGGCACGCTTGAACCGCCACCACGTACACATACACCAAGCCGCCCAGCGGGCATCGCCTGCCCGCCCCCGGGCTCGGGGCTTGCCGCGATGCGCCCTCACAGGGCGCCCCCGGAGCCATTGAGGCTAGCGTTGGGGATCCGGGGTGAGAGGCATGGAAGTGGGTGAGCCTCGGGTCTTGGGGGCGGGCTGGCAGGCGATGCTTGCTGAGCTGAGGTGGCGAGTGGAGAAGGCCCGCAGCGTGCTGAGTGAGCTGTCCAGCGAGCAAAAGAGGTACTTCCGCGAGAGGGCTGAACTCCTCATACAGGAGATGGACCTGCCACCGGACAAGGCATCGATGCTACTTGACTTCGCAGAGAAACTCGTAGACTGCCTCCACAGGGCATATCCACAAGCGGAGACGAAGCTACAGAGACTGCTAACAGCCCTAGAAAACAGCAGTGTCGAAGTGGAGCTGTCCCCACGCGGCACAAAGACGCTGCACATCAGGCCAGAAGGCGAGGAGTGGCACATAATCGCACAGCTACGCAGAAAAACCTGGCTATACAAACTGCCAATCCACAGGGTAAGCGCCGAAGCCGAATTCCCAGACATACTGAACCTGTCCAGCGAAGAACTATATTACCTGCAGGCTGGGTGGCGTGCAAGCGACGAGTGCGACGATAAGGGTAAACCTAGAATGGCCACTACCCAAGCATGGCAGGTCATAGCATGGGCGGCAGTGCGGCACGGCTCCTTATGGATCTACCTGAAGACCTTGAACCTAAACGAGGGAAGGCCAAGCATTGAGTGGCATATAAAGGCGAAGAGCTGGAGGCAGCAGTGGCCCACGCGTGAAGGCAAGAGGCTGGCGCAGCAAGCCGCGAAACAACACCCACTAGGCATGCTAGCGCGCTATCTTGGAGACGGCATGAGACACAAATACAGCCTCAGATACAGAGTCGGGAACAGCGAGGAGTACGTGCCAAAAGAACTAGCCCAACAAATGCTCAACGCCGCATACCAGACAGGCTACGGAAAACTGCTAAACAGCCTAGACAGTGAGAAATGGGCAGCACTAAAGAAGCTACAGCCAAGGTGGAACCCAGTCCATGCAGAAGTTGCTGGCTACACTTTCCTGCTCTCATGGAACGGGAAAAATGTGTTCGCTGTACACCGATTTAGCCTGCACGCGCACAAGGAAGCAGAAAAATGCATCCAAACTCTAAGAGAGCAGGAAGGAGTAGAGGCAAAGACCGCAACCAGCAAGTGCGGAAAATACATCCGAGCCTGGTTCAACGCACAAGAAATAATAAAGCTAGCAGAGCGCTACCCAGGATGGCGCAAAGCAGTCAAAGAACTGGCACGAAAACACAACATACAGCCAAGAGGGCCAATAATACGGAGGCTACTCGAGCTCGCGGAAAACCCACCCCAACGCGCGCTCGACGATAAGACTGGGAAGGTTGTTTCGATTGGAAAGTGGAAGGGTCACTTCAGCTATGTTAGCCCTGTGAGAGCGCACAGACCCGGTGAGGCTCGGGAATCGGTGGTTAAGGATGCCTTTAGGGAGATCATTGAGGGGAGAGACTACGCTATCCCAATAACCTTAAACGAGCAGCTTTCGGATTCGCCCTTTAGCATTGAACCAGTCCTTTGCGACTCGCTTAAAGACTACTCAGCAGTAACGATCATTAATCGTTTCCCAGCGATGGTTAGCGCACGCTACTCTCAGTAAACATACGCGATAAGCACCCCTCCTAACCCCTTCTGTTTTGCTTCGATGTGCGACATCACGCCCTGAGAGGTGGAAACGATGAGCAAACCAATTTCTCGCGAGGGAAGGTATTCTCTTTCCCATGCCTCGTACTCATCTCTCTTCACTGGGAAGCGAGGCTTGATAACCCCAACCTTGTTTATTCTGCCCAGGAGCTTCACAACTATTTTCCCTCCTTTACCATCATCTATCAGTTCGTAGTCCCCTATGTAGCCCGCTTTCTTCATTGTGCTGAGAACCGAGACTATGAGCTTAGAGGACGGGTAAATGATGCACTCACTCTTACCGCGCACCTCGTTGTTCATTATTGTAGCAAGCGCATTAGCGAGCGTGTCGAACATCACATTTACCACCTACGAGTACTTTACGAATCCAAGCTCCTCAGCTACTTCGCGGAAGCATCTCCTGCAAAGATTTAAGCCGTAGGCGCGTATTACCGCCTCATGTGTTCCGCATCTTACGCATGTCCTGCTACCCTTACCGTATTTTCTTTTCTTAGGCGGATGCAGCTTTGCCGTACCATCACCCCCGAGTTCGTGTAACCTTTACGCCTAAAACCTTCTCTAGAAATGCTATTGTTTCTTCCTTTGTTACCCGGTGACGCTTAGGGACTTTAGACTTCTTACGGCGCCTCTTAGCCACTCTGTAGCCCGGCCTCTCCATGGCAATGATTACGTCAAAGCCGAAGATCCCGACCTCCGGGTCGTACTTTACACCGGGCAGCAGCAGGTGCTCCTTGATGCCGAAGGCTACGTTTCCGTGCTCGTCTATGCTTCGCTCAGGTATCTTGTAGTCCACTGCGGCCAGAGCCTTCCTTAGGAAGCTGATCGCCCTTTCACCCCTTAGGGTAACCATTACTCCTATATTTTCTCCCTTCTTAACACCGAACTCCCTTATCGTTCTCTTGGCTTTCCTGAGGGAGGGCTTCTGCCCCGTTAACTCCTCCAAGAGCTTGGCGGCTCGCATCAACCTCTCCCCGCTCTCCCCAACCCCCATATTAACCACGACTTTGCCTATGAAGACGCGCCTCATCGGATGATCAGTTTCAAGAACCGGCTTTACCTTCACCATTTACACCTTCACCGTTACCAGCGGCTTATCAATTCCTACGGGGAAAACGTACTGGAGAATTGTCCTGGAAACTTCGCCCGATGATGATCTGAGTTCTACCAAGGCGCGGGAGCGCTTAAACACCTGCTGTATGGACTCTATTCTTCCCAGGAAACCGACGTTTCTGCCTTCAACAACAATTGCGAGATTGCCCTTGTCTAGCGGGATGTGCGACTGAATGGTTTGCCGAGGCACAGTTATGAGCAGTGAGTCAAAAGTCCTAAAGGTGAGAGCTTTTTGGTAAATTTCCGAGTCTTTCCTGACCAGTATGTTGCGTCCATCGTGTAGAGTGAATTGAAGACTCCCATTTTCTACAGTCATTTTTCTCCCTATTCGGCCGATTTTGTAGCCTGCCTCGCTGGCACTGATTTCAACAAGCCTGAGTTTCCTTGCTGGGTCCGGAACCACCCTGTAGTATTTGTCTTCAGGTGAGATGTATAGCACGTCCATTAGTCCCACCGGGAACTTGTAGTTGGTAACTACTCTTCCATCCACAAGTATCTTCCTGGAGGAAATTATTCTCCTAGCCTCCCTCATCGTCTTCGCATAGCCGAGGATGTCTCGGACGATGATGCCGAGCGGTATCGAGTTTTCCAAGCCATGGGGCCCTGGGGAGGGCTTCACCGTCCATACATGCTCTTTCCGCTTTATTGGCCAGAAGGGCGGAGCTACGCTTCTCCTCAGGTGCCTCAGTGACGCTTTAGCTCGTCTCACCACTAATTGCCACCTGCTTTCTCCTCTCTATTAGTTCTTTCCGCCGGGGATCAGAGAGGTCCAGCTCCACGGCTACAACTTTAGAGGGGTGAATTGGGTATGGAACTTCTGTTCCATCCGCTTTCCTCAGCATAGCCCCTTCCACGTGGATTCTCCCCCTCTTTACATCTACGGATGTGACCTTGCCCTCGTGGCCCTTGAATGAGCCTCTGACTATGAGAACCCTGTCGCCTCTCCTCACGCGGATCCTCTTTACTCCGAGCTTTTGCGCCAGCTCCCTGGAGAGGGGGGCTATTATGCGCTTCGACCTGGCATGCAAAGAGGCATGGTAGACTTCACGCTTACGTATTTTCCTGGGCTGAAACGACCTCCTACCGCTACTCATACAGCGCTACACCAACGTGAGCTTTACGGAGGAAATAGCAGTATAAAAATTTTTGCAAAGGCTGGCGACGGAAGCCTACGCGCTTTCCTCTAAAACGACTTTCTTCTCTTTTCCACGTTTATCTCTCGGGCGCTGATTTCTAAGCTCGCTTAAAAGTTGCTTCTCAGGAAAAACGTTCTGCCACTCTACGTCTATTATAGGTATGATCGTGAAGCGGGTATCTGAAACCCATTTGTCGGTGATGTCCACTTCACCTGTGAAATTGTTGAAGAGCAGGAATTTTCCTTCAAGTCTTCTCTCGTTTTCATAGAAGTAGATTATGCTCGAGTCCGAGCTCAAAATGAAGGGGACAAAGTATATGTGCCTCGAATCCAGCGATAAATGGTGAACCACTGGTACCTGTACCACGTTTAAGACGTGGATCAAGTCCTCAAGCCTCTTCAGGCGCATCAGCCTGATGTCCATCTAGTGGTCACTACTTTTTCGTAATACATGGTCTGATTAAAATTTGAAACGCTTCATTTTAAGATGGCAAAGATTTCTAAAATTTAGTTTTGTCGCTTCCCGATTATTCTCCCAATATTTTTCTCGAAGGGAGGATATATTATGCCTTTCTCTGTGAGAATGCCTGTTATAAGCTGTGGTGGAGTGATGTCAAACGCGTAGTAGACCGCTCTAACGTTCACGGGGGCGATCCTCATGTTGCCGATGTACACCACCTCATCGGAGCTGCGGGTCTCGATCTCTATGTCCTCTGGCCCTCTAGCCTTTAAGTCGAACGTGCTTGAGGGGGCTGCTACGTAGAAGGGGATGTTGTGCACACGTGACACCAGAGCTAGGGGGTACGTGCCCAGCTTGTTTGCAACGTATCCTAGGCTTGTTATCCTGTCCGCGCCGACTATTGCGAGGTTTATCTTCTCCTTTAAGGCCAGGATACCTATACTGTTGTCGGTAGCAACTACAACGTCTATACCTGCCATGCTGAGTTCCCAAGCCGTCAACCTTGCCCCTTGGAGGTAGGGGCGCGTCTCAAGGGCTATTACCCGGAAATTCTTCCCCTTTTCCTTCGCGACATACAACGGCGCCGTAGCGGTCCCCCAGTAGCTTGTAGCCAAGGAGCCTGCGTTGCAGACCGTGATCACTGTGTCGCCGTCATCGATTAATTGTTCTCCAAGCTCACCGATTCTCCTGTTTGCTTCCTCGTCCTCCTTCTGGATTCTCAGTGCCTCAGCTACGATGATCTTTTTCGCTTCCTCAATGTTTGATGCTCTCCTCGCCGCAGACCTCACCCTCTCAACAGCCCAAGACAAGTTCACAGCTGTCGGCCTAGCTGTTCCGACAATCCTTGAAACGTTGTCGAGGTCCTCCAGGAACTTCTCAAAGCCGTCACCCTTATAGCTGTTCGCGAAAAGTGCAAGTGCGAATGCTCCTGCAACTCCTATGGCTGGCGCCCCCCTAATTTCCATTTCCTTAATTGCCCTGACCACCCTCTCCCAGCTCTCCGTCTCTATGTACTCTAGCTCGTGAGGTAAAAGTTTCTGATTGATCAGCTTTACCCTGCCGTTAGCCCATTCTATTGTCCTTGGAAGCTTCAGCATAGTGCTTTAATTCGCAATCCTTCGAAATATTCTTTTCGCGTGCTCCCTGTGCTCTCAGCTCTCTTGGCGCACGCGTATGCCTAAAAGCTCTGGGTGGACGGATTCGATGAAGAAGTGGACTGATCTAGCTATCATTTGTGATATTCTTAGCGGCTCTGGAACCTTGCCCATCTTGGTTGTAGCATCCAGGACCTGCCTTGCCTCTTCAAGGGGGATGCCGACTACTCTCGCGTAGACATATGACTGTGTACGCTTGATGTAGACAAGTTTACGGCGCCCGAGCGCTTTGTAGGCGTTTAACCTTTCCACGTCGCATGGAAAGTACTCTTTAATGTACCTCTCTAGCCCCTTGGATTCCTCGTAACTTAAACATATGACTGGGATCCCCGTCTCCTTGCTTAACCTTTCAAGATCAACGATGTTAAACCAGGAGATTACGCAGCCATTTAGCATTATGAGGTTGATGTCCTTCCTAGCAGTCGATTTGAAGAGATTTATGATGGAGTCCGTAGCGTCCATCCCGCCGACGGTTGCAAAGGTTAGGTAGACACCGTCAACGTAGCCGTCTCGCCGGTAGACAACGCCTACAAGGAGAGATTTCTTGGCCTGCTTCCTGAAACATTCCGATACGCCCAAAACCCTAAAAGCAGGCTTTGAGATAAGCGCGCGCATTTTTGAGTAATCTCTCTTGAACCAGAACTGCCCATAGATGTTTTTCCCATTGAGGACATGTGGCAGCCAGACCTTATCGTCTTCCCACATCGAATAGTGCGCGTTATCTACCCGATCAATTCGCCATGCATAGCGCGCGGGTACCTCGCTCTCCGACATTTTAACCACCGATTATCATGTATGCCAGTTTATAAATTATGTAGCGCGCTCTTGTAAAACCTTCAAAAATTCTTCAGAAAAATGATATTTAGCGCGCGCGAGGGGAGGTGGTAGTGTGTCCGAACCTGCTAGTCGTACCAACAAAGACCCTGGGGCTCTGGGGTTGGTGGTTCAGGGAAGCCATCAGTCGGGGGCTCGGAGCAGAGCAAGCTCCTGCCCCGCAGCGGGGAGTGGCGTGCGCGTCGTGCCGCTTAACGCCTGGGCTCGGCTCCTCTTGGGCTTGGGTGATCCCCGCTGCTACGGCGGCGGGTTGATTGGGGTCCAGGTTGAGCGGTGCGACGTGGTGCGCCTTCGTCCCACTGCGGAGCTGGATGAGCTGCTCCAACACATTGGCGACCAGTGCGCCAGGCTGATCAACATGGAGAACTATCGCAGGAGGCAA
>JAJHRM010000142.1 GCA_020832965.1 Thermofilum sp. | reverse complement strand
TGAGGGCATGGTATAGGAGGGACAAAGCCTGCATAGCATGCTATACGACAGGCTTTGAGGAGCTGCCCTCCAGGGAGATATACGCCTCGGACCCGAGGATAGCGGAGCTCGCCTCAGATATTGTGGCAGTGTACGTCGAGAGGATACTTTCCGGCAAGGACGTTCCGAGCCTGACCAAGGTTGACCTAAACCTCAAAGTGGAGACCATGGATTACCCCAGGGATGAGAGGTGCACGGTTTGCGCGTCGGAAGTTCAGACGCAACTTGGTAGCTTTAAGCCGTGGGATAAGATAGGGAAAACAGTAGAGCTAAGACGCGGCGAAAGCATAAAAGTGCTGAGTGAAGATATAAGCGCATCATGTTTGAAGTATTGGGAGAGACTCGGATACAAATTGGCATGAAGGTAAGGCTATTTTCACGTAGTGCGCGCTTTAAGGAGTGATGAACCATGGGACGGATGCGAGATTGGTGTAAAGTTTATTAGAGCTAGTCCTTACGGAAAATTTAATTAATATAAGCAATGGTTTGAAGTTATGAGAGTGATGAAGGGACAAATGGAGTTGCTCGTGGCGTTCCTACTCGTAGTTGCGGTATTTGCCCTCTATTTTTTCTTGGAGGGGGGTCTTAAATCGTTGGAAGGGGCTTCATCGTTGCTTTTGGTTTCGCCGCTTACCTTCTGTTGCTCGCGCGCGAAGGATGGTCGCTTTTGCAATCGTCCGCAATATGCCCGTAAATGAATTTCCCACGCTTCCTCGAGAGGTTCGCGGCATCCGCTAAGCGTAGAACCTCGGCGAGGGGCTTCAGCCTCACTTCGTAGCCACCTACGTTGCAGGCGTAGTCGACTGGCTCAACGCAGCTATTATGCCACTTAGCCAGCAGGGCTAGAGGCCTCACAACCTCGGAAGTTCCCAAAAGCTACGGGGCGCGCGCGCAACGTGCGCAAAGCTTAAATAAGGATCCAAGAAAAATAAACTTGGTGGTAATATTTACCCCCAAAATAATTTGAGTCTTCCCTCAGAGTCGCCTTCAGTTAGCCAGAGCTCTCCTCAGGCCTCTCTCCCTAAACTAGGAAAGCTTATCGCTTTACATTCTCTAGCGTTCTTCGACTCGAACCTTATATTGCAGTGCATAGGAGGGTACCTATCTACAAGTAGCATAGGGAACGTTGTAGTATCTGGTCTGCTCTATGTAAGTGGTCCAGGTTGTTGGTCAATAGCATTAAGCTTAAAAGGACAAATGGGATTGAAACGTATCCTGTTATTTTTACTACCTATGATATTGGTTGGAATACTGTTCGCTAGCGCAGCAGCAACTATTTTTGAAGAATTTATAAAAGGTAAAACTTACGGTATGTTATTTAGTATTTTTGGAGGATTAGCCGTAGTTACAATAGGGCTCTCAATAGTTTCAGAGCGGCTGGACGATGATATAAGAGAAATCTCACGCCAGATAATAAGGAGGATAATGAAGAGGGAGTTAATATCAAACCGGGAGTTTGATCACGTGCTAACATCATACCATATTGCATTGTTACTAGTGACAATAGGTGTGTTCTTCTCTTTCCTTATTCATTTTATTACTGTTAATGAATGGGCTAGCATAATATATTTATTCCTTATATTTTGCCTAACTATCGCTGGCCTTCATTACTTTGCACATAAGATGAAATTCCATATCGATCCACCCCTTAGTGCACTCATAGGTACCGTATTAGGGGTAATTCTTCCTAAGGTAATATTAATCTTTAAGACACCTATTCTAGCTGAAAAATTTTTAAATTTTGCATATGTTCTTGCTTCCACAGCCATTTTAGGAATAGGAGCGACGTCTTTTGTCTTTCTTCTACCATTCGAAAAATATGTCGAAAAATTAATCAAAGAAGGAGGACAATTTCGTATCATTGCTGGAATTTTAGTAATATATATAGGTTTTAAAATCTTAAGAATAGAGAACATCTTTCCATCTGAGCTGGCATCCCTGTCATTATGGATTTTATGGGCAGGCTTAACAATATCTATTTATGATAGTATCGATAGTGCACCCTCACGCAGGCTTCTTGTCTTAATCATTTCGATTACGCTCTTCCTCTCACTGTTACTTTTTAGCCTCTTAGCATACCATTAGCAAATATAGTCAAAAGGTATAATAAGAGAATGGGAGCATCAGCAGATGATAGAACGGTTTGCATTTGCTGTATAATTATGTGGTATATTCAAGATTTCTTTTAATAGCGCTTTTTATTAACTCTTTTATTACGCTCTAATCATACCAAAGTTGATTAAATAAATTTAGAAATAAGTTCTAAGAAAAGTAAAGTTACATGAAGGAGGTCTCTTATTTATTCAAAGTGATCCCCCGGCTGGGACTTGAACCCAGGACCCGCCGGTTCCCGCCGACTGCCGCGGTCTCATTCCAGCGTTTGACGCCTGTCGCCGCGGGCCACAGGGGCTACAGCCGGCCGCTCTACCGCTGAGCTACCGGGGGTATGATAAAGTATATTAACCAGTGGTTAATATACTTTTCGTGGAGGGAGGGACTTATGGATTTGGAAGAGAGGTTGGCTCTGCTTAAAAACATAGCTGGAGATAAGGGAGAGATCGTTACAGAGAAGGAATTGAAGATTTTGCTGGAAACTAAAAGTGAGCCTGTTGCGTACGACGGTTTTGAACCCAGCGGGTTTGCCCACCTGCCTCTCGGAGTGTACAGGCCACTGTTGCTAAGGGATATCGTGAAAGCTGGGGTGAGGTTCAAGCTCTTGCTAGCTGACACGTTTGCGTGGATCAACAACAAGCTCGGAGGTGACATAGAAAAGATAAGGGAGGCGGCCAGGTACTTCGTGGAGGTTTGGAGGGTTTCCGGTGAGAATCTGGGCCTGGACTTTAGCAAGGTGGAGGTGGTGTGGCACAAAGACTTCTTCGACGACCCCGAGTATTGGCGTAAAGTCTTGTTGATCGCGAAATCGCACACCCTCAAACGCACCGCCCGGGCGTTAACAATCGCAGGGAGGGTAGCGAGGGAGGAGCAACCAACGGCATTCTACTTCTACCCGAGTATGCAGTGCGCCGACATCTTCCACATAAAAGCCGACATCTGTCAGCTGGGGCTGGACCAGAGGAAGGTCAACGTACTAGCTAGGGAGATTGCCACTACAGAGTTCGCGGGAAGACCCCTTTACATGTGGCTCGGCTACGAGGGTTGTGGTGTAAATGGCAAGCCCGTTCTGCTCCACCACAGGATGCTCCCGAGCTTGGGCAGTCCGGTGGAGGTGACCGGTGGCTTCGACGAGGAAGCCCTAGTAGACGTAGCGATATCCTCCAAAATGAGCAAATCAAAGCCGGAAACAAGCATCTACGTTCACGACCCACCGGAGGTTATCGAGAGGAAAGTGAGGAGAGCCTTCTGCCCTCCTCAATCAAAGATCAAGCTAACAGTGCGTAGAAAAGTGGGTGGTCAAGAGAAGACAGAGGAGGTAGTTGTGGAAAACCCTGTACTTGTCTATGTAAAGGAAATAGTATTCAGAGCTTATGGAAGGTTTGAACTAATGGGGAAGAGAGAGGAAACATACTATGACTACAGCGAGCTGGAAAGAGACTACGACGCAGGGAAGATCGACCCGCTGGACCTAAAGATAAGCCTGGCACGTGCTCTAGATTCACTCATAGCACCTGTTAGAAGGCATTTCGAGGAAGGACCCGGAAGAAAGCTCTACGAGCTAGTGAGGACATTCGAAGTAACTAGATAGCCGATAAACCAGATAATTTTTATGGTTTATTTTAACCAGCATATTTAATATGCAAGGGAAACAATGCTGTAGCATGCGCTAAGGAGCCCATTCCTCTATTTCCCCAACGGAGGCTAGCTCATCGCCAGTGTCAACGAACCTTCGAGGCGAAATGCGCATGAGTATGCCATTGGTGGAGGATTCTACTGTTGACCAATCTATCAGATCGCGTGATATCTCCCCCAGCCCTTGTCCTTTCTCCACTTTCTCTAGAGGTTTAACCGAAGGGCTAAACAAACCGCTGTATTGCGAAATGATCTTCCTTCGAATTACGATGGGTATTTTTTCTCTCTATCCTTCTTTTCATCGAAGTCGATCACACCCCATTCAGACAACACCCTTTTTATGCCATTCTTAACTCTATGCATCTCTTCCGGTGTCAAAAACTCTGGAGGATTCATCTCCACGGCAAAATTTGGTATGCCTAGGCTGGAGAGATATGGCCTTAGGGCGTTAGAGTACTTGCTTTCAACTATTTTCCAAATTATATCGGGCGAGAATTTGATAATCATCTCAAGCGTTTTCCTCTCGGTCTCTTCACTCCCCTTTTCCTTTATATAGGGGAAGAGCCCTAGAAGGGCTGTGCGGGCATTCATGTTGTGCAGATCTATCACTAAATCCATTCTCCCCAGTTCTTCGCTGAGTTTGAGTGCTATGTCTGATGTTAAATTCTCGCTAGGTTTTCCGGGGAATATCCTGTTCAGGTCTACCCGATCCTTCCACGTTCTCTCCCTCAAAAGGAAGGCAGCAGGGTTTGAAAAAACGAAGAAATTGATCTCTCCCCGCTTTATTTTCGCTTCCTTAAGTTCTCTAAGCAGCCCTGAAACTATGAACAGGCTGCTCGTCTCGTCTCCGTGAAGATTACTCACTACAGCTATTTTCGGCTCGGATGACTGTTTTAACGTTATCTTCCTTATAAACAGCTTACAGAGAGCTATTTCGCCGACGTATATATCGCTTGTAGCTAACGCGCCGGGCATAGAAATCTCATAATAACGTTAATATTTAAGCATTTCTCTCCATTCCCATACGTTCCGACACAGCGCGAAACATTTTTTAAGCGCATTCAGTTAAGTAAAGCGATGAGCAAGAGTAGGTATCGAGAATTATTTCTCAATCCAGATGGTTCTAATTTCGACTCTCAAATAGTGGACTAGCGCGCGCGCTTTTTGCTTGTTGTTTTCTCGTAGAGTTGGGCTTTTCTCTTGAAGGTTGGTATGTCGGATGGCTTTATGTGGGAAGATATCTCTATTAGGATGGTTTCGCCGTCCTTTATGGCTATGTCTATTTCTACCTCGCTTGGGTAATCGTAGACTATTCCTTCGGTGTCCTTTGTGATCCATCTCTCTATCTTTACGTCGAATTCTTTCTCGAGCATTCCTTTAAGTGCCTCTCTGAATGCTTCCTCTGTCTGGAATCCCCATCTTGCCCCAAGAGCAGATATCCTTCTTTCGATGAGTTCAAATCCCCTATTCATGTCTTCTCTTATTTTATTGAAATCTTCCCTTAGCTTGACGAGTTGCTCCTCATTTTTGTCCAGCCTTTTTAGTATTTCTTCTAGGCCGAGGAGGCCGGCTACGGCGTATCTGAACTCTTCGTCCTCCTTTAGGAGCTTTAGGAGTCTCTGTTTGAGCTGGGAGCTCATGGATCGCCTTCGCCTTTATAATTTGAATAGTTATTGTCCCTAAAAAGATTGTTAATGCTTTCTACCTTTACAGATGACTATATTTTTGGGTTCCTTAATTCCCCGTCATTGCTAACATGTAAATTGATAGCTTAATGCTGGCGCACACCGGTTTGGAAGATCTTGACAGCACTGGGGGTTCCGTGATTGTTTGTCTTTGACCCAGGTCCACATTGACATGACGTATTTAGGATTTTAATTGTTGACAATTTCTGAGGCAATGGCCCTAGTTCGAGTAAAATATATCATCCTGTTTACTTAATTATTTACGAGACAAAATGAGGCCATTATAAGTGGGGGATCCCTACGGACGTTAAGGAGGTTCCGAAAAACGGTGTCTCTTTTCGTAGATGGGTCAGAGTCTTCTTGATGGAGCTTGTTTGGAAAATAAGGATTCGTAGGATGATTGAAAAGTGGGATGGGCTTCTTGCTGGTGTGACGCCAAGCCTTGAGGGCTTTGCTGCTGGGAGCGTGAGGGAGGACCGTGAGAGTCATTGATTCCTCTGCCCTTGCCAATTAGGGAGCCAGGATGGGAGAGGGTCGAGCAGGTAATGTTGGAAGGGGTACTTACGCTCGATCTCTCTGCGAAAGAGATTGCCAATGCGTTGTGGGAAAAAGGTTGCGAGAAACGAGATGAGCTATGAAGTTGCAGTGGAAGTTGTCCGGGACATAGTCGAGAATAGGGCTTTACGCATGGAGCCCCAGGAAAGCTATCTTACGGATGCTTTCAAGATAGCTGTGGAAGCCAAGGTCACGGTGTACGACGCGTTGTTTATCGCGTTGGCTAAAAAGAAAGGATTGGAACTCGTAACGTGCGACGCTACGCAGGCCGAGGCTGCGAGAAGGATGAATGTAAAAGTACTATTGCTTTGAGATGTAACAGAGGAGCGCGGCGCGCGCATTGGACGTTGAGCGGAACGCTGGAGAACTGGAGGGTTGCGCTGGAGAAGGGCTTTGGGGCGTGAGCGAGAGGGCGAAGGTGCTTGTAAACAAGCCTAGGAGCCTAGTTGCCGTCTGGAGGAAGGACTACACGCGCGCGTACCCGCTGCTCGGGCTGCTAGCCGCGGTAGCCGTCTTTGTGGTGAAAGCTAGAAAGCGTGCTCCAAGCGCTCGATAACATAACTCGTTAAGCGGAGCTGGGAGTTGAGCCTAGTACTCGTTCGCAATCCCCGCCTGTTGGCTTGGTCGTAAACTCGTTG
>JAJHRM010000141.1 GCA_020832965.1 Thermofilum sp. | reverse complement strand
ACAACGTCCGCGTCTCTAATAATCTCTACGGCGTCCTCTACTTTCCCTATTTTACGGTTTACCGCCTGAACGCGAACATGGGGGTTTAGTCTTTCGAGCTTTTCCTTGGCCGACACGACCTTCGGCTTCCCAACATCAATGGTCCAGTGCAGTATCTGTCTGTTAAGGTTGCTTAGCTCAACATTTTCAGAGTCAACAATCGCTATAGCCCCAACACCAGCGGCTGCGAGGTAATAGGCTACTGGCGAGCCTAACCCCCCAGCACCCACAATAACCACTTTCGCTGCCTTCAGCTTCTCCTGGGCTCTCACCCCCCAAACCCTGATCTGCCTATCGTACCTTTCGATCTCCTCACTGCTGAGCATTGCTAAGCGCTCCCCAGCCACTCCCCCTTCCACCTCAATAGAGCATCCACCCCCAAATTCATGTGGCATGCCCGCTTTACAAGTTTCAGCCATCTCTCGAGTCCTAGGGTTGCCCATGGCTCAATGCTTCTACATATGTAGGGTCTGGTATGGGGGCTAGAACACTGAGACCTGCCTACCGCCGTCGACGGGGATCATGGCGCCGTTTATGTATGATGCATAGTTGCTAGCCAGGAACGCTACCAGGTAGCCTATTTCCTCTGGTAGCCCGAGCCTTCCGGCTGGAATATCCCTCGAGAGCATTGCGTACGCCTCCTCAAGCGGGACATTGTTCCTTTGCGATATGTCCTTCGCCAGCTCCTCTATACGTGAAGTCTTGATTATCCCGGGCATTACGCCGTTAACAGTCACGCCGTGCCTCCCAAGCTCCCTTGCCAGGGTCCTCACGAGGCCCGCTATGCTTATCCTGAGAACGTTGCTCAGTGCCAAGTTGCTCATAGGCTCTTTAATTGCTAAGCTAGCGAGGTATACTATCCGCCCCCACCTCCTCTCTACCATGTGCGGAACCAGGAACCTCGTCAGGTACACGGCTGGGTAAACCAGAAGCCTGTAGCCATGATCCCAGTCCTCCATGCTCAGCTCCTGGAAGCCGCCTGGCTTTGGTCCACCAGTAGAGTAGAAGAAGATGTCAGGGTAGCCGATGTCCGAAACCTCCTTAGCTATCCTCTCGAGGTCCTCTCTAAGCGTGAGATCAGCAACAACGTAGTTAACGTCCACGTCTGCCTCCCGCCTTATCTTCTCCCGGGCTTCCTCGAGCTCCTCCCTCCTCCTGGCGACCAGGATCACATCGCTACCAGCAAGCGCCAGCACCTTGGCAACGCCGAAACCTATGCCCCTCGAAGAAGCAGTTGTTAAGGAAAGCTTACCCGAAAGGTCTATCTTGAGACTCATCGAGCTACAACAAGCCTCAATCCTTAAAAATTTTTCTTTCCCCACAACGGCAGGGCTGAGGAAAAGGCTACATATTTATTCATGCTCCCCCAAATACGAGGTATGCGTGCAGTCGCGGTTATAGGTTTCAAGGATTCTGGGAAAACCGCTCTGGCGGAGAGGATCATCCACAGGCTTAAAGCGAGGAATCTTAGGGTGGCAGTGGTCAAGCATGCCCACGGGGGACTAACCCCTCCATTGAAGGACTCCGGCAGACTATTCAACGCCGGGGCAGACCTCGTGGTAACAGTGGCAGAAGGAGCAGTCGAGGAGTACAGGAGGTACGATGCGAAGTTGTGGGAAGTGATCTCCCAAGTTAGAGCATACGACTTCGCAGTATTCGAGGGGTTCAAGACGGAGTTCCCGGGCGCAAGGATAGCCGTGGCCGGAGACGCCGAGGAGGCAAGGCAGCTAACCTCCCCGCTGACCGTCGCCATCGTAGGGCCGCGTGGAAGAATCGGGGGAGGCATCAGCGTGCCCATTTTTGATCCCGTCGAAGACGCCGACAAGATCGCTGACTATGTGCTGGAAAAAGCCTTCGAGCCGCTTCCGGGGCTGAACTGCGGCTTCTGCAGGTACGGCGACTGCCTGAAGCTCGCTGAGGCGATTGCTCGCGGGGAGGCTACGCACAAGGAGTGCACGGTTCTCTCATCGAAGGTGAGGCTGAGGGTTGACGGGAAGAGCATAGAGCTAAACCCATTCGTCCAGGAGGTCTTCAGGAACGTGATCCTCGCACTAGCATCCACCCTCAAGGGAACGCCCCCAAACCCCTCCACAGTGGAGGTGAGGGTTGAGAGGTGAGGATGGGATGATCGCAACCACGCTTGTCGGGAGCTTCCCGCTCGAATACAGCAGGGAAAACATCAGGAAGGCATTGAGCGATCAGCACGAAATAGGGATAACTTTCCCAGTACTGCCACAGCTGAGAGACTTCGTCCACATGTACATCGAACCCCTCATAAAAAGAGGCGTTATAGCTCACGAGCGTCTGGGCTACATGCTTAGGGGCGACATCCTATCGGTGGAGCCCGAGCCCCCGGAAGACGTCGTGTACGCCGTAGATGTAGCCGAGGATCTGGGATTGAGGTACAGGCTAGCCTTCACGGGGCCATTCACCATAGCTTCGAGGATAACCCCTAAGGGTGGGAGGCTCGGGGACATGAGATCCTCGCTGCTCGCAAGCAGGGAGCTCCTCAGCGACCTCGTTGACTACCTCGTAGAGGTGGCTAGGGAAGTCTCAAAAACCTCGCATCCACACGTCGTTTGCGTGGATGAGCCAGTACTCTCGGTGATCGTCGGCGCAAGGAGCGTAATGTTCGGCTACGAGGCTGGGGAAATCGCGGAAATACTCGACAGGATCCTAGGCGAGTTTAGAAGCCCGCTCCGCGGCGTACACGTTTGTAGCAGGCTTCCGCCGCTTTTAAAAAGCATCCTTCTCCCCCTCAAGAACGCGAACATCCTCGACCATGAGCACAGCGACATCCCAGAAAACAGGAAGTACTACTCCATCGACGACTTGAGGAGGGCAAACAAGCTGCTCGGCTACGGGGTCGTATCCTCCAGAAGCACACGCGTGGAAGCAGTGGAAGAGGCTCTCACGCTGGCGAGAGAGGCTTACGACACGTATAAAGCCTGGCTCGCATTCATAAAGCCGGACTGCGGGTTTGGGGGCATGAAGGGGTTCCTCCAGGGCAGGGAGTACGAGGAGATAGTTCTAAGAAAACTTAAAGTTCTAGTTGAGACTGCTGGGGCTTTGGAGGGCTGAGGTATGCAGTCTCTCCTAGATATCCACAGCCAAGTAGAATGCATCATCAGGCAGCGCTTGGGCAGATTTGTTGTCGAAGTAGAAGTCAATGGAAAAATTGGGAGGGCGCACGTAAACAATACTGGGAGGCTAGGAGGGTATCTAGTCCAGGGTAAAAGAGCATTCTGCACGCCCAAGAGCGGGCTTAAGACTTCCTACAAGCTGTTCGCAGTAGAGGATGAGGGCTCAGCAGCACTAATAGATACAGTCTTACAGATGAGGGCATTCGAAGAAATTATAAATCAAGGTATAAAGCCGTGGGACAACTACAGGATTCTAAGGAGAGCTCCACGCCGGTACAACTCTGTCTTTGACTACGAATTTGAGCGCCTTGGCGAAAATGTACTAGTGGAGGTTAAAAGTGCGGTCCTAAGGGAAGGTTCCTATGCGATGTATCCTGACTGCCCAACCGAGCGGGGGAGGAGGCAAATAAGGGAACTCATCGAGCACGTTGAATCGGGTGGAAGGGGTCTCATAGTCTTTATTGCGGCTTTGCCACATGTAAAGGCATTTAAACCCTTCATCGAGGGCGACGAAGAGGTCGCTAAACTTCTTAGTGTTGCAGGGAATGCTGGCGTAGAGTTAAGGGCTATATCAATGCATTACGAGCCTTCAGCGCTACGTGTTGTCCTGGATAGCCCGGATCTCCCAATCGTTATTCCCCTGTAACCACATTTCTTATTAGCTTCGCGTATTCCTCCTTCACCTTGCTCATGTAGGACGCGGTAAGCACTCCGTGGGGGGTCGGGGTCTCGAATATTCTCTTCGGGAAGGTGACCTTTCCGGGGTCGAAGCCCTCTCTAACCTTCAACTTGTACTTTTCCCTGTAGATCTTCTTGCCTAACGCGTATAGGTCGTCAACGCTCATCTCTATTCCTAGGGGCCTAAGAGCCTTGGAAACGATTTCGGGCTTGTATACTTTTCTCGCGAAGAGGCAGATCACTAGGCTTGTTAGCACTTGCCGCCAGCTCTCCTCCTCGTACAGCCTTTTAACAAGCTCGCCCGGCTGAGGGGTTTTCCCAATCGTCTCTTGGTCCAGGTCGTAGCCTGCGCTGTCCAAGTGGCTGTGCCTAGCCCCAAAAGCATAGTTAGCGTAGGCTGCTGGACCCGTATGGTATCCAGCCATCTCGTTGCCGCCAATGCTCAGCGCGAACTCACCTCCACCCCACTTTCTCGCCGCGTAGTCTAGACCCCTGGCAAGGTCCCTGTAGAGCTCTGTTGGCTGCTCGACAAGGTAGTAGACAGCTTTCTTGTAGGACTCGTAGTCGCCGAAGGAGAGCCTCAAGCCCCCGAGATCCTCCTCTTTGACCAGCCCCCTACTATAAGCCTCCGTTGCCCAAGCGAGCACAACGCCAGTAGTCATCGCGTCTAGCCCCAAGGAGTCTACCACGTCGATCAGTTCTAGGACGCCCCTCGCCTCCCTCGCCCCCAGCATAGCCCCAAGAGCGTATATAGGCTCATAGTCATAACCCACGAATGTTGTCTTGTAGAAGTACGGCTCCTCCTCGTAAGGCTCCCTCAACACTGCCAGGTGAATGCATGCAACTGGGCAGTGGGCGCATGAAACCCTCCTACCCAGATAGTTGGCGGCAATGTACTCTCCAGATATCTTGTCAGCTGTCTCCAGGCTCGAGCCTTGGAGGTTGCAGGACGGCAGCGCCTTTAACGCGTTGAGGACGCTCACGTTGATCGGTGTTCCTATCTCGTGGTACTTCTTCATCAGGGGGCTGTCAACGACGAGCTTGTATAGCTCATCGTAGACTTCGCGGTACAGCTTCCCGTCATTTACGGGCACGGACCTCTTCCCTCCGACGACGAGCGCCTTAAGCTTCTTGCTGCCGAAGACTGCTCCTAGACCAAGCCTTCCGAAGTGCCTATACGTTTCCGTAATCACATTGGCGTACGTGACAAGCTTTTCGCCAGCCCTCCCTATGCGCATAATCGTCCTTAAACCTGAGCCTGGCTCAACTTCTCGAAGTATACGGCCCACAGTGTGGCTACTCGTCATCCCCCAAAGGGCCCTCGCGTCCCTGAAGAATACCCTGTCCTCTTGGACGGAAACCCACACCGGAACATCGCTTGCACCCTTGACCACGATCGCGCCGTAGCCGGCAAGCCTAATAGCTACAGCGCTCCTACCACCGGCATGGCTTTCCCCAAGGTTCCCAGTATGTGGAGACTTGAACATTGCAACTGTCTTTGAAGCTGTTGGGTAAACAGCGTTGAAGGGTCCCACAGCGAGCACAATCACGTTATCTGGTCCAAGCGGCTCAGCATTCCTGGGAAGCTCCTCCTCCAACAGTTTTGCAGCTACGCCCGTCCCCCCAAGGTACTCCTCGAACAATTCAAGCCTGTCCTCAACCCAGTACTTCTTATGCGTCAAGTCGATGTACAGCACCTTTCTAGGGATCCCCTTCGTCATCAGCCTCGCCCCGCGAGCCGCAACACACCATACGGGCAATAATCAACACAGTAGCCACAGTGAACGCATATAATCGGCTTGTTGTCCTCAAGATCCCACTGCACAGCACCGATTGGGCAAGCCCTCGCACAGTTCCCGCACCCAATACACTTTTCATACCTAAGCACAACTCCCCCCTCCCGCCTCTTAACTAGCGCATCTGCGGGGCAGACAGCTGCACAAGGCGGGTCTTCACAAGCTCTACAAACCACGACCTTGTACCCCCTCTCAACGCCCCCAATACTTGAAACATGGATAGCTGACTTTGCTAATCCGCCCTCCCCGAACCTGCGGGAGCAAGCAAACATACAGGACATGCATCCAACGCATTTATTGACGTCAGTTATTACAAGCCTAGCCATCTCGGGTCAACCAGTTCAAGAAACCTCTTCTATTTAAACCTAGGTTAATCAGCTGAGATGAAATTTTTAAACCCACAGGGTGCAACATTTCTCGTGGAGAGGAGACTACTCCTCGTACTCATGGTGGGATGGGCGATTGGAGCCCTAAACGCGGGGCTAGTGTCCGGTACATTGACGGCTATAAGGATGGATCTAAGCCTCACGCCTGAGCAATCAGGCATAATTTTGAGCTCATGGCTTGTTGGCATGCTCGTAGGTGCTTCCCTGATTGGGTACCTTAGCGACAGGTTCGGCAGGAGAAGCGCCATGGTTTTATCCCTAGCCATAATGGGGATATTCACCCCCCTAAGCTCATTTTCGAGGGACTGGCTCACCCTTGCTGTGCTTAGGCTCCTCTCAGGCACAGGAAATACTGGCTACATGGTGACTGCAAGCGTCCTCCTAGCTGAATACTCTAGGAGGGGAACGAGAGGTATGAACATCACGTTGCTGGAGAGTGCATGGGCTGTTGGATGGCTCTTTGCAGTAATCCTCTCCCGGATACTTCTACCTGTCTATGGATGGCGCACAGTCTTCCTATCCTCGCTTGCGACATGGCCTGTGCTCCTAGTCATGGCATTGTGCGTCCCCGAGTCTATTAGGTTTCTGCTGCTTAAGGGGAGAACTGCCGAAGCACAGGTGCTA
>JAJHRM010000238.1 GCA_020832965.1 Thermofilum sp. | reverse complement strand
AGAGATAATTCTTACTGGTAATAATTCAAATATTCTTGTTAACAAACTTTGCGTATTAAATGTAAGATTTATATTGATCAGAAAAGATATAATATGGAATTACTCTGGCATACCTTTGTTAAAAGAAAGGAGATTGGCTTCACCATTTGATATTGAAAATAAACTAAAGGCATATGGATTTACATTTATAAAAAATGTCGGTGAATTAACAATATATGAGAATCCTCAATGGGAAAAATGTATTTCATACTATAAGGATGGATAGTATGAAGCGCGCGCGTGCTCATAGAAATGTTCGAGTTATGATAATAGCCTCTCCAACAAGTCCTCTTGGAACTATACCTACAAGAAATGGCTATGATATTAGATGTAGTCAGCTATTTCTTGCTTTAACACAATTAGATTTTGTTGAGAAAATCTTTACTCTGGAGATTGTAGCTGAACAAAATGTAGGTGAACAAAAAATGCCTAAATCTTACGTTTTCTCTAAGTACATTCCATATATAATACAATTATCTAATATTGATCTTAAGATTATTAGGAGAAATTATGCACGCTCGGGCGCTTTAAATAGAATTTTAAATAATATAATTTTAACAAAAGCCTTTTTTAAAGTTATTTTATATAGAAAATTCTGGGCTTATTTTAAGGCAAGCAATTTTATCTTTGTAGAAAATACGTACCCAATGTTTCCGTTGATCCTTTTTATTGAAATTTTTTCGAAATTTTTGAATAAAATAGTTATTCTCGAAATGCATGATGTATTTAGTTTTGGCAAGAAAATAAATTCGTTAATTAGAATTTTTGCAATTTTAGTTGAAAAAATATTAATGAGTCTTCCATCCTGGATTGTATGCGTCACTTATGAGGAAGCCAAATACTTAAATGAATATTTTAGAAAGAATAATATTTCTGTCATTCCCACTTCTATGCTGTTTTTCGAGACGGAGCAATCGGTTATAAATGCTTTTAATATGAAAACAAAACTTATTTGGTTATTACACGATTATAAACATTATAAGTTAGTAACATTTATAGGGGATTTAAGAACTCCTGTAAATAAACCTGCAGTTGATTATATCGTAAAAGTATGTGCCCCATTGCTTTTAAATTTACGCAAGGATATATTTTTTGTAATAGTCGGAAGAGGTTACGAGATATGGAAGAAGGAAGATGTGCCGGAAAACGTTATATTCTTGGGGTATCTAAACCAAGATGAACTTCGGTTCGTACTTGAAAAATCAGATGTTTGTATTGCACCGTTAATATATAACACAGGATTTAAAAGTAAGGTTATATCATATATTCTAGCTAAGAAACCTGTTGTACTCACAAAAGAAGCCACTTTAAGTCTTCCGTTACAATATTTGCCCTCTTTAGTTGTCACCTCTCTTGAGAATTTCCCATTTGAAATAATTAATGTAATTGATAATAAAGATATCTTCCTCAAAAAAGCAGAAATAAGCTATAATTACTTTTTAAATAATTTCAGTTTTGAAAAATTCAAAAATGAATATAATAAACTTATAAATATTTTGATGAATGTATATCATCAATAAAGTAAAATTTATTAGCGCGGTTTTTATATCTAAAAATAATTAATGGATGAGAACTTTCTTAATTCACAAGACACGGCTTAAGAAATTACCTTTAGTTTTAGCTATGATTTTCGATTTGTTGGCCGGGGGTTTTGCCTGCTATGTAGGCGCTGATCCGTTACTGCCTTTCCTTGCGTACGCGTTGGGGGTGGCGGCGCTTTACACGGGTAGATTGTGGATGCCGATTACTCTCGTCTCGCTCGGGGCATCTCTGTATGGTGCTGTAATGTTGAAGGGCGAACCGGGCGTGCTCCTAGCTATCGCCGCCATCTTCAAATGCGCGCTTCCTTTCTTTAAGGGTTGGTTTGTTTTGAAAAGTGAAGTGTACGGGTTAGAGCGTATTGTGAAGTACTTGAGGGAAAACCCGCAGGCGCTTTTCGTCATACCCTTTATGCTGTTGATTGTGCTCGCGGCTGTTAAGCTCGCTTTAGGGGACTTGGAGATGGCTGATAGGCTTGCCGTTTACGCGTACTACCAGCTTGTGGGTGGTGTGCTTGCAGCACTTGTTCTCGCGTTTAAGGAGAAGCGGCAGCGCGCAGCACACTTAATGCACGACGATTGAATCAAGCCGAATTTTCCCGATGCGAGAATATTAAACTTTAACGTCCGAAGTTATCTTTTCTGAGGAAACTCAGCGTGATGATTTTTCTATCCGCATTAATAATTCTTCTGCGCTTTCTAGTTCTTTTAGTGTGTTTATGGGTATCAGGCGTCTCTGGGGACAGTGAACGCGTGGAGTTTTTTCCCCTGTTCCGCGAGGAGGGGTAGTAGCGTGTTTTCAAACTCGACGGCTTCCTCGGCGTTCATGTCCACGAGGTCGAGGAGCGTCTTCAGGGCTGGCGCGCGCAGGCTTTAAGGTCATGCGGAGGGTTTAGCGCGCCCTACCAGCTGATAGAGGGCGAGCTCTCGGATCCCCCAGCGAAGCCGCTCACCCCCGGGCGCGCAAAACTTAAGAATCCCCCAAAGGGAGCATGAGTGTGAAGATGAATGGAAGAATCGCTATTGTGACTACTACGATTAACATTCCTTACTTCCTTGAAAGTTATATTCAAAACTTTGAATCATATTCTATTGATGGAGATAAACTTAGTTTTATAATCATCGGTGATTTGCGGAGTCCGCATGAGAAGATCAAGGAATTTATACAAAAAATGGCTTCAAATTACACTATAGAATATTGGGATGTAGAATCTCAGAGAAAATGGATAACTGAAACTTTCGGGAGTAAAAGAGCTGAAAAGATAGAAATGGCAATCCCATATAATAGCATTAGAAGGAGGAATCTTGGATATCTCAGAGCTCTTGAGCTTGGCTCAGATATCATAATAACGATTGACGATGATAACTATCCAGGGAACTCGAATTGGCTCTTAGAACATTTAAATATCTTGCGTACTAGTGATGTTCTGCCCACAGTCTCGTCGAAGAATAAAGTCGTTAATCCTTGTCATATCCTTAAATTTAATCATCCTGATTTGAAAATTTATTCGCGTGGCTATCCCTTCTCCGAGCTTTTTCATGACACTTTTGATGTAGAGTTTAGGAGCGGAGGGAGGGTTGCTTTAAATCTAGGGCTGTGGACTAAATCCCCCGACGTTGATGCCTATACCAACATATTGTATCCTGATATTGAGAGTTTAGGCATTAAGGAGGGATTTCAAAGGAGATATGCTCTAGCGCAAGACAATTACATGCCTATCAACACCCAAAACACTTCCTTTATAAGAGAGCTAACGCCAGCGTTCTATGACGTCCTTATGGATACGACAATTCACGGCGTGCGGCTGGATAGGTACGATGATATCTGGGCAGGCCTCTTTGCCCTAAAACTGATTCACAAATTGGGCTACAGGGCGACTTTTGGGGTCCCCTTAACAGAACATAGAAGGAACAAACATGAATATGTATCGGATCTGAAGTTGGAACTCATCGGGATGTCATTAAATGACTTAGTGCATAAGATAGTGATGAAAGCGGACGTACAAGCCAAAAGCTTTGCAGATGGATACCTTGAATTGGCTGACGTATTAATGAACGAGGTCAAGAGGTTCGTTAACGACGAAGAAGTATTAAGCTACTTCTCAAAACTTACGGAAGCCATGAGGATCTGGGTCGATTTAGTAGAGGTGTTCGAATGAGGTGGAGCAATAAGCTCGTCCTCTTGACAGGGGCTGCTGGTTTCATTGGCTCTCACCTGCTAAGGAGGCTTATAAGGTTGAATGCGGAGGTCATCGCGGTAGACGATCTTTCAGTGGGGGTCAAAGAGAACATCAAGTTCTTTGATGGAGAGTTTCACTTGCTCGACGTGAGCGAGAGGAACTTCGTTGAGCTCATGAAGAGGTACGACTTCGATTTCATCTTCCATTTTGGAGCACCATCTTCAGTTATCCTGTTCAATAAAGACCCTGAGGGGATGTTTCGCAAAACGGTCTCCGGTTTTATGAATGTAATGGAGGTGGCAGTCGAAACCAAGTGTAGGAAGGTGGTGTACCCATCTTCAGGTAGCGTATATGGAGAGGTTCCTCCACCTCAGTCGGAGGATGCTGTTCCCAAGCCCGTGAACTTGTATGGTATAGCCAAGCTCACTTGCGAGAAGATAGCCGACTACTATAGTCGAGCGAGGGGGGTTAAAAGCGTTGGCCTTAGGATCTTCGCAGGCTACGGACCCGGTGAAGAC
>JAJHRM010000002.1 GCA_020832965.1 Thermofilum sp. | reverse complement strand
CGCTGCTAGCCCTGCCCCCGCAAGCAGCAAGCAAAAAACTACGAGAAAAAACCGGCTAAAAACACACGGCGTAAAAACCAAAAAACAGGCCAAAAACAGGGTTTTCACAAAGCGATTACCCAAAAAAACCATGCAATTTTTTTACATCGGCGTAGACCCCGGAGATCTAAATAGCCTGGCTCTGGCTACGGGCTTGCGGTTGCTAAAGGAAAAGATGGTTGACGGGTAGCAAGCTACATGTCCGCTTTTTAAGTGTATGCTTTATTAAGCACTGGGAACATTTTTATTTAGCCCTGGTTTAACAAACTTGTGGAGTTAAGTGAAGTGGCATGGAGGCTAAGTCCAAGCAGGAGAAATACATCCCGATGAGGCTGATAACTAGGGAGGAGTACCTGGACTACGTCAAGAAACACAGCTTCGTGCGTATCGAGGACGAGGAAATCCCCATCGGAAGACCCTACAGGATTGAGAAGTATGCCCCGGACGGTTTTACCCTCGAAACAGCCACAGTCTGGTCTTTTCCGGACAGGGGGGACTGGGCTACCCATAGGGGTGACTACAGGGGAAACTGGGCTCCACAGATAGCGAGAAACCTGATACTAAGGTACAGTAAGCCCGGGGAGACAGTCCTGGACCAAATGTGCGGGAGCGGTACAACACTAGTCGAAAGCAAGCTTTTAGGCAGAAACGCCATAGGCGTAGACATAAACTACGAGGCCGTCATGCTCACTATGGATAGACTGAATTTTAGTTACAGACCTTTAGATCCAGGTTACAAGGAGCCAGTCATAAGAGTTTATCATGGCGACGCCCGGAACCTGAATCTCATCGTAGACGAATCCATAGACCTTATAGCGACTCATCCTCCCTATGCAAACATAATCTCGTACTCTAAAGCCAAGAGAATCGAGGGGGACCTATCGCAGGTCTACAGCCTGGAGGAGTACCTGCAGGGAATACGGGAAGTCGCCCAGGAGAGCTTCAGAGTCCTGAAGCCCGGCAGGTACTGCGCAATACTTATAGGCGACACTAGGAGGCACAGGCACTACGTCCCGATAGCCTTCAGAGTCATGCAGCAGTTCCTCGATGTGGGCTTCATACTGAGGGAAGACATCATCAAGATACAGTGGAACACAAAGACAACCGAAAAGAAATGGACACGCCTAGCGAAAACAAGTGAAGAATGCTGGGTAGAGAAGCCAGAAAACAAAAAACACTGGACAGACTTCTACCTGATCGCGCACGAGCACCTTTTCGTGTTTAGAAAGCCAGCCGAAGACGAGGACATAGAAAAGTACAGAGACAGCATGAAGTGGTGGTGAAACTGGTAAGGTACGAGCTCCTAGGTTTCAAAAGCGAGAAAGAATTCCTAGAGCATTTCTTCAATACACTCCTCGAGACAAACTGGACATATGAATACTTTGTAGACTGGAACAAGGTGAAAAATAACGTAAAAAGCCACGTCAAGGAAATTTGCCTGCTAAATGCTTTAACAAAGATAGATAGAGAAGATAGGGAATCCGAGCTAAAAGAAATATTCCTAAAATACCCCGAGACAATCAAGGTCATACCCCTACTTATCGCAGTCCGAGAGAGCAGCATACCCATCCTAGAGATAAGCGAAAAAGCAATCTATAAGGTATTTGACTTTACAGAGCGCATGATAAGCCCCGAAGAGGCTGAGGAGCTAGTAGACTTTTGCCGGAACGTCGGCATCATCAATCTTTTCTCAGAAATAAATGACCTATACGCCTACCTATTGGGAGTAGAGGTTGGCTTAGACACGAACGCACGAAAAAACCGAAGCGGAAAAATATTTGAAGACCTAGTCGAGTTGCTACTCAAAAGGAAACTATCGGGATTCCCAGATCTTTCAATTTCAAGAAACGACGACAGTTTTAAGATCTCGAGGAAAAAGAATGCTGATTTTGTCATATACTATCAAGGAGAACCCAAAGTGCTCATCGAATGCAATTTTTACAGTGAGAGTGGAAGCAAACCCATCGAAACAGCAAACGCATACATAGAACTCCAAAGAAAGACCAAGGGAAAGAACATGCATTTCATCTGGATCACCGATGGCAGAGCATGGAACGAAATGAAAAACACCATCAACCAGGTCTCCAAGGAAATCGACTTCCTATTGAACTATAACATTGCCAGCGAAAAAATAGACAAGCTAATCCAACTCATGTTACAGGGCAAGATATAGCGCGTCGAGATAAAGCCTCCCGGTTACTGTTTCTCTAGACTTGACTTAGCGCGCGCCTTCTTACCAAAAACATCAAAATAAGCATGCTACGTAAAAAACCGGCAAAAGGGTTTTTCAAAACCCGGGTTTAACCAAGCCAATCGGCCGGTATTTTCCGCTGCTCTTCGACAACACGCTCGCCAACCTTATCGATGACGCCCAAAACATAGCTCCACGCCTTCGATACCCTTACCTCTACCTCAGGCTTCTTCAGGGAGTGAGGGACAAATACTCTCCCAATGCTCGCCCTTGACAACAGCCAAGTGTAAAAGTACTTCTCGCCAAGGCTCTCGGCAAGCCCCCTAGTTGGGGTCTCCCCGAAGAGCCAGTAGAGGTCTCGGGCAAAGTTCCCAGCAATGTTCCTGAGCAGGTCTCTTTCTATCTGCGGGAAGACTTCTGGGCCAAGCCTGCTGGCCACGTATCTTAAGAATCTTTCGCTTTCCGGAACAAACAGTGCGCCGCTGGCAGACAACAGGTAGCTCGCCGAATTCGCCAGGATAGATGGGTCGCCAGCTAAGTATACTGCTGATGCAACAGTGAAGGAGTGATACATGCTTTTAAGCAGTCTTACGTATGCTTCCTCGAAGTCTTTCACGTAGACTTTGCCCTGCTCAACAAGGGACTTTACCTCGTCGTCTTCGAAGTAGCCTTGGAGGACGATTCTACCGTCCAATGAGAAGGCAGGCACAGAGAAAACGCCCTTCTCGAGGGCATAAAATGGACACTTCTCAACGTTGAGGAAAGCTATCTGCCCCTCGGGCGGAAGAGACCTTAGAAGACAGAACACCCGGTACGATTTCGAGCACCTTGGATGAACATATATCTCGAGCATAAGTACCTCAACGCGCAGAACCAATATATACCTTATTCAGAGCGTGCGCATCTTCTTACAACAAAGTGCTCGACTATGTCTTCAATCGTCTTAAACTTCCCTCTCGAGAGCTTAAGTTCCTCTCCGAGCTAGTCCTTGCGCGCGCTGCGCCTGGGAGGACAATTTTACCGTCCATTGAGATGACAGGCACGGGGCACGCGCTGTGTGGTGAAGTTGCCGGGTCAATTTATCTTTTTCTCAAGGCTTTCCAATGTATTTGGTGAATTTTCTCCCCTCATTTATCCACTTTAAAGGATGTAGCATGATGTTCATTCTCCATATTTCATATTCTGTTGTACATTATACGTTATATGGCTGATGAGATTTGTGTGTTGTACCTCGTGCTTTGTTGCGCTGAATCCCTCAGGGTTTTTTGATATCCACTGTTTGGCCTGGTTTTCATGTCCGTATTGTAAAACTACTTTTATCATTAAAAAAGTAGCATTTAGGATAAAAGGAGGCCACGATATTTTAAACAACACATTTATTTAAACGTGTAAGATTTTTTGAAAACGTTAATTTTAAAAATTATAGGAAGAAGGATGCCCCGTTACTTCTTTTCCCGCCAGCGCGCCCGTGGAAGCTGTGCAATGCCTGCGCGCACTAGAAGACTCAGCGCGCGCGAAGCCCTACCTCAAAGCACTTTCGACCCACAACACGTATTCCCCACTTCTCATCTTCCGTCCCCTTGAACAATTCCACTAATGTATTGTGAAGCTTGCTGGCTAATTCTTCTCTAGAGGCCACGAAGAATCTTCTCTCAGGCGGGGGTAGGTGGGGGGAGCGGAAAACATCAGAGACACGAACGTAGTAAATCGTATGATGACGCTTTGGGTCTATGGCCTGTAGGAAAAGTCGTTCATCAAGGAAATCGTATAATGACGCGAAGAAAACCTTGCCTGCATGAGGGACACGAAGCTTTATGACCATCACAGCTTTGTGGGTGCTATCGATTTCGACGACGTTGAAATCAGGCTCGTCGAGCATGCTCATGGCGTGGCTGAAGGCCTCTTCAGCGCTCCGTGTGAGCACCTCGCTGGGACGCCTGTGCCTGCTGTCGTCCATGGTTGTCGATTAAAAGCTGAGGGTAAAAACTTTTTCTGTGACAGCACCTCCCGGCACCTCTTTACCGGACGGCAGGCGGAGCGTCACCACGTGCAATCACGAAGCACCACTGAACCGTCTACATAGAAGATGATCTCGGAGCAGTATCTGCCTGCAAAGTAGGTGTACAATTCTCCATTGTCCCGGGCAGGTTGTAAAGCCTCTCTTAGTACGCTGTAGAGCCTTTCAGCCAGCTCACTTTCCGTTGATGCGAAAAAGCCTTTTTCAGAGATCGGTGAGAAGTGTAATGTAGGAGGTTTTTTTTCAGAGAGGGTCACTATAACAGGATCGAAGGACGCCACGTAGTAGCCCACGGGTTTTTTCCTCGCGACCGTCCCTGGTGCCTGAGGAATAGCGTCGGCGATCACCCCGGTCTCCGTCACCCATAGCTTTATTACTACAACTTTCGTCAGGGGGCCTGGAGGATATGGGAACGCCCCTACATCCATTTCTATGAGATCAAACTTGCCCAGCGCGCTCATAACCTGCCTAACCAGCTCGTGCGCGCGCTGAGTCGCTTTTGCCTGCTTGTTACTCGCGTTGAATGGCTCTTTCCAGATTTCCACCACACTTCTCAGTAGAAAACAAGAGGAATTAAACTTTTCGCCAACGACGGCTTCCCCCATCCTTGTCTCTTTCGACGACTATGAGCCGAATTAAAAACAAAGTTTACAGCCAACCCAATGGTCACGAAACCCCATCCAACCGTCACGAAAGGCGGAACACCACCGAACCGCTACGGCGGAGGATTGCAATTAGGTAGGTTCTATTACCACGAACACTTATCGAGGTACGCTCTTTTAAAGCGTCCTTGAACAGCTTCTCAACTACCTCGAATATTCTCCCAAGCTTTTCAACCAGCTCCTCCTTTGTTTGCGCAAGGAAGGATACCCTCGGATCCCAGGACTCATGGCACACCACGTAGTAGCCTAAGGGTTTCCTGCTACTGGCTATCGCCGCCACGTCGTTGCCAAACCCGTAAGCATCGGCGTTCATGACGATTGCTCTCTCCGGCACGCGAAGCTTTGCCACCACCACCTCCGTCCCGTGAGGCAAATGTATTTCAACGTATTCGAACCCGCCGCTGTCGAGCAGCTTCAGAGCGTGGTCGAGCGCCTCCTTGGTGGTCGAGACGTACCTGGGCCTCTCGGAGTTTTCGTCTGCCATCAATGAACAATGACGCGAAAACTACTTAAATTCTTCCGCGAGCTAACCTTTTTAGGTAGTTTCACCACCTTGCTTTGATGACAAGCAGGGAGGCGAGAGCAAGGGTAAGCGCTGCCCTAGCACTCGCCCTAATACTCCTGCTATTGCTGGCTTCCGTGCTCAACCCACTCTCTGCCCAAGCGGTCAGAGCCGAGCCTAATGGCACCGTCTCGTCTCAATCAGTCCCTTCTGATGCTTCCGCTCCGTCGAACAAAACTATGCCCCAGTACGCGATAACCTCACAGCCAATCATGCTTGTACTCATAAACGCGACAGAGTTAAGCTCCGATAGTGATCCTCTGAACATAACGCTTGACGAGATCCTGAACGCGACAGCCCCCTTAATCAGGTGCCTCATACAGATAGGCTTCCAGCTCCTCTGGGCCTACATTTCTCCACTTCCACCACCTCCGGGGGTAACGCCTATCTTCCCCGGCACTCCCCAGCCGCAAATAGTCCCAGTTCAACGTCCACGCCCGCACCCACGATAGAGATCCCACCGGAATACAGAACCGTGAAGCCGACCGACCTTAAGAAGATCACCAGGGAATTGATGGAGAAGCAAAAGCACCCAGTCGTAACGCCCGTGGAGCCGATGTTCCATATCGAGGAGTTCAGGAAGACCGGCTACCTGACCGCTGACGACCTCACAGCTGGGGAGCACGTATTCGGCAGGAGCAAGTACATCATCCAGGGATACGATAGCGAGCAGTGGACCATCGAGGCGTCCAAGTATGATGAAGAAGTGTATACCAATGATACGAGGAAGTGGAGAATAAACTTAAGGCTGGCGGCCGATGAGCTTCTAGGCAAGGGGACCTACGAGAAGTGGGTAGAGGAGGTTAAGAAGCTGCTCGATGAGAGAGGTGTAACTGACAAAATAGAGGAGGTCCTGAGGAAGTACCATTATCGCGAAAAGACGCTCGATGAGGTCATAAGAAAGTATGTCCTAAGGTACAGCGAAAGAGAGTACGACATCAAGATAAAGGTTTGGATCAAAACTCGACAAGAGGATATAGAGGTGAAGGCGAGGGTTGACGGGCTAGCCGAGGTGAAGGGCGCAGTCGACCTCATAAGGAACTTCCCGCATGCAATCGGCGAGGCAATTAGGGATAGCATATTTAGGAGGTTGCTGGGGGTTGCGGCTGAGAGAGGAGAGTACTTAACCCTTACGACAAAAACAGAAGAGGGGGTCGATACGTTTAAGGTCAATGCTGAGAACAGTGACATTAAGTGGGTAGTCAATAAAGGCTTCAAACGGTACCTTGAGGGATCCTGGCAAAAGCAGCTGGAAGACCTAGCTGGCGTGCTCGAAAAGGTCCTCGGGGAGCTTGGTATTCAAAGCCGCTTCATTTCGCCAGTAGCAAACGAGAGATACTACACTGAGATAACAACGAAGGATACCAGGACTCTTGATGAGTACTTGAAAAAACCGGGAGTATGGATAAGCCCGCTTGTCACCATGCTGCTTCTGGACAAGCCTAGGTTGACGTGCTTCGCTCTGAACCTCTCGGGAGCCACCTTCGTTTTCATGTACGTCGGAAGCGTTGAGCAGGTGCAGCAGCCGTCTCCGAGCGGTGAAATCGTCTTCCGTTTACCCGATGGGCGAACTGCAAGGTGCCTTTACGTCGGCGACAGGTTCATCTGCATGGATTTGAGCGGAGCGGTAATTGACCCGAGCAACGTCGTCGTGCACCTGATGGATGGCACAGCTTACCTGAGCATGTATCCAGCCACGCAGATCAAAACAGCGGTGTACCTATTGGACACGAATGATTGGGGCAAGGCCAAGCAGTACATTACCAATTATACGCTGGTTTTCGCGTCGTACAGCATCCCATCTCTTTACAGCGATGAAGTTGAGCAGATCGTGAGCAAATCGACCGTGGTCTTTGTTGTCGAGGTGGATACCCAGCCGTACTACGGAAGGAGTGTAGCAGCGTGGTACCCCGTCTTTTACGCTGTGCAGAACCCTCGGGCATGCGGGTATGATAACGGCGCAGTCATCGATCCAGCTTTCCAGCAATACCTTGGCACCAGCGTGCCAGCTCTCTGGGACTATCAAGTATCCATTTACCACAAGGTTGCTGGCACGGTTAACTGGGCAGGCACTTCAGCGTTGGCTGGAGCTACAAGAAGTACAGCAGAGGCGCGATAATAGAGGTGCCTTGCGACGGCTTCTGGAAGTCCGCAGACTGGCTGGGTAAATACGTTGATGCCATATCGAGTGTGCTGCTTAACGTGTCTCAACCGCTCAGGGTAATTTACATGGGAGGGTATACATCAGATGCCCCCTATTACCATAAGGACTACCCACTTGACAGCGCCTGGAAGGCACTGGCACAAAGCAGGGGATGGGAGGTTGTAGACCTAAGAGGGGACCCGCTATCTGCCCACGTAGTAAGCGTTGCAGGTCTTGGAAACGAGGCTTATAGCAATTCAACAAGGATAACAAATTCAACGAAAACGTAAGGGCGGAACCGCTCGTATAGAAATTAAATAATTCCTTTTTTCCCTTTTTCTCTAGCGCGCGGTTTGCCGGGAACGTTAATTTAAAAGGGTAAGGGGGGCGCGCCTATGGCTTCTATGCCTGTTTCGGGTGGGTATCCATTAGTGCTTCCCAACTGTCCATTCTCTAGTTTATCCGTGGAGCGCGCTAAAACCATTTGCATCTTATGATGGAACCTTAAAAAGAGCAAAGAAAACATTAAGAGTATTGAAAAAGGCACTTGAGGAGCCCTCTAAGCAGCGCGGATAGAAAAAAAATTATTCCTCTCCCCATACTAGTTGGCTCAGTTTGACGGCTTTCTCACGCTCGTAGAAATATACGAAGAAGGATAGATTGTAGAGAAAGACTAAGATGATGATTGCAAATTTTTTCACTTCATCCAGGTTTCCAGTATGCTCGATTACAACCTTCTCTTGCCCGTCTCTGTAACGAAAGACTATCTTTCCCCCGGCGGCTGTAGCTGTTCGCTCAAGATCCACTTCTGCCTTTTTACTCGTTGTTTTGAAGCGAATAGCTAATTTTCCATCGCCAAGTTCCTCAGCTTCGATTCGCAACTTAAAAGCAGTTTCCGTGCTACTATTTATATGTATTAGTTCCTCCTTAACCTCCTCCAGCGTCTTTGCTTTAGCTAGCTCATCGACATGATGTATCATGGTTGCCGCATCCATTGCGAACAGTGTTTCATCTATCTTCTCCACGTTTTCTTTCAGCGTGCTCATCAAGGCTTCTAGGTCTTTCACACCAGCGAATTAGTGTTTTGCAATATTAAGATTGCTCTTGGAAGGTGCGTTAGCATGGTTTGCTGGGTTTGGGGTGGGTTTTATTCATCGGACGGGAGTTTTAGTGGGTGTTGGGAGGCGTTAGTTTTAAGATTTTGGGTGTTGGGGGTTTTACGTATGGGTTTGCTTGCTATTCGTGATGCTGAAGCGATTTTGACGATGGATAGTGCTGGGACCGTTTTGAGGGGGCAGTCGATCTTGGTTCGGGATAATAGGATTGCGGCGATTGGTGATTATGGGTCGATTGTTTCTAGTTTTGGTAGCCCGGATGAGGTCATTGATGGTCGTGGTAAGCTGGTTTTGCCGGGGTTTTATGACTTGCATACGCATGTCGCGATGGCTGGTTTTAGGGGTTTGGCCAGTGATGTTGGTGATGTGATTTACAGGGTTTTTTGGCCTCTTGAGCGTAGCTTGGATGGGGACTCTGTCTACAGGTTTGCGCTTCTGGGTGGTCTCGAGGCTCTTAAGAGTGGTGTTGTGCTGGTTGCTGACCACTACTTCTTCATGGACCAGGTTGCTAGGGCCTTGTGTGAGCTTGGTTTGAGGGGTTTGCTTGGTCACACGTACATGGATCGTGATGGACCCTTTACTGGTGAGAGGGAGCTTAAGGCTTCACTGGGCTTTGTTGAGAGGTGGTCTGGGAGCGGGTTGGTTATCCCGGCTTTGGCTCCGCACGCGCCTGATACTGTTGCTAGGGAGAATCTCAGGTTTTTAGGCGAGGTGGCTCGTGAGAGGGGTCTTTTCCTGCATATGCATTTGGCTCAGACTTTGAGGGAGTTTAAGGTTGTCAGGGAGGAGACAGGCTATACGCCTGTGAGGTATGTTGAGAGGCTTGGTCTTCTGGGTAGGAGGACCATTGTTGCTCATGCGAACTTTGTCGATGAGAATGAGAAGGCATTGTTGGCGCATAGTGGTAGTTTGATTGCACAGTGCCCGTCTACCTACATGCTGTCCGGGACTCCTTTCCACGCCTACGACTACTGGCAGCTGGGTGGGAACGTCGCCATCGGCACTGATGCCCCCTGCTATAATGATAATACTGACTTCTTTGAGGAGATGAGGCTCATGGTTTACGGTCAGCGGATGAAGTTTGAGAGGAGTGGGGTGTGGAGGGCGTACGACTTGCTTGAGATGGCTACTAGGCAGAGCGCCAGGTACCTCGGTTTGAATGCTGGCTACGTCGGCAAGGATGCCTTAGCCGACCTCGTAGTCATCGACTTGTCGAGTGTCAGGCTTAGGCCTTTCCTAAACCCCTTCGCGAACATAGTGTATGCGGCTAGCAGCGGTGATGTGGATACCGTAATCGTGGATGGGAGGGTTGTCGTGAGGGGGAGGAGGCACTCGTTCCTCGACGAGGAGAGGGTGGTTAACCAGGCTGAGGCGGCATCTAAAATGCTTCTGCGCAGGGCTCTCGACGAGGACCCAGAGCTTGAGAGGATAATTGGGGTGGATAAAGTAATATAGGGGGCTTGGCTACATTTTTCGATGCCAAAGCCGCTGCATATTTTGGCTAAGCCTGAGGACATTGCTCCAAGGATCATTGCCTCCGGGGACCCTGCAAGGGTAAAGCAGCTCTCATCGTACCTGGAGGGCGCCAGGCTTGTGAACGAGAACAGGGGCTTCCTCGTCTACACCGGGAAGTACGGGGGCGTCAACGTCACGGTTGCTACCCACATGATTGGCGCGCCTTCAGCTGCCATAGTGTTTGAAGAGCTCATAATGCTTGGTGCAAAGCTTATAGTTAGGTTTGGGACCTGTGGGGGCTTCCTGCCCGAGATGAGGGTCGGGGACTTCGTCATAGCCACTGGCGCGTCGTACAGCGGGGGTGGAACCATGAATACCTACTCTCCTGGTGAGTGCATGGCGGCAGTGCCGGATTACGAGGTCCTCAAGGCGCTGGTTGAGAGCGCTAGCAGGATGGGGTTGACTTACCATTTGGGCCCCGTGATAAGTAGTGACAACTTCTACGCTGGCCTGGACTACCTAAACAAGTGGATTTCCAGGGGCATGATAGCCGTCGATATGGAGGCTGCCACGCTGTTCCTGGTCGGCAGGCATAGGCGCGTCAAGACCGGGGCGTGCTTCGTTATAAGCGATGTCTTGGGCCACGCTTACGAGAAGATGGCTACCGCTGAGGAGCTTAGAGAGGCTGTGGACAAGGCATCTCGCGCAGTGTTCGAGGCAGTCGTCAGCGTGAAGCTTTAATGAGCCGCGTTTCTGCACTTAATAAGACATATTTTTTTCTCAGTAGGTTCCTGGCATGCATCGAGGAGTATTTTCCGCTCGACAGCGTAGTTATCCCGTACGGGGGTTGCAGGTTCGTGGTTCCGAGGAGGTGGATCAGGGCTAGCCTCTCGAATTTGAGCCACATCTACGTGTTGAGGGACTATGAGAGGGTTCCTTGCTTAACGTGCCTCAAGCCAGGCTCAGCTGTACTGGACTTGGGGGCTTTTGTGGGTTTTTTCAGCGTAAAGGTGGCTAGGGAGAACAGGGGTGTTAGAGTCTGCGCTGTTGAGGCTAACCCTTTTGCGTGCAGGTACCTTTACGTGAATCTGGCGCTGAACGGTGTGAGGGGTGCGGGGGTTCTGTGCGGGGCTGTGGGGGAGAAGAGGGGGTTTTCAGGTTTCTATGCTGCGGATAATGGGGTCAATTCATCCCTTATACCGGGCTATGTTGACAGCTCTGCTGGGGGGTTTGAGCCTATACGTGTAGGAGTTTTTACTTTGGGTGAAGTATTTGAGAGGTTTTCGCTGGAGAATGTCTCCCTAGTGAAGATGGATATAGAGGGTGTTGAAGAAAGGGTTCTATTCTCGTCCCGGGAGCTTGTTTCTCCAGACCGCGTGGAGAGGTGGATCATAGAGGTTCATCCCCCGTACTCCTCTCCAGGCAGGATTGTTAGCCTTCTTGAGCAGGATTACAGGGTTGCCACGTTTTTTGACTACGAGGTTCCTGGGCAGTTGTTTGTGTACGCCTGGGCTAAGAGGTAAAAATCTATATCTGTGTTTTCTAGCATCTAAGTTATGCCTTACCATATACGTGCAGAAAGGGTTTCTGAGCGAGTAATCGTTGTTGGTGACCCGGGGAGGGCTAGTCTAATTTCTAAGCTCCTAGAGGATGCTAGGCTGGTGAACGAGAATAGGGGCCTCCTTACCTATAACGGCTATTGGCGAGGCAAAGAGGTAACCGTGGCTACTCATGGCATGGGTGGCTCCGGTGCTACCATAGTCTTCGAGGAACTTATTCAGCTTGGAGGCAGGATCTTGGTACGTTACGGCACAACTGGTGGTATAAGGGAGGATGTGGAGCCGGGAGACTTCGTTGTCCCCGTCTCTGCCTTTTATCATCCTGGCGGGCTCTTCAAGCAGTACTTTGGAGACGTGTGCGTCGCGCCTGCACCTGATCTGGAGGTTACCTGGAGGCTTAGCGAGGCTTTGAGGGGGATGGGGCTACGCGTGTGGACTGCCCCTGTCGTGAGTAGTGATGCCTTCTACGCTGAGACGCCTGAGGTCGTTAAGAGGTGGAGCGGGTTTGGTGCTGTTAGTGTGGAGATGGAGTGCGCCTCTCTGTTCGCTGTTTCGCGTCTCAGAGGCGTGAGGAGCTCGGCTGTCCTTTTGGTGAACGGAAACTTGCTGTTCCCCGGGAAGAGGATGATCTCCGAGGCTGAGCTTGAAGAAAGGCTCGTATCTGGCGCCAAGGTTATACTTGACGTACTGGTAAAAGTAGGCTGAGGCCCTGCATATGTCCGCGAATTGTAGGCGTTTAACTGAGTTTAACGTTGCCGGTAGGGAGTTGCGTGAGAAGCGGAGGCTCCTCGTGTACGGGACCTGCATACTCTACGAGTACCCAGAGGTGTTGTCCAGGTTTAGTGAGGGGCGCGTTGCCCTAGGAGCTTGCTTGGAGGCTGAGCACCTAAACATTGTGGGGTTGAAGCTCGCCTCAATGTTTGCGAGGGTTGAGCTTGAGGAGGTTGCGGTCTTAACAGTGGATGGTTCACCACACTGTATCCAGCTACATCATGCTGTTGAGGAGGCGAAGAAAGTGTCCGGGCGGGACATAAACGTAAGGCACTTTGTCATCGAGGACGGTGAGGCTCGGGAGGTTAGCCCTGAGGCCGTGAAGACCGCCAGGTACTTGTCAAAAATACAGAGGCTTTTAAGTAAAGCTTAAATCGCTTTTTAGTTTAACAATGGTTGTGGGTAGGAAGGGGAAGAGTAGTCTCGTTATTGCCGTAGCTTCGGTGTTTTCTGCTTTAACAGCAGCGTTGACGTATTTTCCCGGCCTCGCTTTGCCGTCGCCTACTGGTGGCTACACGCACGTGGGCGATACAGTTATCTACATTGCGGGCTTGCTTTTTGGCTCCCAGGTGGGCCTCGTGGTTGGCTTGGTTGGTCCAGTTATTGCTGACTTGTTGATAGGCTATCCGAGGTGGTACGTGACTCTCGTCGCCCACGGGCTACAGGGGTTTATTGTTGGCTTGGGTGCTCGTAGGCGCTTCAAAGTCCAGCTGATGATGATGGTTATTGGTGGGCTGGTGATGAGCTTCACGTACTTCGTTGTGAACGTGTATGTCAAGGGCATGGCTCCCGCGCTTGCTTCTCTTATTAGGGATATTTTTGGGCAGACGCTCGTATCCATAATCCTGGCATCGATCCTGATTAAGCCTCTGGAAAGAATACCTGTGATTAGGAGGGCCCAAGAGCTTTTACTGGGATAAAAGGAGGTAACAATTATCTTTACTGGTGAAAATGCCTGTGGAGGGGGAGGAGTTTTGTTGGGAGGGGAGACCCACTAGCCTTTCTTACTTGGGTTTATATGCTAGGGCATTGACTCCTCTGCTGTCGCTGCTATTCCTGCTGGGGTTACGTTACGTTGCCGCAGACTTCCTGGCTGAAGCGTCGAGCATGGCTAGCTTTGCCTTAAAGATGCTTTTACCGGACATGCCTCCCATCGACGGGGTGGTTTACGTTTTTGGGGTCGTGGTTTCTCTGATTTTGGGAATTATGGACTGGCTCGTTAACCTGAATGTGTGGCTTGTCGTATTTGAGGTGGTAGTTTATGTGTGTATTGAGTCTATTCGTTTATACCTCGGTTTGAGCCTGGGGCTGGCTGGTAGGGCTGTTCTGCTAGGCCTCTTCTCTTCAACATGGCTGTTCTTTATTGAGCTTCAGCGCAGGTCGTATAGGTATTTTGTTACGCGGAGGAGCGTTGTCGTGTCTGGGGGCTTGTTGAGGCGTGTGGAGAGGCACGTGAGTGGGGAGGCGATCAGTGATGTTATTGTTGTTAGACCTATCCTTGGGAGGCTGTTTAACTTTGGGCATATTGTTGTAGTTACTCCTAGTCAGCTCGGCTTGGGGGAGACTTATAGCTTAGGGGGTGGGGGCGTTTTTTCGAAAAGAGGAGCTGGAGTATTAGTGGGGGGTGGAAGAGCTATTCGTGAGGTCTTAGTTAAGCCTTGGAACTGCATCTACGGCGTGAAGAACCCTGATAGGGTGCGTGAATACATACTGAGTGGTTGTTAGGGCGAGCTCTGAGGTTCGCGGTCTCATGAGGTGCTGCTGAGAGGAGAGAGGTTAAAGATGTCGTCCACGATGGACGGCGCCCGGACCAGCGACGTTGCGGCTGGGCGTGGAGTCTGTACCGGGCACCCCCGAGAAGGAGGGGCTATGGCTGGGAAATCCAATCGTGTAGCGCGCGCGTTATTACTGGGTTAAAGCATTTGTGACCAGGCATGTTTAACTGAGTTATAGCCAATCAGGGGGATTATACATAGTGATAAATTTATAACACAGTTAACGTGGAGTATTTACTAGTGGTGTAATGTTCCCGGAAACGGTTGCCTCTAATGTTTTCATTCCCTATATGCGTAAGCTTCTGATCCTGGAGTTGAGGAAACTAGGCATGTCTCAGACGGATATCGCTCGGCTAACGGGCGTGACACAGGCAGCTGTCAGTAAGGTTTTGCATAGTGGGCAGTCGCGCCGTGACAAAGCTGTAGGTCTGGAGATTTCTGAGGTGGAGTTAAAGGCTGTTTCCAGGAGGATAGCCTCGCTCCTGCAGAGCGGGAACATTAATGAGGCTGGCTATCTAGCCAATAGGTATTGGTGGCTCGTAGCTGCTTCTGGAGATGCCTGTAAGGCTCATGAGAGGTATGGCTGGCGTAAGAGCGAGTGCTTTATATGCACTAAGGTTGTTTACCCGGAGCTTGATGTGAGCCGAGGGCTGGTGATGGCGGATCTGGAGAGAGCCCTTTTGATACTATCATCCTCGGAGTACTTTAGTTTCCTGATACCTGAAGTTATGAGCAATATTGCCGTAGCCATTCCGGGGGCTAAAAACATTTATGATGTTGCAGCTGTTCCTGGCAGGATTTCGAGGTCTAAGACTGGGGGGATCCTGTACAGGAGACCCGAGTTCGGGGCTACCAGGCATCTAGGAGGCATCCTGCTTTCAATTAATGGAAGGTTTAGAGCTGTCATGAATATTAAGTACGATGAGCTGGTTAGGGAGTCTCTGATAAGCATGGGGGTCTTCTTTAAGGAGTTTAGCAGTGAACAGTACCCTTCGGCTAACCCAGCTGCCTCCGCTGCCGCGGATCTACTCGACAAGTACCCTGATTGTAGGGCGTTAATTGATGTTGGTGGACCGAACATTGAGAGCGTTGTTTACCTCTTCGGGAATAGGGCTGTCGAAGTGGCAAATACTGCTGTGTTGCTTGGAGACCTCTACTATGCTGTCTCCCTTAAGCATGGAAAAGATTTAAGCAATTTATAGAGAATTTGTATTTACCTTTATTCTTCAAATTAAAACAATTAAATATTAATACCTGCGTGCCTAACTTTTGCTTAGATGGATTATGGGCGAAAAGATTCCCGGGGCTTTGGACTCTGGTTCGCCTCGAGATACTGCTGTACAGCTCTTGAGGTTTTTGGGGCTTACAGGGCTGGAGGCTGAGCTCTACCTATTGCTGCTTGAGAGGGGTCCCATGAGCGCCCCAGAGATCTCTGATCACTTGGTGAAGCATAGGCCGCAGATACATGTTGCTTTGACGCGGCTATCTTCCAAGGGGTATATTGAGGAGCTGGGTGGAAGACCTAAGAAGTTTAGGGCTGTGGATCCGCAACTGTTGCTGAACATTTTCTTGAGGGATTTTGATGTCTTGGCCAAGAAGGCTCTGGGATACATGCAGTCGATTGCAAAGCCTGCCCCCGAGGAAAGGTTTGGTGTTTGGGTCGTCCGCGAGCCCGAGATCGCCAAAAACCGGTTGGCAGAGCTTTTAGACGGCGCAACTACGGATGCGCTGATAATGGGCGATGTGAAGTTTATTCACATGCTGAGCGAGAGGATTGAAAATGCTATAAAGAGGGGGGTTAGGGTTTACGTGCTGACGTACTCTCTGGGTGAGAGGGGGGCTAAGTTTATCCTTGAGGATATGCCGTTTTTGAAGAAGCTTAGAGTGGCTATCTCGGGAGACCTGGTAGTCGTGGTTGACTCAGAGAGGGGAGGGGTCCTCAAAGCCCGTCCAACGCTCCCAACGCGCCATGGGTACCTTATTGAGGAGAGAACGCTTACAGACTACCTCTCACACGACTTTATGAATAGGTGGGTAAATGCCAAGGTTGTTGTTGATGAGAACTATGATCTGCCTTGGAAATTCACTTTTCACAGAATAGCTCTTTATGAGACCAAGAAACTCCTCCTGGAGAACAGGAAGTTGAGGCTGAGGGTTAAGGGTTATGAGATAGATACTGGGGCTAGGGTCGAGATCGAGGGAAACATCTTAGACGCTGTCCTAGATGTCCCCGCGGGGTTTGCTCACTTCAAGGTGGAGACTAGCTCAGGAATCGTGAGGGTTGGAGGTCTGGACGCAATTGTTGAGGAAGTAGCTGGCGAGTACTTTGAGATATATGAGGAGTCTAAGCGGTGAACTTGTACTTCACTATTTCCCATGCAAGTCTTGGAGTCAGGTAGGAAAGCATAGTTCTCCTCGTGGGGTAGAGTTCCTCTTCTCTCAGCGTCTCCTTTGAATCGAATACTCCGGGTTTTTTCCTTTGCCTAGCAAGATTAATGCTCTGGACGACTGCACTATAATACTCGTCATCCATGATGCCACAGCTGTGTTTACTTTCCGCTAGGCTTTCAACAGCATTGTATGTTGCCTCGGCTATTTCCCGCCTAGTCATCCACAGGGTTTCGTAGTTAAGCATTTGATGCCAGTCCTTTGAAAGCAATAATTCCCTGTGCTCAGTCAAGGTGTATGCATACAGCTTGTATCCGTATCTCGATGACTTGTGGAAGGCTACGCTTCCCGGATCGACAAAGGGCGCTAGGGGTGCGACAAATGCGTCGGCAACTTTTGGGGCTTCTCGCCATAGCTCTTCAAAGAACTTTCCAAGCAGCCTAACGTTTTCCACTGTTTGTCCCGGCAAACCAATCATGAAGTACATGTCTACTCTTTCGAAGCCTAGCTGTTCCGCGCTTCTGAGGAACGCCTTCAGGGACTGGTTTGTGTATGGTCTGCCGTAAAGTTTCCTAGTTTCTTCGTCGTGCGATTCGGGAGATATTTGTAGGTAGACTTTTTCGCTGGTCTTCCTGAGTAATCGTAGGATCTCCTTGGGAGGGGGGACGAAGAATTCAAAGAAGACTTCGACGTCTTGCTTTTCGCTGCTTAATAGTTGGGATAATCTCTCAATGTAGTGTTTTCCCAGAACCTGGAGATCGTTTACGAAGAATATTGGTGCTTTTAGTCTTTCTGTGATTTCTCTGTATTCCTCGAATAGTGTCTCGGGCTTTTTAACCCCCAGGGTTTTTCTCTGCAGTATAACGCTGTATGTAAAGTGGCTTCCTCCACACGCCAGACAGTTATAGGTGCATCCCTTATAAGTTATCACCGCCGTTACCGGGTGTTTAAGGAACGTGCTCCACGGCAGGGACAGGGTTATCCCGCTCCTGACCATCACCTTTACTACAATATCGTACTTGGGGCGTAGTTCGTCTAGATCTGTGGGAACATAGCGTATGCCTGTAAACCTGATTTTCCCGTCCTTTGTCCTGTAGGCCAGGTTAGGTATCTCTTTGAGGCTTTCAAGAGAGCCTGTTTCAATTCTTGTTACAAGCTGGTAGAAGACTGGCTCGGTTGTGTCCCCTAGAACAGCGGCGTCTATGTAGGGGTATTTTTCAAGCAGCTCGCGCCAGTAATAGGTTGACGACAAGCCTCCGAGAATGACTGGCCTCCCCTTGAGTTCCTTCACTATTTTTGCAATTTCGATTGCTCCATGGGAGTGGACTAGCCAGTGGAGATCGATGCCGTAAATTTTAGCATCTATCTGCCTAATGAGCCTGTCCACGTCTACCCTAGGGTCATTTATCATTTTTGCTGCAATGTTGAATATCCCTGTCTTTATCCCTCTCTCCTCCAGGTAGGATACTAGCGAGAAGAAGCCAGCTGGGTACATGTCAAATATCGGCTTTGAGGGGACTACGTCGCTTATTGGGCCATAATTTACGTATGGTTGCTTCCTGAAGTCGAAAACGCTTGGTGCATGTATGAAGGCAACGTCTAAGGACCTCACGGAGAACTGGAGAATTAAATAGCAATATTAGTTTTTCGTAAAAATTTCTCCCTAAATAGGAAGGTACAGAATTTAAGCCTCATGGGATAATCTCTACCGTGTTATTATACGGGGGGTAAAGGATATCGTTCATGGATACTCTCCCTTGTACTATAGAACTCTCGATCTTGGGGAGCACTTCTAGAAGAGCATTGATAAGCCCAGTTGTCGCTTTGCATACCTCACGGAACCCATCCTCGCCCCAAAGCCTCTCAACGTAAACGTAGAGGCATCTTCCCCCACAGTACTCATAATAGCTGCAGGAAGTGCAGGGCTCAGCTATCCGTGGAGTTCTTTCCCGGTTAAATGTTCCTCGTAATATGCTCCCGACTTCCGCCCACTTCTCTTCAACCGCAATCGGACAGACGGTGATCCTCCCATCTGTAAGGATGGAGAGGGAGTTTACTCCCGCTCCGCAGGGTGGGGCTGTATAACTGTCCTGAAAAGTCTTAGTAGCTATGGCCTTGAAGGGGGCAATTCCTAAGACCCTCCCTCTGGACATTTCTTGAACCCATAAATTAACAAGCTTTTTTATGCCCGGCAGGTAAGATGTATCCCTCCACTGCTGGAAGTTTTTCCACCTGTTGTTCCACACTACGTCTAGTTGCCAGTGTACGTGGCTGAAGAGGTTTAAAGATAAGAGATGCAAAACTTCGCTATAAATGTTGGTGTCCTCTGTTACAGTCATCCTAGCTATCAAGTCCCCGGAGAAGCCGATCGTTCTCAACCACCTAGCTGTAGATATCACTTTTTCGTAAACCCCTCTTCCGCGGTACTTGTCGGTGAGTTCCTGTTTACCGTCTATGGAGAGCAGGATCGTGTCAAATTTTAACCAGTATTCCTTGGGCAATTTCTGAGGCATTGTTCCATTTGTCTGGATAACGAAATGCTTGGCTTTCACGTGGTCTAAGACCCAGGCTATGAAGTCTGCATTGAGCAATGGCTCGCCTCCATAAAAAGCAACGATAGCCTCGGGGTCTCCTTCGATAAACCTTTCTAAATAGTCGTAGTTATACTGGATTCTCCAGGGAACCTTTTTCTGATTGAAGCTTCCTCCACAGTACTTACACTTCAAGTTGCATTGACCAGTTGCATGCACTATGTAAAGCATACTCTTTTGATGCCTGAAGAGCCCTTTTTAATTCTATGCGGGTAAATGGTGGTCATTTTACTTTTCGGATGTCTTGGAGGGATCCACCCACATAGCTGAGTTTTCTGTTCAAAGAGAATTTGTTCTTAGGGGGTTTACGTGTCTCTTAGAATCGACTTAGGAGATCCTCTATACATCTCATGTAGGCGTCGTGCCTCTCGCACTTTAGGATAGTTATCCCGGGAACGTTTTCATATCTTAAGTGGAGTTCAATTACTTCTCCCATCTCTTCATGGAATCTTACTTTAGCCGTCTTCGCTCCAAGTTTGACTACTAGTGTTTTTTCTCCCTCTTCTTCTGCTTTGCTTACCTCGTAGCCCCTCAATTGAAGAGTTTTCATGACGATATCGACGGCTTCATCTACTCGCATTGTTGCTTACAACTTAGATACTTTATAGATTAATTTATATTTTAGCTTTTGAAATTAAGGGATTGCATGAAAATCGGGTTTATTGGTACTGGGCGAATGGGCTTTCCCATGGCTCTCCACTTGGCGAAAACGAGTAATGAACTAATTGTATGGAACAGGACTGTTGAAAAAGCCAGGCCTTTAGCAGAGTACGGTGCTAGAATTGCAAATAGTGTTAAAGAGGTTGCTGAAAATTCGGAGATAATTTTTCTCATGGTTTCTGATGATGAGGCGTCGAGGAGCATCCTTAGAGAAATTTTTAGCCGTGCTGCAACCCAGGTAATTGTGAATCATAGTACTGTTTCACCTCTACATACTCACGAAGCTTATGTAAGTGCTCGTGCACTTGGCATAGAGTATCTTGCCATCCCCGTTATGGGAAACCCGGCAAGTGTTGAGAGAGGAGAATGCCTCTGCCTAGTCGGTGGGAGCGGGAACGCATTTAGCAGGGTGAGCAGCTTAACTGGAAAGTACTGTAAGGAGCATGTCTACGTCGGAGAGCCAGAAAGGGCGTCAGTCATAAAGTTAGCGCTGAATACCATGTACTTCATGGCTCTAGAGTCGCTCGCCGAAGCATTACTTCTGGTTAAGTCTTGGAATGTTGAGGAAAAAGAGTTTTTAGACATAGCAAGCAAACTATGGTTGAAGGCGATAGTTGACAGGTACGCGCAGAGACTTCTTGACGATTCCATTCAAACCAGTTTCCAATTAGGGCTAGCGGCAAAAGACCTCTTTTACGCTGTTCTTTCAGGTTTCCACAAAGGTCAGCCCCTGCCAGTAACCTCTAGGCTAGCGGAAACTTTTCTAGAGGCTTCACAGATAGGAAAAATTGGAGATAAGGATTATACGAAAATATACAAGTTTCTGAAGTGCAAGTAACCTATAGCAGTTCTGCTATCTCAACCCACCTATGCACCTTGAGTGCTACAAAGTCCTCAATCTTTATAGGCGAAAGAATGGCTTGTCTAATTATAAATGAAGCTAGTTGGACTGGGATCATGGCTTGTACCTCCCTGGGAACGTTACCCACGGCCACTTCCATATCCGTGTCTCTGACGGCCTCTGGTGGGAACCCGTCAAATCCCTGGAGTTCGAGTTTCCGGTCAAAGTACCATCTAGCCACGATTTTCCTGCTGGTGTTCTTCGCTATAACTACGGCTCTGTAGCCTCCATTCACTTTGAACAGGTTCTCATCTATGAAGACAACAAGCCTGCGTACTTCTCGTCTCTTATCGAACGGCAACTTGACGCTCCTCAACCAAGCCTGCAACTCTTTGAGGAAGTCTTGGGGAGACTTATATTTGTCCAGGAGGAACTTTTTAGGAAGCCTTGCCACAGGTCTCTCTAATACTATTTCAAGTAGTCTTCTCATGTTTTTCCCAGGTGCTAGCACATACTGCCAAGGCACGCTCAGCCAGTCTTCATAACGCTCGAGCAAGCTCCATCGCGTATATTTCCTTGAATAGCTGTTGAGCTGCGTGTCAAGTAAGGCCTCGAACTTTATGTCCAGAGACTCTTGGCTGAGTACGCCAGCGTAGGCGACAGCAAAAGCTTTTCTTGAAACTAGTTGCCCCGGGACAACAGTCAGGATCGTTCCCTCTGCAAATGTTCTAGAGAGACCCAGGTTGCCTTTGACTACTTCCATCAGTGAGTCTAGGCTGTTTGGAGTATATTTTGGATGAAGCTTCAAAATTCTTTCATCCATATAGGGCAGCTCTAGCCTTGGAGAGTAGGCCTCTGCAACAATGCCTCCTACGACAACGGCATCTCCTGCCCGATCGGGTAACAGTTTCTCTGGGCACTGGACCCGTAACCCACCCTTGTCGTAACACTTGACTGGTGATAGGTCTTCGTCGAGAAGTGCTTTGAAGAATGATGACTCGTCGCTTATTGCTATTGGTGCGGGGGAGGACTTTCTGGGGTCCTGTATGTAGATGACTAACACTTTGCCTCTTTACCTCTTCTGAGCTTGTATAATGGTGAAGGGTCCTTGCGCATGGTATCGTGTTTGTGTAAATTTTGCCGCTTGCAAGTCTCTTAGCAGTCTGTCGAGAGGTGGATACTCAGGTATCTTCCAGATCTTTAAAAGTGACCTTAATCCTTCTCTGGCATTATCTGGAATCATGGCGATAAGAGTCCCCCGCCTTTTAAGGAGTTTTACAGCCAGGTCTAACGTGGTTCTCCACCCTAAGCTCATTGCCTCGAGGGACGAGGAAATGAAAACATCGACATTTGAGTTCAGGACTGTGTATTGCTCAGGGTTCTCCAGAGGAAGAGCCTTAAGGTTAAGATTGTATTTGCGGTTATACTCGTCAAATGCTTCCTTGAGGATCGTATTTTGCAAGATCCACTTCTCAGCTATAACGTAAGGAGTTGTCCTAAAACGTGCATGCATCTTTGCAAGCATTATCGGTGCAGCAGGATTAGCCTCTACCACTACTGGGTTCTGGGTAAAAGTTGTAATGTTTATGGCCCATTCCTGGAGGGCTTCGACTATAGCCATCTTGTTAAACAGTTCGGTGAAAAGGAGGTAGGGTCTCCAGTCGCCCTCTAGATATGCATCAGCGTAGGCCGTTATTCCGTACTGGAAAATTTCCTGGAATTCTCTCTGCTCTATTCCTATGCGTGAACTACCTAGGCGAGTATCTGCTGATGAAACCAGCGATGGCAGTATATTTTCGATGCTTACCAGGTCCAGAAATTGTGGTGCAGAGGTTTTCCTGAGGGTGGATAGCGCCTCGGGGAGTAGCATGACGGCGAGGTCGTGGTAAACCTCTGGATAGGACATCACTCTATCACCAAGTCTATTACTCTCCTCCTCTGGAGCGAGAGCAGAGCCTCTATGTAGGAGTAGATGACTTGAGGATTCTCGAGACCTACGAGTTGAGAAACTTTAATTCTTGAAGCCTCAAGCACTTTATTGATAAAGCCACCATCATACTTTTCATATATTATCATGGGTCTGTACTTCCTGACAAGTAGTGATTCACGCTCTCGAACCTTCACAGAAATATTCGATGCATTCGTGATCAGCCAAAACACCTGTTTAACGTATTCAAAGGGTTGCTCCTCTACTAGTACGTCCAAGAGCCTAATTGCATTTATGTAGTCTGCCTGGTTAGTCGAGAAGGATGAGTCAAGTGCCTCTACCAGTAGCTCCATCCAGGATTTAGCGGAATGATAGCTGATGTCTCGGGTGAAGTCGATCTCGAGGGATGTCTCACCCTTACGGACCTTTATGCTGCTTGTGGATGGCTTTAAGTAGCCGGTAATACGGTAATTTATTCGTCTGCTTTCAACAGTAAAGCCGCTTATGTTCCTGAGCCCTCTCAGCCACTCTGTGGGGACAGTTGCCTGGTAAAAGCCCTTCGCGGTGGGCTGTAACAGGGGGAATATTCGCGTCCCCCTTTCTCCTCCATTCCTGTCTATGTACACGATCAGCACATGGTCTTCGTGCGAGAAAGCTATGCCTGCTAGTCCCAGGGGGTTGCTCTGTGCTTCGTAAAGAACTTTTTCATCCACTTCGACTGTTTCGATGGAATTGCATGAGGGGCACTTAATCTTGAATGCTCGCACTACTCCCAATTTACTCATATCCCCACTCTTTCAATAATTGCTTTTAATAAAAACGTAAATGCTTCACTTACATTTATCCCTTTCGCGGCTGAAACCTCAAAATATTCAAGCATACCCTTTGAGAGGGCATATTCGCGGGCCAGAGAGTACGGCACAATTTTTAACTCCCCTAGATCCGCCTTGTTCCCCACGAGTATGCTTGGAACATTACCAATTACTCCCTCGCTTATCTTCCTCCACTCATCTATTTCCAGGAAGGTTTCCTCCCTAGTAAGATCAAACACGTACACTATCCCCTTCGCTCCCTTGAGAAACATGGGCGCGAGGAAGCGGAACCTGTGCTCGCCCCCGAGGTCCCATATCGCCACGGAGAACTCTCTATTGTTCAGCTGTAGTTCCTTGAAGAAGTGTTGTATCCCAACGGTTAGTTTCTCGCTTGGGTTGAATTGCTGGCTGGTGAAGCGGCGCGCCAGGCTGGTCTTGCCCACACCACCCGGGCCGCAGAGCGATATCTTGATCAGTGACGCCAACTTGATCACGCCGTGCCTGCTACTATTCTCGGAGGTTTTTGGAAATTAAAAACTTATCTCCCAGGAATGCTCAGCTTTCTATCCACTCCCTTATCCTGTTCATGCCCTCTCTTATCGCGTCCTCAGCGACAGCGTAGGAGAATCTTAGGTGGTTTACTCCCCCCTCCTTTGGAAAAGCTGTTCCGGGCAGAACGACTACTCCTTTTTCATATAAGAGCCTGTCTGCCAATTCTCTCTCACCACTTAAGCCTTTCTCACTTATTATCTGGGAGAAGTCGGGGAAGATGTAGAAGGCTCCCTCGGGTTTTGCAACCCTCACACCTTTAATTGACGCCAACTCGCTGTGAATGATGTCTCGTCTCCTCTTGTACTCTTCGAAAATGGGCTTGAACCAGTCTAGCCCTTGCTTGAGAGCTCTTGCGGCTGCTATCTGCTCAAAGGTCACTGGGCATGAGTAAATATTGTTAGCCACTACTGAAAGCTTAGATATTAAGTCAGCATTCGCTACTACGTAGCCTAAGCGCCACCCAGTCATTCCAAACGTCTTAGAGAAGCCATTAACATGGTATACGCATTCCCTCCATGCCGGCGTTTGGAGGGTGGAGAAGTGCTTCTTCTCGTAAGCGTAGTGGTCGTAGATTTCATCTGAGAGAACCACTACCCCCTTCTTCGATGCAAAATCGACAATTTCTTCTACGTCCTTGCCTTCTATAGTTGTTCCCACGGGGTTTTCCGGGTAATTTAGAACTATCATCCTTGTCTTACTGGTGAAGAGCTTCTCTATTTCGGCGAAAGTCACCTTGTAGTTGTTGCCCTTATGGAGCCTGAGGAAGACAGGCTTAGCACCTACATACCTTGCAACTGACTCATAGAGCGGGTATGAGGGATCTGGGATTATCACCTCATCTCCGGGTTCGAGGAGAGTAACCATGGCCATGAAAATTGCAGACTTAGCTCCCACAGTTACAGCTACTTCCTCAGGCTTCACATCTGTGTCGTACTCTTGAGACACAAATTCAGCCACCGCCTCGCGCAGCTCAGGCATTCCCAGGCTTGGCCCGTAGCCGTTAAAGCCTTCATCCATGGCTCTCTTCGCTTCTGCTATCACATGGGGAGGGGGCTGGAAGTCCGGCTGCCCTATTCCAAACGAAATTACGTCTACGCCCCTCCTCTTGAGTTCAAGGCTTTTTGCTAGATAAACAAAGGCCTCCTCAGCTCCAAGCAGTGATGCAGATTTACTTATGCGAAAGGTCTTAGGGTGCACGTATCCTTTTCGTAAAGCGGATATTAATTGTTTTCCTTTTAGCCGTGCAAACGGGCAGTTGTTAATTAAAAAATCTTTATGTACACGACTACAATCTAAAACTTTATAAAGGTTTTTACATTTAAATATTTAGGTGGCAGAATTGGAAGACCTCGTTAAAGGGGTTCAAGAAATTCTGAAGACAATCGAGGGTGGAATCAAAGAAAAAAAGTTTCCAGAGCAGATGAGGATATACATTGAACAGCTAGGGAGGAATTTGAGGCACTTCCTCGATGTTGTTGAAACAGCTGCCCAGGCGAATACTATTCAGACGCCTATAAGTCCGAGTTCCCGGAGCGCCATGTACAACTTGAGAAAAGCTTTCTACGCGATTCTATCCCGGGAGATTAAGCAAAGCGGAGTAAGTAAGGATAAGAGCTTAGAGGAGTGGAGGAGGACGGCTGCCAAGATCATAGAGACCTATGAGAGAAGCGGCTTGACTGAGACACCCTCAAAGGTTATTCTGACGTACGAAATAAAAGAAGAGGGGGGATCAAGGTACATCTCCTTCCGGAACGCGAGGATCTTCTACTTCGAGCTTGAGGGCATTCTGTCGGTGGACCTGGCTTCGCCTGAGGGGAAGTAGGAGCTAGCAAAGAAGTCGTCAAGGTCAGCGTATCTTATATACGGTTCAGTGTACCAGCTGCGTATTATTTCCTCAAGTTCTTCCCGCGTTAGTACTTCTCTTGCCAGCTTTAACACGTCCTCAAAAGCACCAGTCCTACTGATTGAGCGAACCCTTCTCTTCAGAAAGGGCTTCTCATGAATCAGCATCCTTGCGGCTTCTTCAAATACCCTTCTTCCGTCACTGTTCAGAAAACCGCCTGAGAAGTACTCATGCCTGTGGAGGAGGAGCTTCCTGAGCAGGTTCTTAACGTCTCTGCCTATATCGTTCATAACGCTTGGCATGTAAACTTTTCAGGCTCTATTTCTACTTTACTCTTACTCTGTAAAGGTTTCCATGGGACTCTATAACCACTACTGGCGGGGCTGCTTTCACTTCCCGGACTTTTAGCCCTTTACCGGCCACTTTCTCTAAGAATTCTTCAATTGTCAGCTCTTCCACTTTTTCACCCGTCACCATGGTAGTCTAGGGCGGCATATAGGAATTACTCCGTGTTAGGCTTCATCTAAAGTTTTAAGTACGTTCGTATTATAGTTACTTTAATTAATGTTTTAGGCGATTGAGTGTTTGCATGTGCGGCATTGTAGGCATAGTTTCGGCTGGGAAAAATGTGGGTCCTATAATTGTCGAGTGCCTGAAGAAGCTGGAGTATCGTGGCTACGATAGCGTTGGCGTAGCCATAGTTGGGGACAGCGGGCTGCTGGTTAGGAAGGGTGCTGGGAGGATAGATGCAGTTGACGAGGCGAAGTGCTTGAGGTGCATGGACGGGTTTGTGGGCGTGGGCCATACTCGATGGGCAACGCATGGACCACCTACGGATGAAAATGCTCATCCGCACATTGACTGTAAGGGGAACATTGCCGTGGTCCACAACGGCATTATTGAGAATTACATGGCATTGAAGAAGATGCTTCTGGAGAGGGGGCATGTCTTCCAAAGCTCGACTGATACGGAGGTGATTGCTCACCTCATAGAGGAGCACTTGAAGGAGGGGGTTAGCTTCCTTGAGGCTTTTCGTAGAGCCGTCAGGTCTCTCGATGGCAGCTACGCATTAGCCGTGGTTTCCACCCTTACTCCCGGAAAGATTTTCTTCGCCAGGAAACACTCCCCACTAGTCATTGGTCTGGGCAAAGACCTCGTCTTTGTGGCTTCAGATATCCCGGCCTTCCTCGAGTACACGAATAGGGTGATAGTGTTGAATGACGGGGAGCAAGGCTATATTGATGCTAAAACAGTCTACGTGGAGACGGTCAGCGGTGTTACAGTAGACGTATCCAGTAGGGTAATGGTTGTTCCCTGGACAGCTGAGCAGGCCAGGAAGGAGGGTTTCCCGCACTTCATGCTTAAGGAGATACATGAGCAACCGCTAGTCATCGGGGAGACCGTGAGGGGGTTTGGGGGCGACTACGAGAGGGGGGCTGAGCTGCTGGCTGGCGGAGAGAATATCTTCGTTACTGCTGCTGGCACAAGCTTTCACGCCTCCCTTTACTTTGCGCTGTTAACAATGAAAACTTCTTCGCGGAAAGTTATACCCTTCATCTCCTCCGAGTATGAGGTGTATGCGAGGTCCGCGGGGGAGGGGGACGTTCTTCTAGCAGTCTCCCAGAGCGGTGAAACGATAGACACACTAGCAGCTCTCCGAGCCTTTAAGGAAAGAGGCGTAAAGGTGGTTTCCCTAACTAACGTTGTTGGGAGCGTTATAGCCAGGGAGAGTGACAGCCAAATATACATGAAAGCTGGGCCCGAGATAGGTGTTGCTGCCACAAAAACCTTTACTGTCCAATTGACTGCTCTTACATGGCTTTCTACGCTGCTATCGGCTTACAGCGGAAAGTTCGGCAAGGGTGAGCTGAGGAATGTGTACTCATCTTTGAGGGATTTACCTTTACTTGCGGAAAAAACAATTAATTCCTACAGCGGGTGGAGCAAGGAGCTGGCCTCGTTTATTGCTAAGAAGACAAGTGCCTACTACTTGAGTAGGGGTTTAGGGGTCCCGATAGCCCTTGAGGGAGCACTAAAACTCAAAGAGATAGCGTATATCCACGCTGAAGGCTACCCCGCCGGGGAGAGCAAGCACGGCCCGATAGCGCTTGTCGAGAGAAACTTTCCAGTCGTTTTTGTCTCTATAGAGAGAGAGCTTGAGAAGAGGTTACTCGGCAACGTGGAGGAGATGAAGGCACGGGGGGCGCATGTCATCGGAGTTGTTCCAAGCAATTCTGACCTCGCTGATCAATTCGATAGGGCTGCCATTTTGCCGACGGCTAACGAATTTCTAACCCCGATTCTGAGCGTTATTCCTCTCCAGCTGGTTGCTTACTACGCAGCTGTTGAAAAAGGTTATGACCCCGATAAGCCAAGGAATTTAGCTAAGACGGTGACGGTGGAGTAGAATGATGCCCGTAGTTTTGGCGGCTGGGAATCCCAGGCGAATGCTTCCTCTAAATGAGGGTTACCACAAGTTCCTGTTGAAGATCGCAGGAAAGCCTCTCTTCCTTTATCCACTAGCGGGGATTATTGAGGCTACGGGGATGAGGGCTGTCTTAGCCGTCGATGAGAAAATGCCGAGAGAGAGCGTGATGGGCGTCCTCAAACATGAGAAGAAGGAGGATAAGGTTGATTTAAGAATTCAAGGAGGTGCAACGCTGGAGCAGTCTCTGCAACAGGTTATTGGGGATTCAGGCGAGGAGTGGTTCTTCATCATGTTTGGCGACATCTTGGTTCCAAGCGAGGCCCTTAGGATGATGCTTCAAGTGCATGAAAGAATTCAGAGACCTGTAGCGCTAGTGATCCCGAGGTCTCAGACAGTGAGCTACGGTGTGGCATATGTTTCGGGGAAATCTCTCAAGAGAGTAATTCCTCCCGAGAGGGTGCAGGAGGGAGTGGTTGAGTCGAGCTTTGTGCTCGGAGGGGCTTTTATCTTGCCCAGGCAAATAGTCGAGTTGGTAAATGACGGGGTGAGTTTCTTCGATTCCTTGAATTCCCTAATCGAAAAGATGGGCATTGAGGCTGCTGTATGGAGTGGCTCCTGGGTCGCTGTAGACTACCCGTGGGATTTGATATCCGGGTTATACGAAGTTCTAGGTGGTGGCTGCGTGTCGTTGATCAGCCCTCGGGCTAGAATTTCTCCACTTGCTGTTCTAGAGGGATGCGTCATAGTCGAGGAGGATGCATTTGTAGACCACTACGCAGTGATTAGGGGTCCAGCGTATGTGGGTAGAGGTGCCCTAGTAGGTAAGGGGGCCTTTATTAGAGAGTTCACTTCTCTCGAGGAAGGGAGCGTTGTTGGTTCGCACTCAGAGGTCAAGCGAACCATTTTAGAGGATAAGGCAACGGCAGGAAGCTTCTCCCTCATAACGGACAGCGTTTTGGGGCCTATGAGCGTTGCAGAGCCGAGGACAACAGTTATAAGCGACTTGCCGCCTGATAGGAGTATCCTGAGACCACTACCTTTGCAGGGCATACTTTACGAGAAACAGAAGCTGGGCGTATTCCTCGCACCTCGGGGGAGGATAAAGGCTGGCAGCGTGGTTGGCCCGGGAGTGAAGATATTTAGGGATGGCGGAGTCGAGTACATCTAGGAGTCTCCTGTGTCGCGGCCTAGGCTAAGCGTAATCGTGCCTGTTTATAGGAGTGCGAGGCGTCTGCAAAGACTGCTTGGGCAATTATCTGCTCAAGAAACAAGCTTTCCATACGAGATAATTGTAATGATCGATGAGCCAGACGACGAAGTCCGAGACCTGGTTCAGAAGTACAGCAACATCAGGTTTGATGTCTCTTGGGAGAGGAGGGGTAAGGTAAATGCCTTGAACGCTGCCATTGGTCTAGCCAAGGGAGATGTTCTCGTGTTTCTGGATAATGACGTGGAAGTCCAGGATACAGGTTTCCTCGAGAAAATCAACAGGTGGATGACGTCGTATGACGTTGCAGAGATAAAGAAGAGGGTTCACCCTGATAGCTTACTCAGTCGGCTAGCCTTCTACGACTACGTATCGTTTGGTGTTGCCAGCTACTTTTTCGAGAAGAGAGTAAAGCGATGTGCTGGGTTAAACGGGGCAGCGATGGCTTTCACGCGGAAGGCACTTAAGGAGCTGGGCGGTTTCAAGAGCTGTATACTAGAGGACATGGATATTGGGTTTAGAAGCTACTTTACAGGCCTCCCTTTCAAGTACATCTACGATGCCGAAGTTATTGTTTATCCGCCTAAAAGCCTTAGGGAATGGGTAAATCAAAGAATGCGTTGGTCTGTAGGGGCGTGGATCTGGATAGAGGAATATGTTTCTCACTTTACAATTGCGGGTATTAGGCATCATCTGGCCGAGACTCTTTCTGCTTTATTTGTAATGTTTCCAGGCAGCATATTCTATGTCTCCATATTCTTTGTAGGCGAAACCCCTTTGGTTAAAGTCCTGCTCCTGCTTTTATCAGCAATGGGAGGGGTTTTGGCCCCCTTAATCCCAGTAATGACTGTTCTAGAGGTGTTTACCTCACTGCTCCCTCCATTTCTATATGTGCTCTCAGCCCTTGTACTTGTCCATTCCTTTCTAACCGTGCCTGTGGCAAGGCGTTTAGGCTTCGAATTTCATCCACTGTACTACTTCTTATATCTGTTTACTTATTCTCCATTATGGTTTTCTATTCTCATGGCTTCTTTCATAAGGGTATTCGTGTTCCGGAAGAAAGATATTTCAGGCTGGAAGATCTGAATTCTACCGCTAGTGATGATGGAAGAGACAGCTGAAAACTGATGAGTACGCTAGAGGCTGACACGCTGGACTTCATTTTGCCTCAGAGGATACCGCTTTAAGCAACAGGTTCTCCCTCTTGCGCAGAATCGCTTCCATCTCGTTTACTAGGCTTATCGTCTCATTGACCTTTTCCAGAAGTTCCTTGGGTTCTAGCGTAGGTGTTAAAATAACCACCTTCTCAAACATCCTCGAGGCGTAGGATAGCAGCTTAACATCCTCCTCTAGGATTTCTTGAACGAATTCATCCTTCACACGCGTTAACCCGGTAGACTCAGAGGAGTATGAGTACCTTTTTAGCAGCTGGGCGACTTTTAAGAGCTCTATACGTAAATCATCAAGCCTTAAGCCTGCAGAAACGCTTTTCTGCTTGACCGCGGACGATATCCTCTCAACCTTTATGCGCGCCTCATTAACCATAGCAAGTAACTTCTTCCGTATCAATCTATCATCTTGTAAAAACGAATTACCCTTGTAACCCATAAACCCGGGAACAACGCTTGAAACCTTCTCAATTAGCCGTGAAACGTCGCTCATCTGAACACCCTGAGCCTGAGTGGTATGAGCGACTTCAAGAAAATATATTTTTGCCTGTAGCGGGAAGGGGAGAGAGAAAAAAAGATTTTTATTTTTTCCCGGCTAGCTACCCGTTTACTGCTTAACTCTGCCTACAAACCTGTAAACTGTGGTACCGCAGGTGGGACATGTTCCTTTGTAGGCGAGCCTGCCGTTCTTGAGGGTAACTTGCTGGGGGTTCTTCATTTCAACAGTCTTTCTGCACTTCACGCAGTATGCCGTTATTTTTTGGTGGGACATGTTTGCTCGCCAAGGACTTTTACACATGGAAGGTATATATTCCTTACGCTTAAAATTTCTCTTTTTTTATGAAAGACAAAAATTTTCCCCGTAGCTAAGCTAAAAAGAGATTTTTGTTACCAATTGATAACAGGGTGGTATTTTACAAAGAGATTATTTTGCATTTCACTTATTGTTCCGCGCGCTTGTGGTGGATACGCTCTCTATAGACATCGAGCTTGCCGTGGACTTATCGAATGTTGGGTCCACCCAGAAGATACAGTAGAACGGTAAAGATAATGGCTTCTGGAGATAGATGCCGTCGATTGTCTGGACAATGATGCCGTCAGTGTCCCTTAGAACCATGTAGTCTGCCTGATACGTGTCGCTACTGTTATCCACGTAATACTCGAATACGTTGCAGGGTGGACGATGCCAACCGCTCTCGTCTATAAATGTAAGGTTGAACGCGCACTTCCCAGATTCGACCAGAAGATGAGGAAAAGATATGGGGGAGAAGACTTCAAGAGCCAAAAATATATTGAGGGTGACTACGTAGTAAAGCTGGTTGAGTTTTGGGCTAGGGCTATGGAGCTGTATAAGAAGGCTGTTCCGGATATTGTTGAGTACCTAGAGAAGGAGTTCGGCAAACTTGTAGATGTAATGGTGTCAAATACAGTTTTTGTGATGAATATGAATACTGCCCTTTAGGCTTTTTAGCCTCATTATTTTAATTAACCATGCATGGGTGACGAGAAAGGACCCGTAAATGGCATGGCCGATGTTGGGAAGGATAACATTGGGGCGGAGCCTAGCGTAGCTGGCGGTGTTAAGCCATGGCTGGAATACGAGGAAGAGTGGAAGGCAGAGACTGAAAAAGCGAAAAAATACATAGTGGAGACGCATCGACCGAAACTGAGAGATTTCTGGAGCAAGGTGGTAGATTTATACATAGAGACTACGCCAGACATAATTGGCTACCTGGAGAAGAAATTTGGTCCCCTTGGGCATATAAATTATGGACCGCCAGCATTTTCGTTGAGAATATTCCATCCTGGGTCTAGAGTGGTGAGCATCACGTATAGCGATGACGTTCAGTTGTATTTCCAACACGGAACCTTCGCCTTTTTTACGAAAGCTCTAGTCCTGGAATACATCGATGTAACAAGCCAAAGCAGGAAAATTCTCATACTTGATTACTGGGATGTCTATTTCTCATTGGGAGAACCCTAGCCAGTCCTTGCGGAGACTTGAAACCCTAAAACTATGTTTTTGGATTCGAGTGCATGCAACCTTAAGTCTTTTTATTTGCTAAGCGAATATTGAATGGTAAATATGTCAGCTCTTAGGGAAAGGTTGATAGTAAAGATCAGGTGGCTCAAAGACTTCTTAGCGCATGTAGACCGCGCCGACACAATATATTTCATCGAGGAGAAAGCGCGCGCTATTGCTCCGCAAGTGTGGTGGAGAAGACTGCTGGGAAAACCTTTTATATTTTGACAGCGTCATATGTTCTTGCTGACGTGGTGTGTCCAAGCTTAGGGCTCCGTGCGAAGAGATGAGTAAGAAGTGGCTGCCAGCTGCCAGGGGTGCTTTAGTTGAATACCTTTATCGGGATGAAAAAATGTCTCAGAATCAGATTGCTAAGTTTCTCGGTGTAAGCCAGTCAAGCATTAGCAGGTATATAAATGCTCAGAGGGGGGTAGCTAGGGAGAAGCTGGAGAATATTCCTGGCTTTAGCGAGAAAATTCGGGAAGTGGTAGGCGACGTGCGGAGTGGAAAAATTAAAGACAGTGAGGCGCTCTGCATTATTTGCCGATACATCAGAGCTGTTCTTTCGTGACCTTAGCGAGAAGTCCCTGTAGAAACTCCCGGCTTCTTGGCGTAGCTTCGAGGCGGGCCTCGATTTTCAGCGGTTTTCTAGGCTCATTGGGGCAGGTTGCAAGGATCACTAAGCTTCCTCTCTTTTCCTTTCTCGAAAGTGGCTCGTACCCGGGCGACTCTATCTTTATGATGTCCTTGTCTGGGTCTACATTCTCTATCAGTGCTTTAATAAGCGAGGATGCATCAGTTGTGTCTACCTCGGGGCCTACAAGTATCACCGTGTCGGTGTAGGGATTCAGCAACTTCGACAGGGAGAGAGCGTTAATACCGGCGTTGATTAATCTCTCCCGGTGGGTTGCATCTACCTTCACAACGACTGTTCTGAAGGCGTCTTCACCTAGGAAAGTGACGTCTAAGACGTCTGGCAGCAAGTCCTTATACTTGAGCAGGAGTAGCTTGGAGAGAAGCTTGTAGAGCTCGGCGGTGTCGCTTCTCGTCGGGTGGATTGTTGAGTAGTAGAGCGTTGAGGGGTTTTTGACGATTAGTTTCTTTGCATGCATGACAGGCATTGGTGATCCGCCGATTACTTCGCCATCCTCGTAGAGCATTTTCCCCTCAGGCCTCTCATCCCCCGGCACGATCTCGCCAAGAATGATCGCTTCTGCTGGTACGGGTACGTACATTTCCCCCTCAAGCTTAGCTATTGCTAGCTTGGTTTCCGAGATAACTCCTCCGAGCAAAATCTTTTCAGTGAACGACATCCATGAGAGGTGCGCCGGTGGGTAGAGGCTGGGGGGAGCCCCTAGCACCACGGCTGCTTGGAGGTTTTCGCCCCGCTTTGAGGCCTCCTCAATTAGGAATTGGAGGCGAGAATTCCTTGGAACATGTATGATCATTGTTTTTTCATCCACGAGCTGCACTCTCTGAATGGAGAGGTCGCTTTCGCCCCTACTAGCTAGAGTCGCAACAATTACGGGATTTGGCATCACGGGGTACTCCTCTAAGGAGCTGTGCTTGAATGCTGGGAGCGTAGTAAGATCTAACTCGTACCCTTGCAGGATCTTCGTGGACGGGCCTAGTGATACCCGTGTTTCAGGGTAGTAGTCTGCGATCCATGCGAGTGACGCGAGTAAGTGCAGCTTATCTCTTCCCATGCCGACTATGGGCTCAATGAGTGTAATGATCTTGGAGGCGCGGTTGATGATCTGCTCCTCGCTCTCCGCGTTCAGCATCACGTGTAGCTTCCTGTAGAATAGGTTTGTCGTGATGCGGAAATCCTTTTTAGAAACCTGGTTGTAAAGTAAGGCGTTGTCCCTTAGCTTTGCCAGCTCAATAGAGAGCCACGGTATTTCGATTTCCGGTGATAGTTCTTCGTTTATCTCGAATAGCTTGCCCTGCTGGGACAGGGTTCTGAGTGCGTCTTGAAGCGCCAATGCTTTCACCAGTGCTTAGTAGCTTACCCGGAACCTCTCCTCTACTCGTTGCTGTTCTTTAGGGATGAAGAATAGCGGGTTGATTTTTCCGGCGTCCGACAGGTTAAGTAGCACGTCTCTAAAAGCCGATGTGTGCTTTATGTCCAGCTCTAGTAGTTTCTTAAGTATTTCCCAAACGCTCTTCTGGACTTCCAGCAGCATTTCCCTCGGCATGTGCCCGACAATGAAGGGGTCTTGCAGCCACCTGTCGAAGGCTTCTATCGTTTTGATCATGTGGTTAAACGCTGTTCTAGTGGCAAGTATTAACTCGAGCCTGTCTGAATCTTCCAGATCCTTCTCCATGCTGGTTATGGTGTCGAGAAATGTTTTCTGTGCTTCTATCCAGTTTGTTAGGTTATTTGCGAAGAGCTTTACGAATTCGCTCAAATACTTCACCAACCTCTTCAGTGTATTGCTGTCTTAAAAGCTTGTTCATCTCTCCAAGGTGGTTAGTCTAGCTGGCTGGTACTGTATTCTCTCGAGAAGCATTTTTCTTCCAGCTGTTCGTCCAATCAATACCGAGGCAGTTTCTTCCGTCAATTTTTCAATTAATTGTAGCTTAGAGCTGCTTGAAGAGTACACGGTTATGAGGGGGTCTCCCTTCTTTACCTTCTCGCCAAGCTTAACGTGAACATAGACGCCTGCCCCCTTATCCACGGGGGCTCCTGCGATCTTTCCCATGTTTGCGAGCAGCGAATTGTCTATGTGGTACACGAAGCCGCTCTCACCTGCGTAAATGGTGTAAGTTTTATCGCCGATGGGTAAGTCGTCGGGCCTTATGTTTGGGTCTCCTCCCTGAGCCTCTATTATTTCCCGAAGCTTCCTTTCCGCTTTTCCGCTCCTCAAACTCTCCATTGCTAATTCATAGCCGTCTTGTACCCCCACCATCTCGAGAAGTACCCCCGCAAGGCTTGCCGCCTTGTCCACCAGGTCTGGGGGGTTAAGAGTTCTTAGCGCTTGTAGAGCTTCACGTGCTTCAAGAGCTGGGCCAATTGCGTGTCCAATCGGTTCCTCGGCGTACGTTGCAACTGTCTGCAGGTTCATATTCAGCATTCGAGATATCTCTAAGAAGTCTTGCGAGATTCTTCTCGCTTCTCCAAGCGTCTTTACCTTTGTACCCTTCCCAGTGGGGATGTCCAGTACTATGTGTGTTGATCCAACTGCCAGCTTTTTCGCCAATATGGATGGTATGAAGAATGGATCTATGCCTAATGGGTACTCCACGCGTATAATGATGTCATCCGCCGGAGCCAAGTTTAAAGAGCCGCCCCAAACGATGCACGCATTTGTCCTTTCAACTATTTTTTCTATTTCCTCTATTGAGAAATTTACCGGCGCTAAAACCTCCATCCTGTCGGCGGTTCCAGCCGCGGAGGTGATAGCCCTAGAAGATGTTTTGGGAATGGTGTATCCGAAGGAGGCTATTATTGGAACCACCAGCAAGCTCGTCTTGTCTCCTGGTACACCGCCGAGGCTGTGCTTGTCGAGGATCGGCCTCTTCTTGAGGTTTAGTCTTTGCCCAGTGCCCACCATGGAAACTGTAAAGTCGTATATTTCTGAGGGGGACATTCCTTGGAAGTGAAACGCGGTTACAAGTGCTGCCAGCTCAAGTTCGTTAACTTTTCCCTCTACTATGTCTTTCACTAGGAGGTGTACCTCATCCGGCTCGAGCTTTAACCCCTGGAGCTTTTTCCTGATTACCTGCAGCGAGATAGGGGGGTTTGTGGCCTCTATTTCGACTTCATCCCCCTCGGAAACCCCCAGTACTCTTGCGAGGTTAGTGTAGATGCCTATTGAGTCCTCCGGGAAATCTTTAGCGATGTTGACTATTGCTGTGAGAGACCTTCCGTCGTACCTGACAACTACTCTATCGCTTAACTTGACATCCAGCTTTTTCGCCAACCTCTGATCAAGTATGACTGTGAAGTAGGCTGATTCGAAGGGAAGTAGCCTGGTTTTGAGCTTCATACAGACCGCCCTCTGGAAAAGGGGTTAGAACTTACGTAACGGTCGTATATTAACCTTTTGCCTCTTCAAAACAATTTAAATATTTGGCTTGGGGGTATTTTGTCGTATGACAGCAAAGGGATGGTGGGGGAAGCTCCTGTGGATCGACCTTTCCAACAGGAAAACTAAGCAGGTGGAGCTAGACGGCGGGATGCTTTCTGCGTATGTTGGAGGGAGAGGGCTTGCCGTGAGGCTCCTGTGGGACTACACGCGCCCAGGAGTAGATCCGCTTTCTCCTGAAAACCTACTTGTAATTGCTATCGGCCCCATTACGGGCTTGCCCGGACCTAGCACTGGGAAAGCGGTTGTTGCTTCGAAGAGCCCCCTGACGTGCGGCTATGGGGATGGAAACCTAGGCTCCAGAGCAGCAGTCATGTTGAAGAGAGCAGGATTCGATGCTCTCGTGTTCTCTGGGAGGCTTGAGAAGCCCTCCTATGTTTACATTGAGAATGGAAAAACTGATTTCTACGACGCTGATGACCTCTGGGGCTTGGATAGCTTCTCTGCCGAGAGGAAACTCTTGGAGAGGCACGGGAGGAGTGCCGGCGTATTAGTTATTGGACCCTCCGGGGAGAGGAAAGTGAAGATGGCGACTATTGTCTCCCAGATGGGAAGAAGCGGTGGCAGACCTGGAATTGGGGCAGTTATGGGGAGCAAGAACTTGAAGGCGATCGTTATTCGGGGGGCTAAAGAGCCTGTTATCGCGGATTTGAAGTCCCTTAGAGAAGTTGCCACTAGAGCCTATCTCGAGGCTAGAAGTAAACCAGCATATTCCTTTTGGGTTAGGCAGGGAACTATGGCTACAATTCAGTGGTCGCAGGAAAACAGCGTCTTGCCGACTTTCAATTTCAGTGAGGGGGTTTTTGAGGAAAGTAGCAGCATAGATGGCTTCGCAATGGAGAAGTTGAAGGTTGCACAAAGGGGCTGCCCTAACTGTAACTCAATATGCGGAAACGTCATCCTCGACGCAACCGGTGAAGAATCCGAGCTGGATTACGAAAACGTGGCCATGCTAGGTTCCAATATCGGGTTGGGAGATCTTAGAAGGGTTGCACAGCTCAATAGGCTAGCGGATATGTGGGGCATCGATACGATCGGTCTGGGGTCCGCAATTGGATTTGCAATAGAGGCATCACAAAGGGGACTACTAGGGGAGAGGATCGAATGGGGTGATTTCCAAAAAATACTAGAGCTAGCAGAAGACATCGCATTAAGAAGGACAGCGCTCGGGAACAACCTGGCCGAGGGATTGATGCATGCCTCAAACATGTATAAATGCGAGGAGTGCGCAATCCATGTTAAAGGTCTGAGCGTAAGTGCCTATGACTGCCATGCTGCCCCTGGGATGGCTCTCTCTTACGGGGTGAGCAGTGTTGGTGCGCATCACAAGGATGCTTGGGTCATTTCCTGGGAAGTGAGCCACGGCAGGTTTGATTACTCCCCGGAGAAGGCAAGGAGAGTTTTTGAGCTGCAGAAAATTAGGGGCGGATTCTTCGAAAACCTGGTTGCCTGTAGACTGCCGTGGGTTGAGCTCGGATTAGAGCTGGACTGGTATGTAAAGCTGTTTAACCTGTCTACTGGATTAAAGTGGTCACTGGATGACCACATGCTTGTTGCTGAAAGAACTTTGACGCTTATAAGGAGTTACTGGATCCGCGAATTCTATGCCGAGGGAAAAGCTTGGAGCAGGAGAATGGACTACCCGCCGACGAAGTGGTTTACTAGGCCGTATACTAGGGGTCCTCTTAAAGGTGCTCGACTAGACCCGCAGAAGTACGATGAACTCTTAGGATACTACTACGAGCTGGTCGGCTGGGACCATAGGGGTGTCCCAAGAGCATCTACGCTTAGGAAGCTTGGTCTCAATGATGTAGAAGCTTATCTTGGGAGGATAACTGGGCTAACAAATTGAGCCTTATGAAAACCGGGCAGGCAAGGATAATATTTTTTGGATACTTAATTGATCTTGTTAAGGAGAGGGAGGTTGTCCTCGAGATAACCGAGCCTACTAAAGTTAAAGACGTACTTAGCAGAAGCCTCTCCGTGAGCCAAGGTTTGGACGTGGTTGTACTGATAAATGACTACCCTGCAACAATTGATTCTTACGTTAAGCCCGGGGATACGGTGAAGATTCTCCCCCATATTGGCGGAGGATAACCGAAAACTTTACCTTTTTAGTCTCAGAGTATTTCTTATGAATGCATGCGTAACTACGAGGTTTCTAGCCGACATTCTGAGAGTACTTTACCAGAAACTCACACTCACCGCTGGGCAAGTCGCATTAGCCAGTCGCATACTGGCGCGTGAGGCTTTTGGAGAGGCTACAGGGGGGCGGAGGCCTGCCGAGGAATCTATCAGTCTTGTTATAAAGTACTTGGGCGTGTCTGCGGACTTCTCTGTAGATGAGGATCTTGTAGAGGTAGCTGTTGATTCTCCAGAGGGCACTTGCCCACTGCGAGACGTCTGCCCACTGCCATTCTTTCTCTCCGAGTCTATCAGCTTGCTAAGTGGGTTAAGATGCTTCCCGATGAGACGTGAGAATGGTAGAATTGTGGAGAAGATTGATGGTAAGTGCTCTTTTAGGCTGAGGATCTATGAAGAGTAGTGTGAGAGTAACTCCCCTTGTTTTAAAGCCATGGCTTTATTGCCTCCACTGTGGTAGGTGCTGCTACGAAACCGAGATGATCCTTTTGGACTGCGACGTTGAGAGAATTTCTCGCTACACTGGGCTGAGACCGGGAGAGTTCGCAGTTAGGAGGGAGAAATTTCTTGTTCTCAAGAACATTAATGGTAAATGCATTTTCTACGACGTTTATAAGGGCACCTGCAAGATCTACCCCGTGAGACCCATCGGGTGTAGCCTGTACCCATTAGTTCTGCTCGACGATGGGAGCGTGGCGGTAGACGAATACTGTCCCTTGAGTAGACTGGTCCCGAGCTATGACAAGAAAAGGGTTGAAATGCTTGCGAGAAATGTGCTTAGAAAAATACTTAGCCAAGGATAGTTACTTCTACTGTGTCATTATCCTTTAAATGCAGCTCGTCACGTAGCCGGACGGGAGCAATTACTTCAAGTATTTCGTCTCCGTGTTTTGTCTTGTCGATATCTAGTGCTCCACCACTAACAGACACACCGTTTCCCATGATTATAGCCTTGTAGACAGTGACTCCACCGTATTCTCCTTCACTAGTCTTGATGGGCTCTATTCTGAAGCCGATTCTCCTCTCACGTAGCATCTGGCGGAGAGGGACGTCCTCATCGAACAACCTTATATTCAAGGTTCCCGGGTAGGGTTCGAACCCAAGGATTTCTTTAAAGGCCTCAATGTAGTTGGGTATGCTCATGTATATTGCACCCTCGCCTATCCCCGGCACCACTTGCCCCTTGAGAACAGTCATGTTAGCGGAGTATAAGACCCTTCTCAGATCGTCGTGTACCCGTGAGAGAAGCTCCCGCCCACGCTGCGTAATCACGAAGAAGACCCTTCTGCCGTAGAACCTCTTCTCCAAATACCCCTCGTTCTCCGCTTCCTCGAGCAGTTTCCTCAGTTTCCAGGACGTGACTCCCATGCTCTTGAGTACATCTACTTTGCTAATCCTTTTGGGTCCAGTAAGGCAGCTCCTCTTTGCGAGTTCAAGTAAAAGCGGGAGGACCTCATATTCTTTCGACATCACTTTTTCTTGTGCCCTACTCTATAATAACCTTTTTAGTTCATTTTTGCTTTCCTCTGCGAAGAAGGTTTTCCAGGGAACATTCATTATTACGGTGTAGTCTCTCCTACTAGAGTGTATTCTTAGCAGGAGAATCACGGCTAGAGTGATCGCCGTGTAAACCACTGCTACGAGGCTTGTGTAGCTTACTAGCATGTTTACAAGCATGGTGAGACTTGCAAATAGGGGGATGAAGCTAAGAGTTCTCCCCTTTCCAGGGGCAATGCCTAGTAGCTTCTCTCTTGCAAGGCTGTACAGCATTGACGCTCCAAAGAATATGGAGGCGAGGAGTGGTGGGAGGATTGCCAGCTCCGGGTACCCGAGAAGAAAAAGGGGCGATAGAAGGATGTAGGTTGAAATTAACAGGTGAGTACTCTTCTCGGCGAGGATGATAGCTAAGTCCATCATGTCACTGAATTCCACTTCGTCCATTGCAGTGACCTACGTCCCCGGTTTAGTATTTCTTTGAAACGGATAGAAATTTAGGTAAACTCTTCCTAAGTACAATTGTATTACAGTGGTGCCGAATGAGAGAGTATCACGTTAGGATCTATGCTGCAAATATAGAGGTGGACAAGGCGCTTTGGCTTAAAGAGAGAATAGAGAAAGCCCTGAACGTCGCTGTGACTGTGAATTTCAAGGAAGTGACGCCTGGATACGTTCTCAGATTTCTTGATGAGGAGCGAGACCAAGTCAATGCTGAGCTGCTCTTGGAGGCCTTAATTGAGAAAATGGGTGTTGCGCCGACTCAGCGCATACTAGTCGTACTCGGCGCTGACGGCTATGTTAGGGGATTAAACTTTGTTTTCGGAGTAGCGAGGAATGGGTGGGGAGGAGTAGTCTTCACGGAGAGATTGAACCCCCTGTTTTATGGGGAGCTTTACTCGGAGGAGCTTTACCGCTTGCGCATCTTAAAGGAAAGCCTGCACGAGCTGGGGCATGCTCTTGGCCTAGAGCACTGCCGGGAGAACTGCGTTATGCGATTTAGCAACTCCGTTTACGATGTTGACGCAAAACCAGCCTTCTTCTGCCCGAAATGTTGTCTAGAACTAAATTACTCGCACCCGGGAATCGTGAGAGTGATGTGAGTACGCGCCCCTAAGCGCGCACCCCAGACGCGAAGGGGTAAATACCTACATCGTTCAAGACAAAACGCTCTATAGCTGCCCCAAAGGGATTAAGCCGGTCAAACAAGAGCCTGGCGGTTACCGACCCCGCGAAAAAGGCGGGCGACGACTGGCGCGCGCTAAGTCAATCCGAATAACTTCTTGAGGATGAGTGCCGACTTTATGAAGTTTATCGGCAACATGTCCCATATTATTCCTGGAGGCTTCCTATACTTGCTGCTGCCCACTCTTATCATTTTTGTAGGGGATGCAATTATGTCAACTGGCACGTCGTGCATGAGCATTGGTATAGACTCCTCGACTATCTGCATATCGTGAACAAGCGTTGCGATGGGGGTTTGTTCTGTTGCTGCGTAGGTTTCCCTGAGAATCGCGTACTCCAGGTCATAGTAGCCGTCGCCTCTGCCTAGACGGGCACCATCACTATTAACAGCCACGCTCCCGAGCACAATTAGGTCTACTTTAACGTCTTCGAGGATTGGTAGCTTCGTTCCTTTACGGAGTGCTCCTTTGATAGATGATGCATACCTGATTTCCGAAGCCTTCAGCTGGGAGGGCGGGAGGAGTATGTAACCTCTAAGCCCAGGGAGGGATATTACTAGGGTTTTTCCATGCCTGAGTGCTTCCTCTCTGAGAATCCTCGTGGATACATCCGGCGTAGTGTAAACTGTATTGGCATTTCTGAATGCGTCAATCTTCGTTATCCTCTGTGTCGCATTGCGTAAGCCCACGAAGGCGGGGATTTTCCCGTAGCAGGGTCTAGGCGCAGTTACAAGCTCAAGTGACTCCAGCTTCCCCCACACCCGCTTTCGTATGCTTGCCTTCCTCTCCAATACTTCCTTGTCGCTGCTCGACATCCTGATCCTTGGAATTCTTTTTTAGGTTAAAATTAACGTTTTGCTGCCTTATTCTAATTTGTCCCACAGATATCAGCGATGTGTAGTTTGAACAGGTTATTAACGTGGTGGGTCATTGGCTGGTTGATGACGCAAAGACCAGAATTACCGAAGAGCTTTTACGTGACGGATAGGGGCGATTACACCTCGATAACAAAGATTGTAAGTGTCAAGTTGCCAGTGGGTTTAATTGATGCACTGGATGAGTTGATCCAGAAAGGCTACTTCCAGAATAGAAGCGACGCTATAAGAGAAGCTATCAGGAAGCTTTTAACTAGCTACCGGGAACTCAATGCCCAAAAGATTAGCGGAGGATTGATGGTTGGACTCAGGTAAAAAATCTATAACCTTTTTCTACCTTAACCTTTTTTACGTAACCCTGGACCCCACTCTCACCTCTCTGTCCGGGATTATTAAAACTGGTTTATCGTCCTCCACTGCGGCTAGCAACATTCCTTGGGAGACGAAGCCCATTATTGTTCTCGGCTGTAGATTCGCGAGAACAACAACTTCTTTCCCCACTAATTCCTCCGGCTTATAGTACTGTGCAATGCCAGCAATAATTTGTCTCAGCTCGGACCCGATGTCGATTTTTAGGAGTAAAAGTTTCTCGCTACGCTTAATCGGTTCCGCTGAAATCACTCTTCCTACCCTTATATCTAGACGCTGGAAGTCATTTATTGTTACCTGCGACATGTGGTTTAATTCTACCGGGGGGTTAATGTTTATTTCTGAGCTGTTCAATTACTGATTTAGGTGGAGGGGGTGAATAAAAGTACTGATAAAAGGGTTATCTTCACTGAGGCAGACTTGATCCTCTTATCGCTTTTAGAGGGCGAAAAAAAGATTAGTGATCTACGTCCATCAACTAAGCTTTCAACCACTTCCATTTATCACAACGTTGATAAGCTTCTCTCTCTAGGCTTGATAGAGGACGACAGGAAGGGCAGCCCCGCTAACAGAATCCTGAAGCTGACAGAAAAAGGTCTGAGGGTGGCAAAGCTCCTTAAAAAACTCGACGACGAACTAACTCCGAAAGAGGTTGTCTTAAGGCCTGAGTAAACGTGCGCCATGGGTTGTCCCTCGCGTAGCTCGTTAGCTCGCTTTTCCAGAGGCACTCTCTATCCTCACTGTGCTAAGGCCGGAAAGCATGCGCTCTATCCTCCCCAGCTTATCCCTTATCTCCACTAGCGCGTCCTCGTAGCCCTGGCGCGCGCTAACCACCGTAGAAGGCGTCCCTTCTTCAAGAAGGGTGATGTTGACGATGACATCGAGATTGCGAGGGAGCTCGCGAAGGTGGTTCCCGAGTACCTGGAGATCAAGGAGGCGCTCGGTGCGAGGAACCTCAACGAAACACTGAGAAAGGTGGGTGAGGCTTGAAGGGCGCGCTACGATGCACGTAAAGAGCTTCCTAGCGACACCCAGCGGAGTAAAACCCATAACCCTGCACTACGAAGAGGTAGCAGGTGGCACACGCGCTGGCACGCGAAAAAGCCCAAAACTTTAAATACGGAGCTAGGAGGATTATTTAGCGATGCCCAGGTACGCTGTTCTTGTAGTTGACATGTTGGAAGAGTTTGTCAGAGGCCGCCTACGCGCGGAAAATGCTGAAAAGATAATCGAGCCAATTAAGAGGCTTATCCTGTTTGCACGCGGGAAAGGAATACCGGTCATCCATACAATTGATCAGCACTACCCGGATGTAGACTACGAGCTCAGGCTTTGGGGTCCGCACGCAATTAGGGGTTCGCCTGATTCCAGGATAGTATCAGAGCTCACCCCAAGCGAGAGGGACTACGTAGTTGGGAAGAGGCGTTACGACGCTTTCATGTTTACTGACCTAGACATCCTGCTTCGTGAGTTGGGCGTGCAAACCTTAATAGTAACGGGGATCCACACGCATCTGTGCGTGCTGCAGACTGTTATGGGGGCTTTCTATAGGGGATACTCTGTGATCGTGCCCGAGGAGTGTGTTGCCGCGTTTAGCGATTACTGGCACAAGGTGGGTCTGGACTACATGAAGAACTATGCTGGTGCTGAGGTGGTGAAGCTGAATGACTTGATTTCAAAACTTGAGGTAGAGCTGCGAGGTCAGCCCCTGTCTGTTTGACCCGCAGTGGAAGCCGCAGCCAGCTAGGAAAACTTTGACAAAATCATTCATGCTTTTTTGAGCAGTTTTTCCCACATGCTCTCATAGTCGGTTTTAAGCCTCTCTCTCGACACGTGTGTATATATCTGCGTCGTGTTGAGGCTCGAGTGCCCTAGGAGCTCTTGGATTTCCCTTATATCAAGCCCCGCGGCCAAGCTCAGGGTAGCAAAGGAGTGCCTAAGAGTGTGGGGGGTGACCCTTTTATCTATGCCAGCCTTCTTCTTTAGCCGTTTCAGGACTCTCTCAACCGTCGTGTAGTGGATGTGGCTGGAGGTCTCCGATGGGAAGAGCCACTCAGAGTTAATCATTTTCATGTACTCTGCGAGTACGGGCTGAACGAACTCCGGAAAGTAAACAATTCTTTCTTTTGCACCCTTGCCTCTTACCCGGATAGTTCTCCTCTCCACGTCGACTTCAGCCACCCTTACTGATACTAATTCATTAACCCTGAGACCCGTAGTGAAGAGTAGTAGGACGAGTAAACGGTCTCTGAGGTTATCAGCCGCGTTTACCATCCTGAAGACTTCCTCTAGTTCTAGGTATTTGGGAAGCCTTTTTTCGCGCTTCGGCAGCTCGAATCCAGCTAGGTTATCCCTCAAGCCGAGAAACTCTAGAAACCTCTTTACGGCAACTGCCGCCGTGTAAATGCTGTCCTTCTTCCAGCCCTTCTTGCGGAGGGCTGCCAGGAAGAGGTCTATGTCGTAGAATGTGACTTGGCTCACGTGCTTATCACCAAGGAAACCCAGGAATTCCTGCAGGATGCTTTTGAAGGTCTTAATTGTCCCCTCAGATCTATTCCTAGCTATTAAGTGTGAAATGTATAATCCAATGAGCTCCGCGTTGCTCTTACTTAAAACGGGGGAGCTTACCTTTTCGCCTACGCGCACGCTCGTTAAGCTTCTGCGGCTCATGGCTCATTATTTTGCTGCTTCTTGTTTTTAAATTTTGCAGGGCGCGCGCTGCCCTAAATGCATCTGAGCGCGCTGCAGAAAAAGAGGCATATAGCCCAAAGGACCAGTAATACACAGGCTACTCGAGCTCGCGGAAAACCCACCCTCCCACAAAGCTAGAAGGGGGTCGCGCGGAGGGTAACTGCAACGAGGCGGAGATGGGGGGGTAGCGTGTGCTCACCATGTTATATTTCCTACTTCATCGATGCTTCTAGCGTATTTTTCTAGGTGATCTGCGACGTATATAGGTGCGCCGGTCCTAACGGCAATTGCTATCCCGTCGCTCGGCCTGGTATCTATGCTTATTTCTTCAAGCCTGCCGTCAACCTCCCGCCTTAGAACTAAGGTGGCAGTGTACACTGAGTTGTTGAGGAGCGCATCTATGGATACCTTTTCGACTTCGACTCCCAGGGCCTCGAGTATAGATACGATGAGGTCGTGTGTGAGGGGTCTCTCGTACTTGAGACCTGCTAGGGCGCTTTGAATGGAGAAACCCTCACTTTCGCCTATGATTATTGGTAGGGCCTTCTCTTTCCACTCGGGTGTCTCCAGGAGTAGGAGGTAAACTGTTTGCTCTTCGCCTATTTGTCTCACTTTCACGGGGTAAATTCCGGCTATCTCTGCTTTCAAGTACCTTATTTCCTGTTTTTCACTCAAATGGCTCGCCTCTTTGATTTTCAAAGAAAAGCGGATTAAGCCTTACTATGACGAGGTTGCCTTTATACGTACTGATCTCCCTCACCTTCTTAGTTATCTCGCTTATGATAAAGGCGGGGTTTTCATTTATAAAGCGTAGTGCCTCATGCGTTTCCTGGGAGGAGAGCGGTTTGAAGAGAACCTCTTTGACGATGGTTTCCGCAAGCAAACTAGTAAAGCAAACCTCTCCGTGCCTTACGAGCGCTCCAATAGTGTACCTTTTTAACCAATTGAAAAGACTCGTGATCGAGGGGAGAACTGCACCGACTTTTCTCTCAACCTCCGCGTTAGCCTGCGAATCCTCCTCGTCTCTCAAAGCGAGCTTAACTCTCTGCCTCCACTTCCACGACCAAACTTCAATCCACTCGGTGAGCGTGTTTATTAGGGCTGATGGCTGATTTAAGTACATGTATTGAATGACGGAGAGGGTATCCTCTTGATAATTTTCGTCAAAGATGATATCCTTGGTGACAGCTACATAGTTGATAAAGTCAGCGTAAGCAATGTTAAACAAGTACTCTGCTTCTTGCTCCGAAAGATTGCCGAAGTGCTTGTAGAGATAAGATTTAAGTATCGACCTAATCTCATTCTCTTTACTACCGGGAACCCAGTACATTTAGACTCACTTCAAGCATCTCCGTATATACCGAAGTCCATGCCTAAAAGTTTAGCGCCCCCCTCGCCCCCTGGGAAGGGTGATCATCGGCACAGTGTGCGGCGCAACGAAGCCGCCATCTCTGCCTAACTGGAGCGCGCATACGAAAGCAACCATGAGAAGAATGAGGAGAACATGAACAGCGTGCGCTTACATTAATGAAAGAGGCAAGCTTGAGAAGGTGAAAAATGGACTGATGAATGTTCTTTTGACTGGAAAAGTTAGGGTGAGGGGGGATTAGATGCCTGCAATTTTAACAGCAAATATACAATAGCGCGGCTTGAGGTGAGGCGCGCGGCGCGCTATCAGTTGCGAGAAGACTCTTCACCGTCTCCAGAGACCGTCGTTTCATCACGAAAATTTATGCGGAAAATGGCTATTTCAACTTTTCAGTCCTCCTGGCCAGCCAATGTACTCTTAGATCTCGAGTTCTGTTTCTGGCTGGTAATTTTTAAATTAGCGTGAATCTTGCATCCGCGATTTTTACCCACTCTGAGGATATGAAAGTGGGATTGAGGTCCATTTCTTTGATGTAGCTTGAGTTTTCCGCGAACATCTGAGAGGCTCTGCTTAAAACTTCTGAGAGTAGCTTTGTATTTGCTCTGGGGAGGCCTCTGTAGCCTTCAAGTACTTGGTACCCCTTTATCTTGCGAATCAGCTCTTGCGCCTGCTCTGGTGTTATTGGGGCGATGTCAAAGACCACGTCTTTTAGCACCTCTACAAGTATACCTCCTAGTCCGAAGGCGATTACGGGGCCGAATTGCTCGTCGTTGAGCCCGCCAATTATAACTTCGTGTGCGTTCGAGACCTGCTCCTGGACTATGTATCCACTTATCCTCGCCCTTGGATCTTTCTCCATAATCCTCTGCCTCATTAGCTTCGCAGCAGCCTTTAACTCGTCCAGCGATTCTATGTTTGCTTTTACGGCTCCGAACTCTGTCTTGTGTACAATGTCTGGGGAGTCTACTTTGAGGACTACGGGGAAACTCAAGTTTCCTATACTTTTAATTTCCGCTCCCGCCGGTACGTAGATGTATCTTGCAAGGGGCAAGCCGTAGTGCTCAAGTATCCTGAAGGATTCGAGCAGCGATAAATGCTTCCGGTTCTCAGAGAGCGCTTTTGTGAAGATTTCCTCCGGGTTCGTTGGGGTCACCTCTTGTAATATACCAGGACTTTCTTAAAAGCATTTGCCGTATCAAGCGCATCTTCTTCGCTCATACCTGAGAGCGTTGGCAACGTTATTACACTCTCCGCCGCCTGCTCGGCTACTGGAGACATGCCCTTCCTGTACGAGATATGCTTGCCGTAGAGCGGGCACAGCCAGGGACAGCCTTTTCCGTAGCCCGCCATCTTCTGGAAAAGTGGGTTTTCGTATATTACTCTCGGGTAAACGACTTGGACTAGAACATTTTCAGCTCTCAGAGCCTCCGCTATCCTATCCCTGTTCACGCGGATCTTGTCCAGATTGAGGAGAACCTGGAAAATGTGCCAGGTGTGCTTGACGTGCGGTTTAAGCTTTGGCAGGTGCACTAGATCCCCGTCCATGCTCGAGAGTTCGTCCATGTAGATCCGGGCAATTTTCTCCCGGGCAGCATTTAGTTCATTTATTCTTCTTAGCTGCCCGAGGCCTATTGCTGCTTGGAGCTCGGTCATCCGGTAGTTCCACCCCAGAATCGTGTGGTAATACTTTGATTCCTGTCCTTGGTCAATGAACATCTCAGCGTAGCGTCGTAATTCCTCGCGATTTGTTGTCAGCATTCCGCCCTCTCCAGTGGTAATGTTCTTCGTTTGGTAAAAGCTGAAGGCATTGATGTCTCCAAACGTTCCGACCTTCCTTCCCCTATATTCGCTTCCGATAGCTTGTGCACAATCCTCTATTACGTATAAATCGTTTTCACGTGCAATCTTCACGATTTCGTCCATTTCAGCCGGGTAGCCTGCTAAGTGAACCACTAAGATGGCTTTCGTTCTCTCAGTTATCTTGTCCGGCAGGGTGCCCGGATCCAGGTTTAAGCTGTCAAGCTCTATGTCCGCGAACACTGGAACAGCGTTGTTGTGGAGAATAGAGGTCGCCGTAGCCACGAAGCTGAAGGGCGTGGTTATGACTTCATCCCCTGGACCTATGTGCAGGCTTGCTACTGCCGCGTGCAGCGATGCGGTACCATTTGCGGTTGCAATGGCGTACTTAACGCCTAGGTAGCTGGAAAATTCCTCCTCAAATGCCCTTACGTACTTTCCCGCAGAGGCAACGAGCCTCCCGGAGTTTAGTACGTCGAGGACTAGGCTTTTTTCATACTCGGTGAAAGCTGGGTAGTATTCCTTGAATTTTTCTCTTACCGGTTTCCCACCCTCAATTGCTGGTATACCCGTACTCATCAAGCGTAAGAGTTACATCCTCCTAATTAACTCTAGCGTGCGTACTTCAGCATGACAGGGGAGAGGCGGGCAAAGCTTCTTCGTTCGCGTGTCGTTTCCACCAGGTGTTACAAAATAGCATGAGAGCTAAACCGCTTCCTGGCTTTGAGTCTATGTTGCTTCGCCGGCGCGCGCCGCTAATGCGAGAGACGAGGATAGGGCGCGCCTGATTAACTCGTTGCTATGTTATAGCTGCTACTTTCCTGCCTTCGATGCTGTAAATGTCAATTCTAACCATTCCTTTTAGTTTGCTGTTTTCGAGCTTCGGCAGAAGTACTTCTTCGACCTGGAAGAATCCAGCCATATCTCCGAGGTATATTTCAATGACCACGGGCGTAACGTCGTCGCAGGTTACTTTTACGCGTTTAACGTTGAGAGCTGACAGGGAGTGCATGTCCATTTTCCCCAGCTTGTACGGCAATCTAGCCCTGCCCTCGGACATGTCTAATCCGTCAGCCAACTTTACGATGCTTGCTTCCAGGGTTAACGGCTTCGTATTCATTTCTGTCGAGAAAATGGCTGAGAGGATTTCCTGCCTTATGTAAAATCGCCTGGGACCTATGTCGGGGTATACTCTGAGAATTATCCTGTCAGCAAGGTCTCTGGCAAGTAGGCTCCCTAGTGCTTCGTGGTATTCTCTATGGATAGAGTTGCCAATGTCATGAAGATAGCTGGCGACTACGAGAATCAACTTTACCTCCTCTAAGCTTTTGGTCGTTCCATGTTTTAGGGTTGTGAGTTCTATGTTCTTCTCCAACAGAAGGTTTAGGATTTCCAGTGATGCGGCTGCCACTATTCTAGCGTGTACAGGTCCATGGTCATTGTACCCGAGTCTTTTCACAGCGTTGATGTTGCTCATCTCTAGGAGGGCTTTTATCTCATCGTCTTCTTCGATGATGCTAGCGAGCCTGTCAATAAAGCTGTCCAGTTTTCTCCACTTATCTATTAAATCTTTAGAAACTAGGGACTTTTCACACATAGCAGGCTGCCCACTACAAAAGGGCATAAAAACTTTACTCGTGCTTACCCTTAAGCCTTAAGCTTTGTAATGCTTGAAGGCGCTTAGACCAGGGTACCTAGCTCTGGATCCAAGGTATTCCTCTATCCTCAGCAGTTCGTTGTACTTGGCTGTCCTCTCTCCTCGGGCAGGGGCCCCCGTTTTTATCTGTCCCGCGTTTAGGGCAACTGCGAGGTGCGAGATCGTGGAGTCCTCAGTCTCCCCGCTCCTGTGGCTGACAACGACGGAGTATTCATGGCTCATTGCAAGTTTAGCTGCTTCAAGCGCCTCTGTCAGCGTGCCGATCTGATTTACTTTCAGGAGAAGGGCGTTTGCCGCCCCGACTTCGATGCCTTTGCGTAGCCTCCCAACGTTAGTTACGAATATGTCGTCTCCAATTACCTGGATCTTCAGGCTTCTCGTGAGTGTCGAGAACCCCTCGAAGTCCTCCTCGTGGAGCGGGTCTTCAAGCGATATTATAGGGTACTCCTGGACGAGTTTCTCGTAAAACTCTATCAGTTTTTCCCTGGAGAGCTCTAGGCCGTCAACCGTGTACACGCCCTTCTCCCGGTTATAGAACTCGGAGGCTGCTGAGTCAAGTGCCAGCGCCACGTCCCTGCCGGGCTCGTAGCCGGAATTTTTAATTGCGCTTATTAGGGCGTCTAGTGCTTCGCGGGTGTTCTTCATTGGTGGGGAGAATCCTCCCTCGTCTCCGATGTTTATGGCTTGGGGCCCGTACTTCTCCCTCAAGTATGCTTTTAGCGAGTGGTAGACTTCGCTTCCCATCCTCAAGGCTTCAGCAAAGGTTTTGGCGCCCACAGGAACAATCTTGAACTCCTGTATCTTGAGCTGATTGCCTGCATGCTTACCCCCGTTTATTATGTTCATCAGGGGGACAGGCATTGTGCATGCAAGCACCCCGCCCAAGTACTGGAACAGGGGGAGCGAATAGGTGTCGGCTGCAGCGTGAGCAACAGCAAGGGAGACAGATAATATTGCATTTGCTCCCAGCCTCGACTTGTTCGGCGTGCCATCCATCTGCAGCATTTTCCTATCGATATCTTCCTGCCTCCTGCTGTCCATGCCTATGAGTCCCGGGGCTATTATCTTGTTGACGTTCTCGACGGCTCTTAAAACCCCTCTTCCGTAAAATTCCTTCCCTCCATCCCTGAGCTCTAAGGCTTCATGAGTCCCCGTCGAGGCACCTGAGGGCACGATTGCTCTGCCATAGCCTCGAGCAATCGTGTATACTTCTGTCTCAACAGTTGGATTCCCCCTGGAGTCCAGAACCCACCTGGCTCTCACTAATGAGATCGAAAACTCGTCCTCAATATCATACCACATTGTTGATCAGGAAGATTTATGCATGTCCAGGCTATTTACTAAGCCTATTACATTCTCTTAATAATCACTGTTTTTTACTACTGAAAGGTCATGCAAAAACATAAAAATTTTGAATATTGATTTCAAATCGTGAGTACTGCAGACAAAAACGTCGGGGTCGTTCTCTGCGGTGGTGAGGGGAAGAGGCTTAGACCCTTGACCTATTACTTCCAGAAGGCGATGATACCCGTGGGCACGCAGCAGAAGCCCCTTCTCGAGTATATAGTGAGGCTATTATCGTACCACGGCTTGAGAAAGCTGGTTTTGCTCGTCGGGTACAAGGGGCACCAGATAGTAAACTACTTTAATAATGGGGAAAGGTATGGGGTTGAAATTTCCTACGTGTGGGATAACCCAGCGTATGGAGGAAATGGTGGGGCGCTGTTTAACGCATATGAAAAGGGGCTGTTCAACGATGCCGAGAATGTTCTGGTGTACTATGGAGACATACTGTCGGACATCAATATTTCCGAGCTTTTATCCTTCCACGAGAGAAACCAGTTTGCCGCTACGCTTGCCCTCTCACTCAACTATAGGGTCGCGGTCGGCGTGGCCGAGGTTAGGGGGGACAGGGTTGTTAGCTTAGTTGAGAAGCCGCCATTAGATAAACCTGTAACTATCGGGCTTGTAGTGGTAAGGACTAAGGCCCTGGAATACCTGAAAGAGTTAGTCGAAGAAAAGAGGGAGGTCGACATTATGGGTGACTTCATGGGGGAGCTCCTAAACAGGGGATTGGAGGTCGGAGGATACATTACCAAGGCTTTTTGGTTTGATCTCGGAACTACTGAGGCCTACGAGAAGCTTGACCCCGCTGAAGTGGATAGGAGGTTTTCGTTCCTCTTCCAGAAATGATAATTTTTTCGATAGGTGTTTCTTCCCCCTTCAGTATCTTCGTCATTAGTTGTCCAGGAATCATTCCCGTGAGTACTGGGGCAAGGCTCCAATTATTATAGAGAAAATCCACGAGTACCCTGTATTTTCTCCCTATGGCTAGAGCTTTCCCGACTTCGCTCCACGACCTCTCAACATAGATGCTTGGGTTTTCGAGCCATAAGCTTTCAGCTGCCAGGATCCCCAGAGCCATTGCGGTAAAGATCCCACCACCGTTTATTGGATTCACTGCTCCCAGAGCATCGCCTACGAACAGGGTTTTCCCGATAAGTGGGGTAGAGTAGAAGCCCGTAACCGGTATTAATTTGCCCTTGGGACTTTCCAGTGGCTTAGAGTCCTTTAGGTAGTTTTCTCTCTCATAGTTAATGAATTTTTGCAATGCCTCGAGGGGGTTCGCTGATCCTTTAACATAGTTGAATCTTATACCTATTCCTACATTGGAAAGGTCTCCTCCTACGGGAATTATCCAGGCATAGCCGCCGGGGGTGTCTTTCGAGGAAAACATGTAAATGTCGCTTTGAGGGGTATTCGGAGTGTACATTTTCAGGTTTAAACCCACAGCATAGTCTACTGGCTCTAGCCTTGTGTAGTCCCCGAGAAGCCTCCTGGTCAGAGACGGGAAGCCGTCCGCTGCAATTATGTACTCGGAAACTATCTCCCTGCCCCTCCGCGTCTTTATCAAGTACCTTTTCTCGAGAGGTTTGATGCTAATGACATCGTCTCCTGTTATCACTTCCGACCCTTCAATAAGCCTATTTACCATCTCTTTCCTGCTGATTGTGAAACCACCTATACTCAGCTGAAATCTTCTAAAGCCATTAAACTCGAGGAAAATTCTTCTTATCGTATTAGTTCTTCTGGCGCAACGTATGTATTGGTATGCTTTCCTGACCGAAGGATGCCTAGAGACGAAGGTGATGTCAGACTCCTCGGGCAGGAATTCGCCGCACACAGCTGGCTCTTCCGGGGTTTTCTTCCTCTCTATACCTATTGCATTCACTCCTAGCTCGCTGAGCCTTTTTAGAGCGGCTGCTCCAGCCGGCCCTAAACCGATAACAGCCACCTTGTAAGCTTCATGACCGATTCTCATCACCCCAGCGCACGTTATGGTCAAACCATTCCTTTTCGAAAGGCAGAGGTAGACATTTCTTGTTTACTTTTATTTTCTGTTGCAAATAATTTGGAGAGAGTGAGCGCTCTTGGATTTTATGACTAGGCAAGTATACAATGCACAATGTACCGCGGCCAATGCTTACTAGAATTTTTCCGCCAAGCTTTTGGAAGAAAGAGACTCTGGGCATCAATCGTATTGTTGGCATCAAAAGCCGCCACCCCCTGCCTGAGCCGCGTGAAGCTATGTAGCCGAGAATAGGCGCAACTCCCTGAACATACGTGTAGAGGAGGAGGCGGAACACGTTTGAAGGATTAAAAATCTCCAGAATGAAGATGCCTATCCTTGCAACTCTCCTCATTTCACTCAACCCCTTAGCCTTGTCTAGGAAATCTCTGAAACTGAACATGGCTGTCGCAAAGTCAGTACTTTTATCTCTCAGAGGTATGAATTCTGCTATTCCACTAACTCTGTGGAGATACGGGTTGTTGCTACTTAAATGTAACCTATGTGCTAGGGGGTCCACACATACCACCTCCCTTGCCCTTTGAAGGAATGGCATTGAGTGCGTGCCATCTCCACAGCCTACGTCTACGACTATTCCCCTGACGGTGGAGTAGATTATCCTCCTGAGTCTCACGTCTAAGCCGAAGCTCATAGCGCGATTAGCTGGAGCATAAGCAGAGGAAGCAAAGAGCTTTTCAAGCGTTGCTACAACTATCGTCCAGCGCTCCGGGCTTAACCCTCTTGCCACGGGACTTTTACCTCCACAGCGCGGAGAACTTTTACGACGCTTTCTCCTGCTTCACTTGCAAATTTCTCCATGCTAAGTAGGGCGAACTCCGCGAGAGATAGGTGCAGCCGCCTCGAAGATTCCAGGACTTCCCAGAAGTATTTGATTGCGAGATTCTCAACACATGAATTTAGTGCTGCAACATCCCTTGTCTGTGCAGCTAGTAGACGTGAACTCCCGCTGTCAATCCTATTATTAACAACATCGGCGTAATCGTCCAAGACTTGGTAGAGCATGCCTAGCGCCCTCCCATAGGTTTTTCCAACCCGCAGGAGATCTTTCTTGTTAAGTGCTATTAGGGGCAAACTGCAGGAGGCCTCAAATACGGATGCAGTCTTGTACTCGATCAGTTGCTCGTAGGGGACTTGCACGTTTCTACCTTGAAGAAGCCTAATGTCCCAAAGCTGGCCGAGCGCGGCTTTCCTCCACTGGCTCATGCTCTCTATAACCGCATCAACCCCCGCTTCTGCTACTAAAGTTATTGCTACAGGAATAATTATGTGGGGGAAAGTTACCGCATCCTCTAGTCCATACTTTGCCCAGAAGCTCGGTCTCCCTCTTCGTTGGGGGGACTCATCAGCTATGTCGTCATGAATTAGGCTAGCAGCATGCATTAGCTCGACTGCAAAAGCTATCGGTAAAACTTTCCTTACGTCCGGTGACAGAGTCTTCGCAATTAAGAGTGAAAGAGTTCCTCTGATTAGTTTCCCGCCTTGAAAAGCGTACTCAACTTCCTCAAGAACCTCGGGAAAGTATTCTCTAAGTTTTTCTCGCGAATAGTTTCTCAGCATTTCTCTGAGAGCTGTGTACTCTTCTGTCAAGCCCGCTTTCAGCATTCCGCGTCTTTGAAAAGGAGTCTTCGACAAAATTATAAGCCTTATCCCCGCCAGAATGCTTATGATTGATTCCCACTGCCACTTGACGTATCCAGGGCTTTTTGAAAAAGTGGACGATGTTCTTCGGAAGTGTAAGGGGATCTTAAGGGCGATTATTACTACAGGTTTTCCATACGAAGAGGGAAGAAGAGGGGATCTGGCCTGCTTTGAGGGAGCCGTCAGAGCTCTGAAGCTAGCAGAGAAGCACCCCGACTTTCTATTTGTAACGTTAGGGCTGCACCCAACTCACGTGCCTGGGATGGGGGAAGAGGAGATAGAGAGATACGTGGAGTTTATTCGTATCAACAGGGATAAGATAGTTGGTATTGGTGAGGTAGGGCTGGACAAGCACTGGATTAAAGAGGGCGATGACTTCAAGAGGACGCTGGAGGCATTCCACGTTATGCTTGATTTGGCTGAAGAAATTGGCAAGCCTGTGGTTATCCATAGCAGGAAAGCTGAAGAAGAGGTTGTCGAGATACTGCAGAGTTACTCCTTTAGTGGGAAAGCTCTCTTGCATTCCTACACAGGAAACATGACTACTGCTAAGAGGGCGCTCGATTGCGGTTTTCTTTTTAGCGTGAATTACAAGCTTAAAAGCAATAAGAGCATGCGGAAAATTGCACGAAGCTTCCCGTTAGATAGTATATTAACGGAAACTGACTCACCTTTCCTGTCTGAGAGCGGGGAGGTGAACACTCCCTTACAAGTAAAATTAATCATCGAGGAGATCTCCAGGCTTAGGGAGGTGGATTTCCAGGAGGTGGATGAAGTGACAACCCTCAATGCTGCCAGATTTTTCAATCTTCCTCTATGATGTCAAAGATTTGGTGCTTACGCGCCAGTCATTAGCGCGCGCCAGCGTGCATAGCGATCTATTCAAGCTCCTCGGGTGCGCGTTAAAGATTTAACTCTCCCCCGGAGTCCTTGGGTATGCGCCCGTCAAGCCTTAGCGATGTGGGTAAGGTTCTCGTTGCTAATCGTGGGGAAATTGCTGTTAGAATTTTCAGGACGTGTAGGGACCTCAACGTTAGGACGGTCGCTGTCTATAGCGAAGCTGACCGTGAGGCTCTTCACGTGATGCTTGCGGATGAAAGCTACTACATCGGCCCCTCAGAGCCTCTGAAGAGCTATCTGGATGTTGAGAGAATCATAGCGGCTGCCCGCAAAGCAGGGGCTGAGGCTATACACCCTGGTTACGGCTTCCTCTCTCAAAATGCGTTCTTCGCTGAGAGGGTGATTGAGGAGGGTTTTATTTGGGTGGGTCCTGAGCCTCAAACAATAAGTCTAGTTGGAGACAAGCTGGGAGCTCGCAAGTTTTTCTCTCAAAGGGGAATGCAGGTTGTTCCGGGAACTCTTGAGGCGGTGGACGAGAGGGATGCTGCAAGCGTCGCCGAGGAGATCGGCTTCCCAGTTGTCGTGAAGCCTGCTGGCGGTGGAGGGGGGATCGGAATGTTCATAGCGAATTCAGCTAAGGAAATTGATGAGTACATTAGAATGTCGAGAGAGCTTGTTAAGGCTTCTTTCGGCAGGCATGAATTGTATATTGAGAAGTATTATCCTAAAGCGAAGCACATAGAAGTACAAATTATTGGCGACAAGAGGGGAAATATTCTCCACTTGTACGAGAGAGAATGCAGTGTGCAGAGAAAGTACCAGAAGGTGGTAGAGGAGGCTCCTTCTCCTTCCATCTCGCAGGAGGAGAGAAATAGGGTCCTAAGGATGGCGCTAGAGGCCGCTAAAGCTGTTAATTACACGAGTGCTGGCACCTTTGAGTTTTTATTTGATACTCAAGGTAGGAACTTCTTCCTCTTAGAGGTAAATCCACGTATTCAAGTAGAGCACCCAGTGACAGAGCTTGTCACAGGCATGGACATAGTTGAGCTGCAACTCAGGATCGCGACTGGCGAGGCGCTACAGTTTAAGCAGGAAGAAGTAGTCTTGAAGGGGCACTCCATAGAGGCACGCGTGTACGCGGAAGACCCTACTGCTAACTTTATGCCTTCCCCGGGGAAAATCGTATTTCTACAGCTGCCTGGGGGTCCGTGGATACGTGTCGATAGCGGCGTGTATGAGGGCTACGAGGTGCCTCCGTTTTACGATCCACTGTTGATGAAAGTTGTTTCTTATGGGAGCACGCGTATCCAGGCAATAGCAAGGCTGAAGAGGGGGCTCCAGGAGCTTAAAATCTCTGGAGTTAGGCACAACAAGTACCTCGCCTTAAGAGTCTTAGAGGATCAGAGGTTCATTGATGCCTCCCACACAACGAGGCTTCTCGACGACCCCAGCCTCTACGAGAACATACAAAACGAGGATCCGCGCCCAAAAGTTGCCCCGAAGCTTGCCATGCGAGAGGAGAGTTTTAAGCTGGACAGAGAGGACAGGGCTCAGGAAGTAAGAGTAAATGCTTGGCGTATAGTGTCGAGGATGAGGTACGACACGTGAAGACCCTTTAGCGCGCCACCCGTTACCCCGCCATTAGTGCAGGGTTACGGGCTTCACTCTTGAGGGTGTCGCTAGGAAGCTGAGCACTCTTATGCGCGCTCCCTCCCATTTCGGGGTGCCCGACCCAGACTCCACGCCCAGCCGCAATATGCGCAGGTCCGGGCGCTTCCCTGAAGCCGCGCGTTAAGACCCTTTAAAGTTTGATTTGAAGCGGGCTTTTATTTGTTGAGATCCCCCGGTATTGCTGCATTTTTTCTCTCAAGAATTTGGGGAAATGGAAAATGTGGTAGTAGTTTTGCTCGTCTAGGAATTTTAGCTCTAACATGCTGAGCCTTTCACTTAGTTCCTGTTGAGGGATTGATAGGGGGTCCCTGAGCTTTGATCCAAGGGCGAACCCCCACTCGCTGAAGAAGGTTGAAACAGGGACCTTGTACGGCCTTACAACTGGGAATACCGCTGCCACAGTGTTGCAGATTATCGAAAAAGCGTCTATGTTGTATCTTGTCGAAGTGGCCTGGGTAACCATTACCCCTTGATCGGTAAGCTTGCTGTAAACCAGTTCGTAAAATTCTTTCGTGTATAGCTGAACGCCAGGAGTGCCCCCAATTGGGTCGGTTAGGTCGAGTATGATAACATCGTACGTGTCTTGTGTTTCTTCAAGGAACTTCTTGCCGTCTCCCACCACGAGCCGAGCTCGTGGATCTTCAAAGCTGTTTTGATGCCACCTAACCATGTACCTTTTGACAATCTCTAGCAGTTCTCCGTCTATGTCGACCATTGTGGCTTCCTTGACCGATGGATGCTTCAGCACCTCCCGCAGAGTAGCTCCCTCGCCTCCTCCAATTACCAGGACTTTCTCGGGACGCGGATGGGTGAGCATTGCCGGGTGGACCAGTGCCTCGTGGTAAACGAATTCGTCGTACTCGGAGCTCTGCGCGTAGCCGTCCAGGAATAGCGTTAATCCAAATGAGCCTGTTTCAGCCAAAGTTACTCTTTGATGCTTCGTGTAGCCGTCGTAGATTATCCTCCTTAATGCGTGAATATGTGCCTCTTGAGAGCTAAGCCACTCAGTGTACCACAATACCCCATAACCCTGGCGCGCGCTCACAGCCTTTAGGAGCTCTTCCTCCAAGCCCATAAATCCGAGAATAATCAGCAACTAAATAAGGTTTTAGCCAGCGCGCGCTTCAGCCACGTCCCCCTTACGATTTCAAGCCTTAAAAACATGCGCTTGGTCGGCGGGTCCGATGTCCCATAGCCCTCAGCATAAATAAGCAGTTCCAGCGGTCTTCATCCCCAATATCTGAGAGGAAGAGAAAGAGTTAATAAAGGTTAGTTTTCCAGAAAGTCTCCACGTGCCGGCAATCATAGAATAGAGTCTCTACGTTCCATAGAAAAACTAATAAATATATGCCCACAAAAAGAATCCCAGCTTTACTTTCCCCATTTTAATCCATTTAAGCTTCATCAAGGACCAGCGCGCTCAATACAATTTCGCCAATAACCACTTCACTTAACTCCTTTTGCGCCACGAGCCAAAATCAAGAAATGCTCTACTATCCCCATAAGAAAACTTACGGCACAAAATGCATAGATAGCTTCAGTAACCGATGGGTCATAGATCGGGTTGACTCCCAGCGGGTAGAATGGTCTAATGTCACTATAGAGAGGAGCATCCAGTAAGACATGTGAAATAGTTCCAAATACCCCACCAACAATAAAGGGACTCTTAGACGAGAAGCCTTCCTCAAGCAAAACCGCGTGCCATAGGTCCCCTAAATATCTCTCAAACAGAAACATAATGTAGCCAATCATGACTCCGTAGGGCAAAGCCAAGAGAAACGTATGCAGATAGCCATGAAGAGGATAATCCAGCCCAAACAGGAAAACCAGGAAAGGCTCAACATCGACTGCAACACTTGCAACGAGAAACGTTGGTAAGTGTAGCTTCCTCCGTAAAGGCAGGCCAAGAGCAAGAGAGGGGCCCAAATGGAAAAGTGTAAAAGGCACAAACAATCTACTACTTACGCCTATTTATCTCTTCACTCTTAAAATCAGAAGAGCACCCTAAAATCTTGATAACTGAGAAGTCCTAAGACACCAAATTGATACCGGGGTAAAGATTTACTAGCGAAAGCGCGCGCTAAGGGCACTGGGAATCGAGGCGCTGCGAGGCAAATCAGGGTACTCAGCTTCCTGGTTCCTGGTAACCCCATCAAGAGTAAAACCTCTAAAACCATAACCGCGACAAGGCGGGGTAACGGGTAGCGCGCCATAGAGGCTATTTACCCTGCAATAATCAATCCTAGCGGTGATGATTAAATGGCACATGCTGTGCGCATGCGCAGCTCAGCAGCAAGGTTCGATCACCTGTAAGCGCAGGCCATTTCTATCTATGCAGAGCGCGCACACTTTCAGCAACCATCACTATCTTGTCATAGGTGCTTTTCGGATTCGTTGGACTGGGCACAACAAGCAATGGGACGTTGTACGTTGATGATAGCTCCTTGAGCTTTACACCTATGCTGGTGTCGAGGATGTCCTCGGGTGCGACTATCAGCGAAACTTCCCTTCTGCTTAACAGGACGCTGGCCTGAGCTATGTCCTTCGGTGTTGCAGGGAGATCGTGCTCTTTTATTAGTAGGAAAGACACGTTGATCCCCAGCCAGTTGACAGCATACTGAACTTCGGGTGTAGCGCCTATGGCAGTGGCATTCAGTCTTGGTGCATTCTTAACAATTGAAGATAAATTGCTGATTTGCGTGGCGGCTTTGGAGAGGTAGGCATCCCTGCACTCTGGTCTAAGTGTGCTCAGTAGCTGGGCAAGAGCCCCTACGTATGTCATGTAGTTCTGGGGATCGTAGATTGGCCAGTGGTAGTTGGGATTTCCAGTTTCCGGGTTTTTAAGAATCCTTAAACCCTCAATACTCGGTATTTCCAGTAACTTTGCCCTGAGCTCCCCACTTTTCACCAGTTCTGCTATATTCAGCTCAAAAGGTGCATGCGCGGTTGAAATGATCAAGTCGGCATCCCTGAGTTTAGCTACATCTGCAGGAGTGAGCTGGTACTCATGGGGATCAATGCCAGAGGGTGTAACTGAGAAAACTTCATCGCCTGTGCACAGCAAGAGATCAACGTCCGGCTTTAACGCATAAAATGTTACTGCGATTCTCAAGCCTTTACGGCCCGTTGGGGCAGGGCTACGAGTGGAAACATAGGCTAAGGCAACAATGAGAATAGTGAGGGACGCTATGACAAGCAGGAGACTCGTTCGTTTGTGCATAATTTGAACAATATCTACGCTCATATGTGCACACATAAGAATATCTGGTATATAAGTTTAATGCGTTTTCATTCTCACCTTCCCTATTAGAAAGGTTTAAATTTTCGCGTGCACAAAATCATTGTATGATGCAGCATGAATGTGCACAATCCCTCTGTGATACTTGACAATGTATCGTTTCGGTACGAGAATGGGGAGAGCATCCTACTGGACGAGAGCATAGAAATTTACGGACCAGGACTAGTAACAATTCTTGGACCAAATGGCTCTGGGAAAACGACTCTTTTCAAAGTCATGCTAGGTCTTTTGAGACCACAGTCGGGAAGGGTCCTACTCAACGGAGAGGATGTAACGGGGAACCCGATTAAAGCTGGAAGGCACGCAATCCTTGTACCACAGTTAACCTCTGTTCGAAGGGATCTCCCAGTTACTGGTGGTGAAATCATTGAGTTTGTTTTGAGGAGCAAGAGGCAATGCTCTGGGAGGAAGTGCAAGGAGATGGTAGCGGAGCTTGCTAGGATTGTTGGCGCTGAAGATTTTTACGGTAAGAAGCTTAGTGAGCTGAGTGGAGGGCAGCTGCAGAGGGTGCTTATAGCGAGGGCATTAGCGGCGGGGTCAAGCATACTGCTGTTGGATGAGCCGTTTTCGGGTATTGATCCTAAAGGGAGGGAGTACATATTGGAGTTTTTGAGGGGGATCTCTAGGGGAAAGCTTGTCTTGGTAACTACTCATGATCCGGTGTTAACGATTAATGCTAGTAAGTTGATTATTGTTTTTAACAGGGGTGTTAAGGGTTATGGTTCTCCCAGCGAAGCATTTACACTGGAGCTCCTGAGGAAGGCTTACGGGACAAGCGTACTTATGATTGAGAAATGCCTACATGTTATTAGCTGAGGGTGGTTCGGGTGTATATTGATCCTAGGTGGTTGATTGTTATTCTTGGAAGCTCGATATCGTTTAGTGTTTTGAGTCCAATAATTTATGCAAGGAAGTTAAACTTCTTTGCCTCCACCCTCCCCCATTCATCCCTCCTTGCTGTTTCAGTCGGCTACTTGTTGGGGTTCGTGACTGGCACGCATCCGTTTCTCTGGGCTATACCTGTAAGCATTGTTGTGTCTTTGCTGCTTGTCATCCTCATACACAGGGGTGTTAGCGAGGATAGTGCAACCTCTGTCTTCGTAGGTTTCTCAGTTTCGGCGAGTGTCACCTCAATGTACTACATTTTGACAAATTTCCCCGCACAGGCTGGCCTCTGGTCCTACATACTGGGAGACCCATTGCTGGTCTCCTGGGGCGATGCATTTCTCACTCTGGGGGTAAGCTTATTTATCCTCGCGTTGGTTATACCCATGTACATGAAGGAGATAGTCATAGGGCAGGACAGGGACTTGGCGCAAGTACTGGGGTTAAACGTAAAGTTCCATGACTACTTAGTTGTCTTAACCTTGACGGTTGCATCTGTAACTCTGCTAAAGGTGGTCGGGTTTGTCCTTGAACACGTGGTTTTTCTCATGCCTGCCGTTATCGCTTCAACTATTGCTAGGGATGCCAGGACGTTTATGCTCTACAGTGTTGTTATCTCCATGCTTGCCGGACTTCTTGCACTTGCCTTGTCTATTTTAGTGAATCTAGCTCCTTCAGCGGTATTCGGCTTCATACTCATTGGGATATATTCCGTCCTACTACTAAGAGGGGGGCGGGGATGACAAGGAAAAAGAGGTTTGGGGTATCGGTAGATAAGGAAGTCTATGAGGAATTAACATGTATTTGTAACGCTTTACACACTGATCGCTCCCATATAGTGAACACGGCAACTAAACTCTTTCTTTTGGAGAAGTTCCACTACGCCAAGCCTCACAAATGCGAGGGGGTGATGATTATAAGCTATACTCAAGGGCAGCGAGAGGCTATGAGCGGCGTTTTCGAGAGGTACAGGTTGCTTATTATTGGCAGAAGCCATTACCATACAAGCGATGACTGTTGCCTTGAAGTACTTTTCGTGAGGGGGGAGTCCGGGGACATTTTATCGCTAGAGAAGGAGGCTGAGAACTATTCCGTTACGTGCAAATTTGTTCCTTGCCACAAACTCTAGTTCGTGCGCATCCACACTTCAGTTTGCGCATGCTGATTAGCTGTCTACAGGGCTAGGGCCGTACCTATTTACATGTGTTGCCAATGGAATTTTTCGTTAAGTGTCTAGGATGACATGCAAACTTTAAGTAGTTCTTTTTCGAGAAGCCTAAGTCTATCCTTGCCTTTTTTAAGCATGTAATTTGCAATGTTTACTAGTGCTGGGAGTTGTTCGGGCTTGATGACCATGTCTCCATCGTATCTGAGCGGGACTTCTAGCCTCTCCATCGACATTATCTCCACGATTATTCTCCTTCCTACGCCCTGAATGCCGCTATGCTTGAAACCCGTGTTCCTGGCTGTAATCAGTAACCAGTGGGCGACTCTCAGGTTCCTTGCTACAATGTGAAAAATGGGTGGATGGACAGAGAACCATAAGGAGGGGTAGTCACAATTAGCAAGCACGAAGCTTAGTTCTTCGATGGTTATGGGCCTATGCCACTTTGCTAACACGAGTAACTCTCCTTTGGCCCCCGGGTGTTGCCCTGCTGATAACTGTATTCTGCCGCTACAGCTAGATGTTGTATAGCAGTTGCTCGTCGAATTTATGTTTTTGAGAAAATCGACTATGTCCGGGTCAACCCGTCCACTTGAGAGGTGGGACTGAAACTGTTGTAGAGCTTTTAAGCGGTGAGTATCCCAGGAGTGCTCGGCTCTCGAGCCTCTTGTCTTCATAGCTGTAGCCTTCTCAGAACCTCCAAGCCTGCTTTCATCATTTTTAGCTCTAACTCTTCTTTACCATCGACCAGTTCACTACCGCTGAGAACATTGTCCACTATGAGCGCCATTGCGCCAACTTTGAACCCGCGATACCTGCCGATCGTGTAGAGAGCTGCAGACTCCATCTCTAGGAAATCGATTCCCAGCTTGCTCCACTTCCCCGCGTGCTCCTCGACCTTGTGAAAAGCATCGTGTGAAAGAGCTATTCCCCGGTGGTACTTTAATCCCATCTCCTCCAAGACTTCAACAGTTTTGATAATTACCTCGGGTGTTGCATAGGCGGGCATTGAGACATCCCCGAAGTACTGGCGTAGAGTACCGCTGTTCTCGTATGCTGACGCCTCTATTACTGCTATTTTCCCGGATTCTGCCTCGGCGGAGAGACCCCCGCATGTACCCGCGCGCAAGACGAGTCTGGCCCCAAGCATTCCCAGCTCCTCGAAGACGATGGCTGCTGAGGGCGCCCCTATCCCGTGGCAGGCGAGAGTGACTTTCTCTCCCTTGTATGTTCCCGTGACGACTAGGAAGCCCCTATGTTTGCTGACTATTGTTGGCTGTTCTAGGAGTGATGAAGCAACCTCTACGCGTGCAGGGTCCCCAGCCACTAGAACTTTTCGAGAAACTTGCTCAGGTGTTGCCTTTAAATGGTAAACTCTTTTTGAGAGTGGGTGTCTAAAACTCATACGTAATTTATGACTTGGAATTTTAAACCTTTTTCGTCTACGAGGAGCACCCCTGGCTTTGTTCTTCGCCAGTATGGTATGTTCCTAAACCAGTGCCTTTTCCATGAACCCAAGTTAACTACTCCTTTTTCGAAATCTGCACCCACAACATGCGTATGCCCCACCACTAGCAACCCCTCGTTAAGCTGGATTTTTCGCTTAAAATTTTCCTCCAAGAGGAGTTCTCTGCCACAGAGTTTGGCAAAATAGTTGATTATGAAGGCAAGGGCTCCACTCTTAACGATTAAATCCCCATGAAGAACAACTAGTTTTGCCGGAGGAGTTTTTACGACTAGTATTTGCCTCGTTACCAGTAGCGTCTTCCCACCCCTGAGATAGGCAAGGAAACTCCCCAGCTTTGGATCGTGGGAGCTACCGCTCAGAACGATCATTGTTTTCCTAGGCAGCCTGGCAACGTCGCATATCTTATTTAGCTCGCTTAGAAAAAGGCTTGGGCTAGCCCTTTGATGGAAATCGTCGAATAGGTCGCCGGCGATGACCACGCAGTCGACCCCTTTTCGTCTCGCATATGTGATTAAAGAGTCCAGGTGCACACACCTGGACCCCCTGCGGCAGTGAAGGTCAGATACCACCAGTGCATCCTTGCAGGAAAGTAACTCTTCGCCGCTGCACTGCACGAAGAGCACCATTGCCCTGCAACGCAAGTGCACCTTTAATAAGCTTTTACATTAAACGCGCGCTATCCTGCGCATCGCCAACGTATTATAATGTTTTCCACTAGCGATGCGCACGCGCTTCCTCATAGCGCCCGTCATTTTTGGTCGGGGTGCCCCTCACCGCGCTCTCGGGTGCTGCTCTGGGGTGCTCGGGGTGTCATGGGGTCCGTCGCCTTTCGGCGGCTCACACCCTCCTCGGTCCCGCGCGCTGGAGCCCCGGCGGCTTGCGGGCCGCATTTACGGTTCCCCGCTCCGCTGGGGAACGGGAGAGTTTAAGAGGAAGCCTGTGTGCCTCTTCATGAAGCGCGCGCTTGTTGCATATTAGTTTTATGAGGAACCATTTACAATGAGAGCATAAATATTTTTACGTGTAACAACGTCTCCACATATAGCGCATCGATATTTACCAGAGTCAAGGTCGATATTGTAGAGTTTGAGGTACTTGTCCACGTCTGAAGGTTTAGCGAAGCTTATAACAGGTAGTAGTTTTTGAGGGGAAGGTTGAGTCTTAGGCATTACTCATCTAATGAGTACTAGCGATGTCTCTTATTTAAGACTTTTCGATTGTAGGATAAGCGAATTATTTCAATTTAAATAAAAATAAAATACGCATGCTTCCTTAGCCACCTATGCTTTTTCATGATTGAGCCACATACCTTGAGAAGAATGCTATGACTAGTTGCCTGGTGCCGAGTTTTGACACTATCTTTATGAGGAGAGGACTAGTAAAGGAGAAGTGCTCTTTCCTCAAGTTTCTCAGTTCGTGGGTCTACTTCGAGCTCTAGGAATTCTAGGGTTGTCACTCCTTTGAGGACCTTGTCTACGATGCCGGATATTATGACTGGGGACTACTTCTGACTTTCCCATCATATCTATGTATGCCCTTGGTCTCTCTAGCTCTATTATGCCCGCACCTGTCTCTACCCGGCGCGCGTAAGGCGCCACGTGATATATATTTATGTTAGATCCTATTTTAAGGACTTAGGTGATGATGGAGTCGAGGATATGGGCGGTGCTAAGCGTTCTTGCCATTTTAGTTTTGCTTGCATTCGCATCGCAGGCTCAGCCGGCTCAGAAGTCTGTAAGCCTTACGGCATATGTTGACGTTTCCAGCAATGGCAATGCTTCTGTGCGTCTTGTTATACAGTCGACGGGAAAATCTTCCTTTCAGATAACTCTCCCACGCTTCCAGGCTGTGTATCTGTGTGAGGGGGCCTCCTCGGTCAGGTATAGGATTATGAATGAGAGCTCCTCAGCATATTTCTACTACAATTCGACCATTTTCATTGAGGAAGATTCGCCCAGCTCGCTCGCGCTCTGCTACCCTTTCCCATACGCGGTTCTAATGGCGGATTCACGCGGCTGGTTCATGTCGCCTCTCCTCTGGACGAGCCTAGATGAAGTATATGTTTACGTACATTTACCCATGGCTAAGAGAATCACGTATGAAAGCCCTGTTTCATATGCCAGGAAGGACGGTTACAGGGTTTATGTTCTCTCGAGCAGGACTATTCAAGATGTCGGTAGCAGGGTTGTTGTAGAGTTTGACCTTCGGGAAAGCATTAAGGAGGCAACCCTCCAGGAGAATCTTGGTGCGGGCACCATAACCGTGAGATACCCCTTGTTCTACCAGGGGATAGCAGCTTCCACGCTGAAGATCGCTTCTCAGAGTGTTCAGCGCCTGAACTCCCTAACTGGACTCATTCCAAAAAATACCACGTTTATTTTCTATTTGCCCGAAAAAAGAATGGGTGGAATAAGCGCGCTGGGATTCGTGCTCGGAGAAGATATAAATGCTGGTGGCAAGGGACCAGTAAACCTAAACTTAGCCCTAATAAGGTATGCTCCTGGGTACTTGGAGACAACAATTATTCACGAATTGGTGCACGTCTATCTCGGGCTAGCTGGAGTGGAGGCAAATGAGGAAACTCGCTGGTTCCATGAGGGAATGGCTCAATACGTGTCAATAAAAGTCGCAGAAGAGCTTGGGCTAAACGTTACAGAGTACAAGCGTGACCTCTGCAATGCATCAGTAAAGCTTTACGAGTATACCGGCGGAAATTTCGGGTTCATCCAGAACTGGCCCTCGGATGAGGCAAAGCAGGCGGAAGCTTACCTAGCAAGCTTCTTCATCATTGCAAACATATCGGATAGTCGTGGTGGTTTAGCATTCATCAGCAAGGTTTTTGCAGAGCTTGAGAGGCATCCAGTTTCCTCCACGAACGACATAGTAGATGCATTGTGCAGAGCTTCAGGCGAAAATCTAGCGCCATTTTTCAGGAAGCTTGGTTTTAAGGGGGTTAATGACTGGAGTCCTCAGAAGTCAATGCCCAGCGGCAACCAAGCAACTTTGCCGAATTTCATGTCCCTGCTGGTAGCGCTATTGCTGAGCCTCTTAATCTTTCTAACAGTATACTATGGAAACTTGGAGCTGAGCCGAAAATTGAGAATGCGGGCTTAGCTGCCTTCACGTGCATGGCGCGCGCTGGGGGTCGTCCTCGGCCTGGGCACCCCGCTCCCCATGGGAGCCGGCCTACGGGCGGGCGCGCGATCCTGCGAAAAGGCGGAGCAACGGGTAGCGCACGCTGAGAATGCTAAAGATAAGCTATTAGAGAAAGAGGGGAAAAATACAAAGACCATTCAACCTTTTCTATTTACATTGGGACGGCTATTCAACCTTCTCTACGCGGATTATTGATACTGGGCAGGCCTCTGCTGCGCTTTTAACGCAGTCCTCAAGCTCTGCGGGGACTTCTCCTTCGCCCAGGCTTCCCCCGACGCGGTATTTAGCTACAATTGAGCTTTTCCCATCGTTTTCGTTCATCTCGAAGACTTCTGGGCACAGAGAAACGCACGCCATGTCGCTGATGCACTGGTCCCTGTCTATGGTGACTTTTAGTTTTGCCATCGGCTTCGCCGCTAGTAACTGTTTCCAGCTTAATATAAAATTTTTGTATATACATCTCCCAGTAGGTGAGCAGTGCTTTCCCTACAAGAAAAAATTTATAAAAGGGTCTAAAAAAGAGAGTTTGGAGGTGCGATGCTTCGCCAAATTATTTAAGCAGCTGGGACGGCGCCTTATTACTTCCTAGCATAAATTTTGTGCAAAGTATTTTGAGTATGTTTTTCAGCTTCAGGGGGTGTTGTAAATGGTAAGGTGCCTGGAACAGAAGTTTAATCCTAAAAAGTATGAGGAAGAAGTGCTTAGGTTTTGGGACAAGGAGGGGGTCTACCAAAGCTTAAGAGAAAAGACTTCGACTTGCTCCAAAAAGTTCTACTTCCTTGACGGGCCGCCCTACCCATCAAGCGATGTGCCTCATGTTGGTACGCTGTGGAACAAGGTGCTGAAAGATGCTGTTATCAGGTTTTATAGGGCTAGAGGCTACGGGGTGAGAGATCAGCCTGGCTATGATTGCCACGGGTTACCAATAGAGGTGCAGATCGAGAAGAAGCTTGGATTTAAGACTAAAAAGGACATCGAGGAGTACGGGGTTGAGAAATTCATAGAGGAATGTAAGAGTTTTGTCAGGAAGAACATAGAGGAGATGAACTACCACTTCAAAAACTTTGGAGTATCCATGGACTGGGACAAGCCCTACCTAACTATGTCGGATGAGTACATCGAGAGTGCCTGGTGGCTAGTGAAGAAGGCTGATGAGAAAGGCCTCTTAGATTATGGTTTAAAGGTTGTTTACTGGTGTCCTAGATGTGAAACTACCCTAGCGGACTACGAGGTTACGGAGTATAAGGAGATTGAGGACCCGTCCATCTACGTCAAGTTTCCACTGGCGGGGGGCGAGAGAAAGTACCTACTTATATGGACAACCACTCCCTGGACTCTGCCCGCAAACGTGGCGGTCATGGTTAACCCTGACTTTGAGTATGTCTGGGTGGAGGCTGGAGGGGAGCAATTCCTAATCGTATCTGGCAGGGTCGAGGAGGTGATGAGAGAAGCCGGCGTGAATGATTACAGAGTGCTGGGAAGTGTTAGAGGAAAGGAGCTGGAGGGACTGAGGTACGCTCATCCGCTGGAGGAGGAGGTGACCATTCAAAAGTCTTTAAAGGAGTTCCACAGAGTTGTTCTCTCTAGGGAGTACGTTTCTTCGTTTGAGGGGACGGGGCAGGTTCACGTGGCAACAGGGCACGGAGAGGAGGACTATAAGGTTGGTGTAGAGCATGGTTTTCCAGTGTTCTCGATACTCGATGATAAAGGGGTTATGGTGAGAGATGCCGGCAAGTACGCCGGTCTCTATCATAGGGACGCGAATAGCGTCATTGTTGAAGATCTGAGGAGGAAGGGCTACCTATTGCACTTTGGAAAGATTCGGCACAGGTATCCTGTATGCTGGAGATGTAAGACCCCCCTAGTCCTCCGCGCCACTAGACAGTGGTATATCAGGGTTACTCACCTGAAGGAGAAGTTTCTCAGCGAGGCTTATAAGGTGGATTGGGTTCCGAAGTGGGCTGGGTACTCCAGGTTCAAGAATTGGCTGGAGGGACTTCGGGACTGGATAATCTCTAGGCAGAGGTATTGGGGCACGCCTATCCCGATTTGGGTTTGCGGGAGTTGTGGGTACAGAGTGGTGGTTGGATCCAGGAGGGAGCTTGAGGAGCTTGCTGGCAGGAAGATAGAGCTCAGGGACCTGCATAAACCGTGGGTCGACGTAATAACACTTAGGTGTCCAAAGTGTGGCGGGGAGATGCAGAGGGTTCCCGACGTCCTGGATGTTTGGCTTGATAGTGGAGTTGCTTTTTATGCCTCGCTGGGTTACCCGAGAAACGAGGAATTATTTAAGTCCCTAATGCCGGTTGATTTGATCATAGAGGGCCACGACCAGATTGCTGGCTGGTTCTTTTCCCTGCTGCGGAGCGGACTGATCGTTCTCGGCGAGTGCCCGTACGAGAGAGTACTGATGCACGGCTTCGCACTCGACGAGCAAGGAAGAGAGATGCATAAATCTCTTGGAAACTTTATCGAGCCGAGGCAATTGCTCGAGTATGAGTACGGGTCGAGAGACATCTTTCGCTGGTTTGTACTGAGGAACACGATATGGGAAGATTTAAGGTTCTCGTGGGCGGGATTACAAGAAACCTTCTCTGATCTTAACATCCTCTGGAACACCTACTACTTTGCAACACTATACATGAGCCTTGACAAGTACGACGAGGAGGTCGATGGGCTTGAAAAGTACCTGGATAGCCTGAAGCCTGAGGACCGATGGATACTTTCTAGGCTTGGCAAGCTTTACGTATCCTTCACGAGGAATTTTGAGGAGCTCAACCTCCATAAAGCTGCAAGGGATCTGAGAGAGTTTGTAGTGGAGGATTTAAGCCACTGGTATATTAGGCTTGTAAGGCCGAGGGTGTGGATAGAGGAAAACATCAGCGACAAGTACTCAGCCTACGCGACCCTCTACACGGTCCTCTTTAACCTACTCATTCTAGCTTCACCTATCCTGCCGTTTACAGCCGAGAAAATTTACCAGAACTCCTTCTACGCCCAAGGAAGACCCATATCTATCCACATGTACAGGTGGCCAAGCGGGCTGGAGAAATTCATAGATGAGGAGTTGGAGGCGGAGATGGAGAATGTGCGTGGAATCGTCGAGAAAGCCCTGTCTCTAAGAATGAGGAGGGGGATAAAGATCAGGCAGCCCTTGCCTGCCCTGCACGTTTTCACCTCTAACAACCTCGTGGAAGCGGCTGTTAAGACCTTTAGGCACGTTGTAGAGTCGCAAGTCAACGTGAAAAATGTTTACGTGCATCCACTCGAAGAGGTGGATAATTTCAGGAGATTTGTTTTAGAGCCGGTATACAGGGAGCTGGGACCTGTATTTAAAGAAAAAGCTAAAGAGGTCGTTGAGAGGCTTAGCTCCTTGAGCGAGCCTGGCACCGTGGAAAAGCTTCTCAACCAAGGCTTCGTCGAGCTGGAGATTAACGGGGAGAAGGTAACCATTCGAAGGGAGATGGTGAATGTGAGGGAAGACTGGAGGGAGGGGTTCCTGGGCGAGAAACTCGACGCCGGCTACATCGTTTTAGACTTAAGAGCTGGTGAGCGTGAGCTCGCCGAAGGGCTAGCTAGGGACCTGCTCAGGAGGATCCAGTTCATGAGGAAGGAGCTTTCACTTCCCGTTGATGCAAACATAACGACGTACGTGTGGGTTCCAGGAGAGGTTAAGAAATGCGTGGAGGAGTACAGTGAGTACCTTAAGAGCGAGTCTAGGAGTCAAAGCATCGTGATCGTTGACTCCCCAGAACAAGTCCGAGGCGAACTCATTAGGGAATGGGAGATCGGCGACTTAAAAGTTGTCCTCGGAATAGCGCGCGGCATGAGAAATGCCCAGTGAACAGCTTAAATGCGCTTTCTGCAGTTATTAAGTCGTCGAGGGACATTAGGGGTTCATGCGTGCGCACCCTCGCGCGCGCAGTTTCTCAGTGATTACTCAGCCCCGAATTTTCACACCTCTGTCGGCAAATATTTCTATCAGCCTCCTGCCGTCTCCAAGCATGTCGTGATTGTTGTTGAAGAAGATATACGCCTTTTCAGGGTTAACTTCCAGGATTTTCTCGGCTACTTCCTCCAGCTCCTCGTCTAGGTAGCCGTAATTGTACCAAGCCAGCCTACCGTGCATCCTTACGTAGACAACCCCCTTAACTTTTATTACTCCACGCGGGGGTAAGCCTTCGAAGATTGGGGAGTCCGGGGACACGAAGACTATCCCTTTTTCTTCGAAAAACGTGTAGACCTCCTCGTTAAACCAGGATTCATGCCGTGGCTCCACAGCAATTTTATCGGAGAGGGAGGCGTATTTTGAGAGCCTCCTTTTAGCCTCGTCGTTAAACTGGAGGCTTGGGGGTAGTTGTAGCAAGTAGAAGTCGATCCTGCTCTCTAGTGGTTCAAAGATCGAGACAAACTTCTGCCAGGTGGGGATTGATTTCTCGTTTAGCCTGCGTATGTGCGTAATGCTCCGGTGAACTTTTATTGACCACCTTAACTCGCCTGACTCTTCGCTCCACTTCTCAACCGTCGGCTTCTTTGGGAAGCTGTAGAAACTCATGTTGAGCTCAACTGCGTTAAACCCGCTCTCCTTCGTGTACCACTTTAAGCCGTTGGGGTTCCAGTCGTACACCCAGCCTGAAGTTCCTACGTAGAGCAGCATAGCACGGGCACCCTGTCTTTAACAATTACCGGGTTGCTGCTTTCATGTTCAGACCCTCTCGTTATCCATATCACGCTCCTAGATTCATGGAACAGTTATAAATCGTTTTCCTGGCGGCCCTAGCCATAGCGCTTGCGCGCCACCCCGTCACCCCGCCCTTCGTCGCGGATCAAGTGGCCACTGAGCCCCTTTACCGGTTTTACTCCGCCTGGCGTCACTATAAAGCTTTTTCGCCCTGAACCTAGCCGGCAGCTATCCTCCTCCGCGCTTAAGGATGTTTAAGCGCGGCAGTCATGAAAAGAAACTGCGGCCAAAAGCACTGCTAGCGCACGCAGGCTACTCGAATTTAGGAAAAACATCCTCCTCCTGTTCGCTGGCGCGCCGCAACGAATAATTACTAGGCCTGGATAGATATAGTGTGCGATTTAAATGTCCAGGAAAGAGCATGGGAAAATCATGGCTATCATGCTTACCGCGTTGTTGCTCATAAGCATGGAGCTTGTGCACGCTCAAGGTGGCGTGTTCTTCTATGGGCAAGTGGTGGACGAGAACAGTTACCCCGTTAGTGCTGCGCAGATCACGGTGTACAGAGGAATATACATAGTGACTTCAGTTGCCTCGAAGAATGATGGTAGCTTTTCGTTACTTGTTCCGCCTGGTAGCTACACGTTGGTAATTTACAAGAGGGGCTATGCTCCTCTGTACTACACCTTTGAAGTATTCCCTGGGAGGGGGGGAAGCTTAGGCACGGTTGTCCTTAGAAAGGGCGTGAGCATGGTTCCCGACGCCACCTCGATCTCGACTTCTCAGGGGGAGAACGTGAGGTTGAACCTGAGAATTTACAACTCGTGTCTAGAGCCCCTTCTCGTCAATTTCTCGTACAGCGCGCCGCCGAACTGGAAGATCTCTCTTGTTGATCCTAGAGGTCTCTCCGTGAATAATGTGTACTTGAACCCTGGGGAGAACAAGACCTTAGCATTCGTCGTCAGCGTACCCTTAAACGCTTCAGAGCTCGGTGTAGTGTCTCTTTTCCTCTATTGGGCCAATTTATCCTCTAGGACAGACTTTACCTTTAGAGTCGCCCAGAGAGCTTGGAGGTTCTTAACGATCCCCACAGCTGCCCTTAAGAGTTTTCCCGGTGCACAGATCTCTATCCCGGTAAACTTAACGAGTCCCGTAGACTTCGACGTACTGGTCTCCCTATACCTTATAGCTCCGCCCAATTTTGTTGCCACAATAGTTGATGAGAGTGGTTTAAGCGTGCAAACGGTCCTAGCTAGGCCGGGTACGCCGAAAAGGCTTCAGCTTATCATATACGTACCGCCAAACGTGCCGCTCTCCTCTTATGCTTTCAAGGTAATCGCGCGGACGAGCTTCGCGCAGCAGGTAGAGAGTGTGCAGGTGGATGTTGAGAGCTCTTACGACTTGTTGAAAATCAGCACTGGGACAACTTGCCTCAATGCCACCTCCGGGTCTACGCTTTCACTCAGGTTCATTCTCGAAAATGACGGAAACATGCCTACTGTGGCATTGCTTAAAGCGGTCCCAAGCTCTGCACTCATACGTGTATACTTCTCCGCATCAGGAGAGGCGCTTGCCTCTGTCTACGTATCGCCCGGGGAAAAGAAGGCACTAACACTTATAGCTGACATAGACAGACTCCTGCCGCCGGGCATGTACCTTGTAACGCTGTATGCAAACGGTTCTACCAGCATTACTTCCCGGGAGATAACGATACAAGTAACCGGGACGCGAAGGATCGATGTTTTGAACACAAACTTCAAGGTTGTAGGGAGGCCTGGATCCGTGGCAACATTTAAACTGCTACTTGCAAACAATGGGACTCTGAGCGTTAACGACGTCTTCCTGCAGGTCGATTCTCCCAGCAGTGACATACGCGTGAGTGTAAACCCAGCGCACGCCTCCCTTCCACCAAACACCGCTGTCAGCTTTGAAATCTCCATATACATCTCCCCAAACGCGACGGAGGGTTTCTACAACATACCTGTGACAATAATTTCGGGAGAGTTAAAGATGGCTAGAATAATTGTTCTGGAGGTTGCAGCGGGGGAAGGGTTCAGCTATCCCCTGCTAGCTGCTGGTCTCTTTGTTTCATGCCTGGCAGTCGTACGCGCATCGCGCGCGCGTGCAAAAAAGACTTCAAAAAATATCCCAGAAAAATGATAATATCTTAAAAATATTTATATATTTCCCCGTATATCGCTTGCATTTGTTTAGCCAGCTTTAGACTTCCTGGGCAGAGCGGCTTTGCAGCGCGAGCTACAGTATGCCCCGCTCGACGAGGAGCCTCTCGATCGTGCTACAGCCCCCCTCCAGCAGCCTCCTGTTGTACTCCTCCCGCATCCGCAGTATGCCTCGTATCGGGCACGCAGAAACTAGATAAATACATGTCGCTTGATGCATGTGCCGAAAAGGGGAGAAAGCTTGAGAGGCAGGCGCGGGAAGCTTCTTTACGCATAAAGCGCGCTACTAGATGCTGCTGGATGGATCTACCTGTTAATGCCGGGCTTGCCGGGCTAGAATTTCGATGGCGACCTGAGCAACGTGCGCTAGTGTCTAGGCATTCAATGCTTTTTGATTTTGGCGGGCTTTATTCGGTGGAGCCACAGGTAGAATGGAAGCCCCTTCTACTGGAATGGCCAAATGGAGACGAGCCACTTTGCCACGTCCTCCTTTTCTTTATCATCGCGTCAAAAGTTTTACCAGCAAATATTGGATAGAGAGAAAGAGGGGGCTGAAAATACTGATACACTGCCGTAGCTCCTGCCGCTAGGATGAGAGTTCCTCCTGTAACAAACGTCCCTCCTGCAATTTTGCTCCTCCTATAGTATTCCCTCGTCTCCTTGGCTATTCTCTCAGCTATAATCTCGCTAATTACTTCATTTTTCTCGCGGAAATTCCCGAAGTTATAACTCTGGAAAGCCCTCATCGAGTTGGGCATGTTTTTCTCCAGCTCCTCGTCCCTGTTTCTCTTTAGCGAGTTTTTCAGGTCATCCTCGTCGAACTTCACCAAGATGAGAAATTGTGTTACCGTCCCCACTATACTGAAGCTCGCGGAAGATGCTATACCAGGTCCCTTTTTCCGCAATAAATCCTCTTTTTAATGATTCTCAAATATGTCATCGTCTCTAAATTAACTCTATCATACATCCTGAGCCCACCTAAACCCCTTGAGTAGCCAGAAACCAGGTATGAGTCATAGGCCATTAAAGCATTAAAACCCAACAAGAGGGATTCTCTAAAAAGCTCCAGAGAGAGATTAGCTAGGCTGGAAAAGCCAAATACCGAGTAGCGCGTGCAAGCCCATAAGTAACCTTAAATTCTGCTTTGCTCCCGTAAGCATTTAAGGGGACGAGGAGAATCAATGGGACAGGATTCCTTTGTCAAGCATGCTGGCTAAGTTTGATAAGGGCATCTGAGAAATTGCTTTAATGCTGCCTGGAGGCAGCCATAGGCCATACGTATTTTCCCTGAGGATCTTCTTGAACTCTGGCGCAAAATCCAGTAGAGATATTTCTCTCCTTTTTTTCACTCTGCCGAGCAATGGATAAACATTTTCTTCTAACCTTTTCACCTCTTCGTTCATCCATTCCTCCAGATCCACCAAGATGAGATCCCATATTATGGGGGATAAACTTATATTTATACTTTCGAGGACGGCGCGCAGCCCGCTTTAGTTTCAGAGCCTCCTGGGCTTGCAACAGGCCAAGAAAACCTTTCCAAGTGGAGTTTAACGCGTGGCAGCGATTTTAGCGCACATTTTACCAAGCGTGGAGAATTATATCGACGGCTACGGCGCGCGCAGTTTATTCTTAACACTTACTGCACAGTTACCATAAGTGTTAAGAATAAAAGGGGGCGCTCCTTACTACACTGGAAACCCCTGGCGGAAGAACATAAGGGATGAACATGTCCTACAAAATTACTGAAAGATCACTTTACCAACCTATAGCTAATGTATTATCAAAACATGGAATTGAATGCGTAGGCGAGGTGTCAATTCAAGTCCCTGGAGCTCCTCGACCTCAGTATCCCGATCTTGTTGCTAAGATTAACGATTGTAAATTTATAATAGAAGTTAAAATAGATGGAGCTAGAAAACTCCTCGAAGTTACTCCACACGCCTTCATAAAAGCTCAAAGCGCGGGCGCTCAAGGGTGTATTTCCATACTGTTTCCTAGCTCTATTAGACAGATACACCCAGATCTACTAAACTCGGTTGCTCCTCAACTCGAAATATTAGGTGCCATAATATCCCTTCCATGGATAACTGGATACCAAGAAAGGCTCACTCTTGAAGAACTTGCAAGGCTCATAGCAGGTTACTATAAGCTATACCTTGAATCGAAGCGTCCTACAGTTAGCTATGACTCAATAGTTAAGGTCGCTAGAGAATCTGTCATCGAGGTAGCAAAGTCTATAAGACAAAATCTGATAACGCGGTATATTAACTATGCCATGGATATAGTTGGAAGATTTGATCTTTACAGAGCAACCCTTGAAGATTTTAAGATTAAGGAGGAGGAGATGAAAGCATGGATAGCAGATATAGCTGCATATCTTACCATATCACAAATACTTTTTTACCATATATTATCACAGAAGAGACCAGATAAATATCCATCTTTGCCAGATGTTAATCCCTTAGTACCTGATGCTAAATTACTGGAAACCTTAAGGAAACTCTTTACTGAAGCAGCTAAAGAATATGAACCCATATTTGGTCCAGATTTATTATCCATAATAGAAAGAAGTGGAGGGTTGAACTCGATAACAGCTATTTCTAAATACGTAATGGCTCTTAAAGCTCTTAAGCCTGAGCACGTAAAAGAAGAGCTTTTGGGCAGGCTCTACCAGGAATCCATTCCTTCAGAAGCTAGGAAAAACTTAGGAGCTTTCTTTACGAAGCCCAAGGCTGCCACTATTCTTGCTACATTAGCTATAGATAGATGGGATGAAATAGTTTTAGATCCTGCCTGCGGCTCAGGCACACTTTTGACAGAAACTTATCTAAGGAGAAAGGAACTCGCTCCCGGACTTGGTGAGGATGAATTACATAAAAAGTTACTAGAGAGAACTTATGGTATTGATGTTATGCATTTTGCCTATCATATGACATCTATAAATCTATTAATACAAAACATTAAGGTACCAGCTAGGCTTGAACATATTAGAGCGGGAGATGGTATTGAGCCTATGATTAATGCATGTGATAGCTGTGAGGATCCACCTCAAGTACAGTTAACAGAATGGCTAAGGAAAATGACACCTGAAGTGCTTCCCTATGAATTTTTTGACAATGTAATAATGAACCCTCCTTTTACAAGGAGAGAACGGTTAGCAAAAATAGGCGAGATTGATAGGCTAAGTAAACTTAGAATAAGTAAACTAGATAAAAAACTAAATGAAATTATTCGTGGAAAGGTGGGGTACTGGGCCTACTTCTTGGCAGCAGCAGATAATGTGCTTAAAGTTAATGGCAAACTTGCATGTGTAACACCCGAAGAGTTCTTTTCAGGAGGTGGTGCTGAAAGTTTGCGCCGCTATTTATTCCGAGGTGAAACATATGATCCGAGAAAAGGAGAATACATTAAAAAACTCACAAGGCAGTATATTCCTTTATATATTGTGCGAAGCGGAGTAGAAGTAGCGTTTAGTGAACGTGCACTTTACAGAGATTATTTGATGGTTTTATTAAAAACATTAAACAAAACATTTGTTCCGTTGACCTTAATTATTCTTAAGAAGGAAATAGACAAAATTGATGATGCAAAAGATATAGCCATCAAAATAAAAGAGTTTGCATACAGCGATAGTGATAAGGTGCAAAGTGATTTATTTGATGGAATTAAGATAAAAAATATAGAAGTATTCTTAGAAAAACATATCTTTAATCTTAAACCCCTTGTAGGATTTAGTACTATTAAGGCTCAAGAGCTAGCATTAAAGCTATTGGATGAATTAGTTAAACATCCAACATTAGGCGAATTAGAGAAGAAAAATATTATTAGAATGCGTTATTATAATCCTGGCCAATATCCATCATCAAGCAGAGGTACTGAGAGAGAAGCAAGATTGCTTTTTGCCACGAGATACGGAGCCAAAGGTAAGTGTATATTCAGGGTGCTAGAGGAACAAGGTGATTATATAATCTTTAGAGAGGGGGCTAGAGGAAGAACATTTAAAATACCTCGAAAAGCTCTTTTAAAAACTCTTAGGACATATAGCGGTGTTAAACATATGGATATCACTAACGAGGAGGAATATGCAATAGTTGACCCAGCTTACATCCCTGAAGAGATTAAAAGAGATTTTGGTTTAGTTGGTAAAAAAGTTATAAAAGTTGCTAGAGGAATTCGTGAAGCCTATGAAGAGTTAGCAGGCGATATCCTATTGGTTAGAAAGCTTCAAATTCCCTCTCCAGGTATATACTGGCTAGCTTTTAGATCTAAAGATAGAGTATTGAGCACAACTGACCGTATAAATGTAAGAGTATTAGGCGAAATAGAGCCTGAGCTATTATGTCTATACTTAAATAGCTCAATAGTACTTTTACAACTTCTCGCATTTCATGTTGAGACTCGAGGAGCATGGATAAGGCTTGATAAGGAAGGGGTATGGTCAGAGATTCATGTTCCAGATTTTCAGGAACTTGAGGAGGATGTAAGAAAATCTGCAAAAGAACTTTACAGTAGGCTAAGTAAAGCTGATCTTGATCCCATTTATGATAGAATAAAAAATAGAAGCCCAGAACAGATAGAAATAGACCGCATTTCACTTAGAATGCTAGGACTCAAGGACTGGGATAAGAATCTTGGTGAATTGTATTCTTCTCTACTTGAAGAACTAGATTACATGCTAAGGATTCTTAGCACATCAAAAGAGTCTAAGAGGAAATTGAAGGGAAAAGCATCACATCCAGAAGATGAGAAAGAAGAAGAGCTAGAAGTACAAACAACTCTAGATAATTATTTATAAAAATTCACTTGTTTAAAAATCTTCCTTGCGTGGATCCCAAAATCCTCTTGGATAAAAGTCTCTCTTTGAATGTTGTCCTAGGTTTCTCTTGAAGACCTCATGAGTCTGGGTCTAGGAGACCTTTTACCGTTACTTTTTCAGGAAGAAAGTTATATCCATGTAGCTAGACAAGTTTTTCTTGTATCTATGATGCTTGATGCGGAGAACCTCACCGTTCAGTTTTGCTTGTTGCAGGAGTTCACTGGATATGGGGTCGTCTTTTGGTGTGAAGGGATCAAACTCCGTGGTGAACAGCCCGTGTAGCCTCACAAACTTTTTGCCCTCAATTATGGTTTCTTCTCGGTAGCCGGGAAGGTCTTGGGATGGGGCTATGCGGAACTCTGCTTTTAGGCTGTAAACCTCGAGAACGCCTTGCGTGGTTATCTCTTTTTCTTTGTTCCACATTTTATCGTAGAGGGTTACTTGGAAATGGATTGGTATTTGTCTAGCTTTTTCTCTCCGCAGTTTCCAGCCGGCTCCCGCTGTTAAAAGCAAGACGCTTATAGGTGCCTCTTCTCCGGTGAAGTAGTCGAAGAGCCTAGCTTCCTCGTGAAAGCTGGCTTCGTAGGTTTTCTCCTTGTCTATGATTCTCCAGGCGTCTTCTTTGAGTACGGCGAGTAGCTGGCTGGGGGTTGTGACCCTGCGGGTAGGCGAAAAGAAGAATACCTGGTCTCCGACGATTATTTTCGCGATAGGCACCTTTAGGACTGTGAACCACTCCGTCCAGCTATCTCCTGAAAAGCTTCCACCTTTATCCTCCATGCTTTAGCCTCTTCTTCAGGTTTCCGGGATTGCCTCACTTCGATTTACAGAGAGCATAAAAGGCGGCGAACCCGTATGCGGGTTTAACTACTTGGCCTGGGATTATGCTTTTTAGTTTCTTTAGCGCGCTAGAAGGGAAATGCGGATCATTTATGAGAAGAGATAAAACATATTTAAAACACGACCTGGATGCGATCCCCAACATAGGGAAAATTTATAGAGGGCTTGAAATAAAGAAGAATTCTCCAAGAATGTGGAGAAACAGTATGCCATCTTAAGAGGGCTTAAGATAATTGGTAGCGCGCGCAGGTGGTTAGTTCTCGCGGTTAGCACGGCGAGCGGGTTTAGGTCGAAGCCGACAACGTTCTCGAGAAGGTAGTTGAGCACCTGGTCGGTCAGGTAGTGCTCCTCGGCGTATCTGCGCAGCCTGCTGATGTACAGGATGAGGAACGTGCCGCTACCGCACGCCGGGTCGAGAACACGTAGCTTCAACAGCTTCAAAGGATCCTCGCCGCCTAACTCCCTTAGCTTATCCAAGCTTAAGCCAACCTCATCGAGATTCGCGAGCCAATCCGGCGTGTAGTACTCGCCGAGCTTGTGCCTCAACTCGCTCGGGACTAGGTGCTGGTAGAGCCTTTTTCAAGAGGTCCCTCGTGAACTCGGGCTCGAGCTGAGGTGTCGTAGCGGCGCTGGGCGTTGCCCGGCGAGCCGCGGCTAGGGGAGGAAGAGGGTGGAGGGAGTGGCTTGATGCGCGGCTGCATTGCTACGCATGGAGCCTCGTGGACGGCATTGACTGCAACGCGTAGGGATGGGGCTTGGCGGCGTCGCGTGGGGGCTCGCGGAGGCCACCCGAGCGCGCGCGCTAGGCAGAGCTACCAGGCACAATCGCAACGAAAAGCTTTATAGTCACACCGAGCAGAGTGAACCCATAACCCTGCGAAAAGGCGGAATAACAGGTGGCGTGCACGCTGAGCAACTTAGCACAGTATTTTTTAATGTATTTTTTGGGGCTGCAGACTGCTATGACTCCTTGCTATTTGCCAGTCTTCCCTGTTTTTCTCGCCCTATCTTCCAGGAGGGGTGTGAGGCAATGGCTTACAGGCTTGTTTTTCAGCTTGGGCGTAATCATGAGTTTCGTGGTCTACGGCTTCTTGCTCGTCCTTGGAGGGGGGGTGGTTAGAGCCTTACTGATGGGTTTAAACCAGCAATTCGTTGGGATTTCCCTCGGGATAGTGCTGATTTCTCTCGGAGTATCTCTCTTCACACCACTACGAGAACTCTTCTCGATGCTTCCCCAAGCTACGCCAACGCGGAAGATCTCGGGCACGATAGACACGGTGCTTTTCGGCCTTTTTTTCAGCCTAGCAGCTGCGCCCTGCGCTGCTGCGCTGATGACAGCGGTTCTCTCACAGGTACTCCTGTCGTCGCTCACGGGTTTTTTTGAGCCACTCCTGCTCATGTCTGCTTACGGGGCGGGGGTGGCGACTCCATTCGCCTTCCTGGGCTTGCTCGGGGAAGCGCTTAGACCTGTAGCAGCTAAATCTCTGGGGGCCTTCCTTATGAGGCACAGCGAATCCATTAGCGGGGCATTACTGGTCGTTATCGGGTTTCTCTCTATTTCCTCCATTGAAAACTTCGATGTGATACTTCCCGTTGCGTCTAGAAGCCTATTGCCCTGGGTTGAGGTTTTCTTGGCCCTTGCAGTCCTCTACTACTCTTACTCTCTGCTTAAGATGGGCTTTTACCTCGAGGCTCCTGAGATTGTTCTAGCGGGTTGTGGCTTCATCTTGGTTTCCATACGGTTTGCGTGTTTACGGCTACTTCAGTTCTCCCCGGAGACTTTGCTGTGTGAGCGCATAGCGTTTCTTTCGGAGATTCTCAGCAGAGTTTTTCTGCTTGTCGGCCTCAGCCACTTACTGTCGAAGAGTTTATTCCTCGAAGTTTTACCCCTGGGGATCTACCTTAACCGAGTAATGGACTTCACGCTCTTCGCTGTCATGTTAGTCTTGTCCAGGAGGGATAGCCAATCTAGATTCCTCGTCCCCCTCTTCCTCTACATGCTCCTCGGGAACTTTGCGGCGATGCTTCCCGACCACTTCTACGTTTTCTACGTGTTTTTAGCTATTATTAGTAGCCTTGGCGTGGTCCTGGCGGGGGTGAAGTTGTCTTTGAAGCACACTATTCTAAAGCTATACCAGGAAATCTAGCATCTGCTGTAGTAGCCGGCTATTCTTGTTAAGCTTGTACGCTGTGGGGTTCTCGTCGATGATCTCGAGTATTCCTAGCGTGACTAGCCTCTGCAGTATGCGATGCGAGTGGCTGACCATCGCCTCCTTTTCGACTCCGTACTTCGTAAAGGCGTTGTCGGGGTTTTTAAGGAAGAGAGCCAGAATTTTCAGCGTCGATCTACACTCTGGGAACAGCTCTGCCAGGTATTCGAGAAAGTTGCCGAGCCTAATTGTGCTGCTCAGCGCGTGCGCCACCTGTTATTCCGCCTTTTCGCGGGGGTTATGGTTTTTCACTCTTGAGGGTGTTGGTAAAAAGCTTTTCGTCGTGACGCACTCCGGCAGCTGCACCCCTAAGCTAAGGCACTTAATCCCCTTGCCATGATGCCTTGTGCTGCCCAAACAGCTCTGCCCTCCTCTCCTCGAGGACTTTCAAGATAGAGTTTCTCAGCTCCTCCCCCGGAATAACTCTGACTTCTCTGATTCTGCGTGCGAGTTCGGCGTCGCCAACGACAAATTCGATCCAGTTAGCGAAGTCTTGAAGGGACTGGTGATGAATTATGCTTTCTAGCGGAACCTCTCGTACCAGCTGGATAAAGGAGGACATGTCCGAGGCTTGTTTCCCGAGAGGCTTCCCCAGCCCAGCGTGGAAGAAGAATCTGCTTTCGCCCGGGAGGTTCCTCATCCAGGCATACCTCAATAGGGATTTTTTGTCTTTTTCAAGCGCTACTAGCGTTCTAGCTTCAAGGTCGCCGATCGCGTCTGAAAAGAGCATGTAGGCTTCGAATGGGTTCTTGTAGGGGCTGAAGTACGAGTGTACGTCTCCTGGACCACCACCCTTAGTTGACATGTAGTAGTAGTGGTCGCTTATCGAGAGGAGGCGCCAGAGCCTCTCATACCCGGGGTTACGTAGCGCCCTTATCTGTAGCCACAGGTTCTTTAACCTGTTGAAAGCTTCCTGCTGCATGAAGTTCCCTATCCACGCAGAGAGGTCTCTCTCGAGGTCTGCCCATGAGATAGTTAAGTGTTCCGGGACATCTAACTCGTCCCTAGGCTGGAGGAGTTCTGCAACCTCCGTGGGTGTTGATGTCACCAGGTTCCCCCACTTCAATACCTCGCCTGGGAGCCACTTCAGGAACTCAAGTATCCCCGTCTCGGCTGAGAAATGTTCTCCGAAGGTTTCGTAGTCCATCGCTACCAGTATAACGTCGCCGGGGGTCGCTGCCAGCCATGCCGAGTACTTTTCGGCTGTGAGCGGGTACTCGCTCCACTCCCTAGCTCCAAAGCGGAAGCCTATGTCGTCTGAGAGCCTGTAGTTTCGCATTAGGATGCGGATATCGCAGTTTTTCGCCTTGTAGAGGTAGTTTGGGCTTCGCCAGTTAAGTGCTCTCTCAGCGCCCTCAGTCAGAACTACCCTGTATCCCAGCCTGTCGAAGAGGCAGCCAATGTAGTTGTTGTAAATGAACTCTGTATTCTCTACTCCTCTTGGCTCGAAGTTTAGCTCCTTCTTGATAAGTTTCCTGTGCTCATGCAGCTGGTAGATAAACTCCTCCTCTGAAACTAGGAAGGCGAGGCTGTGGTAATATGTTTGGTCAAGGAATTCGACAAGCCCCGTGGATGCAAGCGCCCGGAAGCTCTCAATAAGCTCTGGGTACCATTTTAAGGCCTGTTCGATGAGGACGCCTGACAAGCCATATGAGACCTTGAATTTCTTGCCCGCGTCCTTGAAGTACTCTAGCTGCTCCTTTACTACGTGATTTGCGGGCATGTAGCATCTCTTCGCCACCCTCTCAAAAACGTGCCTGTTAAGTTCCTCATCAAAGTACGCTCTCTCCATATCCTCGGAGGTTATCTTCCCGTTCCTAATTAGCGCCTGGATAAGCGCCTGCCTAATGTTTCTACGAAGCCTGTAGGGCTGGTGAACCTCGAACATGAAGACGACGTGCTTCAATTGCTCACCAGGTTTTAGAATTAAAGTTGATTTTAAATAGATATTGAGCGTGCGCGCTTGCAAGAATCTTGGGACTGGAGCACTTGGTGGAGGGGTAGCGCGCGAAGTACGCTCTTGTTGAGGTGAGGCGTGCGCTACGCGGATTGTTGCTGTTAGTTGCGCGCGCTAAAAACCTCATCAAAGGCCGCTACAGTGGCATTCCTGTACACCCTCCAGCCCTTCTTCCCCCTGCCCTCGAGTATGTGCCTCAGGAGCTCCAGGTACTCCCTCCGCACGCTGAGCTGGCGCGGGGGTGCTTGCATGAGCAGTTACCGGCTTATCCATGTTTACTTTCGGTCTACTCCAACAACAACGCTTTTCTACTGTGAGGAGCTCACTCGGCGTGTCTAGAAATGCCCGGGGAGGTGGCTGGGGAGGAAACTCCTGAGGAGATGAGCCAGCAGGGGAGGGGTTCCGGGGCTCGAGGTAACGCGAGAGGGTGGGAATATGGAGGAGGGTGAGGGTGGTTTGAGGGGTGGGTTCAGGGTGTTCAAGCTCCACGTCAGCAGCGAGAACCTGCCGAGGCTTAGGCAGCTGTTCAGGGACTTTGTTAACGGGAGAACCAGGGTCAAGGGCGCGCTGTGCTACAGGGAGGAGTGGCTAGAGGAGTGGGGGAACGTATTAAAGATGCGCGAGGAAGCTGGGAGGAGGACAATGCCTAGTCCTCCAGCAGTGCTGCTACTGGTGCGATTCGTAATGCCCGACGGGAGCGCGAGGGGGAACACTGCTGCCCCCTGCATCATCGACCTACGCAGGCTTGAGCTGCGCATCCCTAGCTACAACGTGAGGGTGCCGCTGCGGAGAAGCCTCGCCAAGGCGTTGATCGAGGAGAACGCGCTGGAGCCTAGGCCGGATTTCGTCTTGCAGGTTACTAGGAGGGGCTTCCTCAGGGTCGTAGCGCGTAGGGAGGTTCAGGCAGCGCTTGCGTTGCCCCTCCGAGTAATAACCCTGGACGAGAACAGCTCCTACGGCTTCGCGCTCACTGCTTGGGACGTGAGCACGGACGGAACCAAGGTTTCGCTTAGGTTCTTCGAGAAACTCAGGCCCCCCAACCACGGCTACAGGCGTGGGGTTGCGAAGCTGCTGCAGAGCTACGCCGCGAAGCCCAGCGGGGAGGTTAGGCAACGGCTGGCGGAAATCCTCCCGCAAGAGGTGCTTGAGAGGCTGACGGCTGAGAGGGCTAGGGAGCTCGCCGGAGCTACTAGGGCAAGGGAGAGGAGACTCAACGAAGCATTCGTCCAGAGGCTGGCTGCGAGGGTGCGCAGGCTCGTGAGGGAGGCACGCAAGCGGGGCATGAACGTATTGATGCTCGTGGACCCGATAGACCCGGACTCGCTCAGAGGGACAAAGTTGCAGGGCACCTTACTGCGAGCAAGGAGACGCTTGAGGAACCTGGCTGTGTACGAGGGAGCGATGCTCAGGCTGCTACGCGCTAGCGGAAGGCATTGCCCGCGTTGCGGCTGCTGGGGCAGGGAGGTCGGGCACACGAGGCGTAGCAGGGTATACGGGTGCCCGAGGTGCGGGCTGCGCTGGGACAGGGACAAGGGCGTACTCTACAACCTCGCCTACGCCTACTTCGCGCGCATGATAAGAGAAGAATCAGACGACGACACGGCGATGGCTGCGAGGGTCCTCGAAGCCATGAGGGAGTGGCTGGAGAAGCACCCGAGCATCCTGCAGTACTAGCCGTTCCCCTGGGGGAAAGCCGCACAGCGGCAACTACTCCAGGTGCTCCAGCGCGCGGGACCGAGGAGGGTGTGAACCCCGGCAACGGGGCGGACCCCATGAACCCGGAGCGCCTCCACAGCAACACTGGGGGCGCGGTGAGGCCGCCACCAACAAGGCGGAGATGAGGGTGTGCGCGCGCAATAGGTGTTGCAGGTGAAACTACTTTTGAGGCTTGCTAAATCTCTCGATAGCCTTTCGGACGACTTCGAGCGCTGCTTCCCGCCCTCTCCAGCTCTTCACCTTTACCCACTTCCCCTTCTCTAACTCTTTGTAGTGTTCGAAGAAGTGTTTGATGCGCTCCTTCACCGCTTCATTCACGTCTGCAATGTCTTTTATGCCTGCAAACCTGTTGTCTATTTTTTCGTGGGGCACCGCGATCACTTTGCTGTCCGGCCCGTTCTCATCCTCCATCTCGAGGAGACCTATTGGCCTTGCGCGGACAATGCTTCCAGGCGCCACTGAGTCGTAGCTGAGGAGGACGACGTCTACAGGGTCCCCGTCTTCCTCAAGTGTTCCGGGTATGAAGCCGTAGTTGAATGGGAATACCATGCTCGTGAATAGGACTCTGTCAACGAAGATCATCCCGCTCTCCTTGTCTAGCTCGTATTTGATGTTGCTACCCTGGGGGATCTCGACGACGACGTAGATGTCTTCTGGAGGATTCTTCCCAGGTGGAAGGTTTAGTGGCATTCTCCCCACCACTCAGCACGTTGCCTGTAGAATAGTTTCCCATACATTTAAAGTTTTCCCTAGCCTGGGTCGCGCGCGCTTCACCTTGAGTACAGCAACTTTGTTACCCTACCTATTGCTCTCGTTCTCGAGTCCCTGAGAATTATTCTTGTGTCTAGCTCAAGGTACCACGGGTGGTAGATAAATCTCAGCCCCACAGTCCCGGAGTCGCCTGTCCTCATCGGCTCGTGGCTCATGTAGGTAAAGACGACCGGGCTCCTAATGGAGTGTGCATGCAGCACTGTCTGGTAGCCTCTCCTTATGGTTGTTGGATGCTTAAGTATAACCACGTGCGCCTCTAGCTCCCATACTGGCTTCAATTGCTGGTGCGAGACGGCTAGCCCTTTCTCCAGCTGGTCGGCTTCGATCCCTGCTAGAGCGAGCGTTGCCTCTTCGCCTGCTTTCGCCGAGGTCGCAACTGTGCGATTTATGTGTATGGATTTCACCCGCACTCTTTTCCAGGACGAGTCCGCGAATGGACCTATGTATACCTCCTCCCCCTCTTTCACTACTCCTCTTTCAATCGCTACAGCGATTACTGGTCCAACGCCCCTCACGTCGTAGACGTCACTTACGTAAGCGAGGAGTGGTTTACCCATGTTCTCGTTCCAGCGGAGCCTCGGGGGTAGGAGGTTTAGGAACTCTGTTAAGAGCTCGAAGCCCTCGCCAGTCGTGTTAGAGACGAGGAATACTGGCACCACGCGGCCGCTGGGCATTAATTCTACGAGCCGGTAGACGTCCCTTATGGAGCCAACGATCATAGGCTTCCTGTCCACCCTCCTAAGAGTCTCAAGCGTGTCGATCAGCGTGGCCCCGAGGACCTTCCTGTCTACCATATCTACCTTTGTGACTACGACGAAGACCGGAATGCGTAAAGCAAGCCCCACGCCCAGGTGCTCTCTCCCCATCACCTGCAAGCCTGAGTTGGCAGCTACAACAAGCATCACGTAGTCCGGTAAGCGGGACATGACGCCTCGCAGGGCGGTCCTCAGGTACCTCTCATGCCCTCCAACATCAATGAAGTAGATTATCTTTTTTGAGGACAGGTAGATTTGCGCCTCATCTAAGGGGTTGGGGAGGTTCCAGTTTATCGGCCGACCCTCCATGTCAAAGCCTAGTAGCCTAACTACGACTGAAGAAGTTCTACCCGTAATTATCTCGTGCTCAAACCTGGCTACTTTCCTCATGCATTTCCCCCTGCCGTCGTCAAGCTCTCCTGTGCAGAGAGCGCCGATAGTTGTACTTTTCCCAGCGTCCACATTCCCCATGACTGCTATGGTGGTTTGAACAGGGGGAGACTCCTCCCTACTCACCCTCACGAGGACTCTTACTAGGTTTCCCCGGCTTGTGGAGACCCTCTCAAGTACCCTCACTTTGGCCCCTATCCTGCCCGCCACGATGTCGAGTATTTGGAGAGACTCCTCTTCTTCCTCCGGGCTCAAGCCGACCGGTACCCCGCCGTCGTCGACGCCCAAGAGGTATAGGGCTTCTCCTCCCCCCTCGAAAAGCCTGTACCTCATTTGGGAGGCTAGCCTCTCAATCCTATCGTCGCCGCTGGCTGAGAGCCTGGACTTGTACTCTACTGAGCCTTCTTCACTTTCCCTGGAGAGTTTGAATGACATCGCTCGCCACTGCTCCCGTTACACAAAGCGGGTTTTACCTTAATTAGGCTTTTGCTCAAGCTAAAACATAAAAATGACGGCGCTACTGGATACGTTATGGGTCTGCTTTATCCAAGGGTATTCATAGGCACGTCTGGCTGGGACTACGATGACTGGCTCGACGTCTTCTACGAGAGCGAGAGGGGGATGTTCTCCTTCTATACCAGGTTCTTCAACACCGTTGAGATAAACTCTTCCTTCTACACCATACTGAGCGAGAGGTTTTACAGGGGGCTTGCTGAGGCTTCCCCCAGGGACTTCCTGTTCTCCGTGAAGATGTATAGGGGTGTGACGCACAAGAAGGTGCTTAACCCAAAGCTGTTAGGCGGGGAACTCGAAGTCTTCTTCAAGTCTATCCGACCCCTGGAAGAGCTGAAGAAGTTGGGGGCTGTGCTCATTCAGATGCCCCCCGTGCCTATGCGTGAGGTTCCTTGGTTTGACTCCTTCCTGGAGCTTCTACCTAAGGGTCCCAGGTTCGCTGTAGAGTTCAGGGACCACTCGTGGCTGTGCGAAGAAGTGTTCAGGAAGCTAAGGGAAGCGGGCATAGCCCTTACAATTGTTGACGAACCCCTGCTCCCACCCCTAATGCTGAAGACTTCGGACTTCGTCTATATCAGGTGGCACGGCAGGGGGGAGAGCCCCTGGTACTACTACCACTACTCCATGGAGGAGTTGAGCGGGTGGGCGAGTAGGCTTCAGGAATTCTTGAGCAAGGAGGATGTTAAGCTGGTTCTAGGATACTTCAACAACCACTTTAGGGGCTTCGCGCCTCACAATGCCCTCCAAATGATGACTCTGCTTGGAATTGCCAGCAGGAGGCAGAGGGAGAAGCTGCAGGAAATGGAGAATTTCTTCAAGTCTGTCCCCATGAAGGTGGTTAAGAGCCTGCGGGAAGTAGTCTCAAAGGGAGATGTAGAAAGTGCCTTGATTTTCTTGGCCGGCGAGAAGAGGTTTGAGCGCGCAAAGGAGATCAGCGACGAAAGCGTAAAGTACAGCGTGGAGGGCAGCGCCTTATCCGCGACGGTGAAGAGCTACAGGGTGGAGATCGACCTGGCGAACAGGAGGATCTTCCACGACTGCGAGGACTGGAAGAAGTCTGCCGAGTCGAAGAGGTTCTGCAAGCACCTAGTTAAACTGTTCCTCAAGCTGCCGCGCGAAGTCTCCCTGGGAATCCTGGAGGACCTGGCTCTAAATATCGATGAGTGGGTATTTGAGTACCCGCACGCGCAGCTGTCTAGTTAAACCTCATACCTGCTGTTCCCGCTAGCGCGCGCTATGAGCAGGAGCGAGGGTAAGGGCAATTGGAGGGGTGGGTTCAGGGTTTTCAAGCTCCACGCCGACGGCGAGAACACGGAGAGGCTCAGGCAGCTGTTCAGGGACTTCGCTGACGGGAGAACCAGGGTCAAGGGCGCGCTGTATTACAGGGATGTGTGGCTAGAGGAGTGGAAAAATGTCTTAAAGATGCGCGAGGAAGCAGGGAAGAGGACGATGCCCAATCCTCCAGCAGCGTTATTGCCAGCACGGTTCACCATGCCCGACGGCACCACGAGGGGGGATAAGAACGCGCCGTGCGTCATCGACCTGCGCAGGGGTGAGCTACGCATCCCTAGCTACGGTGTCGTCGTGCCGCTGCGGGAGAGAGTCTGCAGGGCGCTGGTCGGGGAGAACGGGCTGGAGCCTAGGCCCGACTTCGTCCTGCAGGTCACCCGCAAAGGATTCGTGCGCATAATCGCGCGCAGGGAGGCTTACTCAGCGCTCGGCAGGGGCGGCAGGCTTAGGCTCGTCTGCGTCGATGAGAACAGCTCTTACGGCTTCGTGGTCGCGGTCTTCGACTACGATGGGAAGTGGAGGCTGACTCACTTCAGGATCTACCGTCCCCCGAACCATGGGTACCGTGAGGGCGTGGTTTCCTTGCTCCAGAGCTTCGCTGACAAGCCCTCGAGGGAGGCGCGCGAAGCATTAGCACGGATCCCGCTAGCGATGACACCCGAGAGGGCGAGAGAGCTCAGCGCGCTAGCAAAGCACAGGGAGAGAAGAGAGAACGACGAGTTCATTAGGCGGCTCGTAGGAGACCTGAGGAAGGTAGTAAGGGAGGCGCGCGAACGAAATATGCACGTGGTAGTGCTTGTTGACCCCATCGACTCGGATACGCTTAGAGGCACACCCCTGCAAAGAACCCTTCTGCGGGCAAGGAAGCATCTCCGCAACCTTGCACGCTACGAGGGCGCGGAGTTCAGGCTACTACGCGCTAGCGGGAAGCAGTGTCCCATCTGCGGCAGCTGGGGCGTGGAGGTCGCGCCAAGAACATACCGGTGCCCCAGCTGTGGTATCACCTGGGACAGGGACAGGTGCGCCGTGCTAAGGCTTCCACTGCTTTACCTAGAGCGGCTCGAGGAGGAGCGCGAGGAGTGTGACGACGCGAAGTACGAGGTGGGCAGGCTGGCAACAGAGTTCAGAGGCTTCCTAAAAAGGCACCTAGGTTTCCTCAACCCCGTTCCCCAGGGGCGCGGTAACCGTAATCACGGCCCGCGAGCCACTGGGGCTCCCGCGCGCGGGACCGAGGAGGCTGTGAGGGTGAAGCCGCTCCCCCAGGGGCGGTGGACGAGCCCATGACACCCCGAGCATCCCTCAGCTCCAACAAGGGGGACGCGATGAGGGGCGCTCCGACCAAAAGATGACGGGCGGGATGAGGGTGCGCGCGCGCTGTTCTCGCTAAAGCACGCAAAGCAGCTCCCTCACAGCCGGGCTTGCTAGAACCAGTTTGCAGCCGTCAGAGGACGAGACCAGGATGTACTCTCCCCGCTTGTACGCGTACACTGTGAGAGCGGCTGTGACTGCGTCTAGAATGTCCCCACTTCTCGTTTCCTTAATCCTCAAGCCCAGCCCTACTAGGCTTGAGTAGAGTTTATCCCTGCCTTTCCTCTTTCTGGGGAGGCCGAGGAGATCCTGGGTGCCTCCCGGGTACACCTCGATCACTTCGTAGCCTCTCTTCTCCAGCTCCTCCTTTAACCTCATTGCTCTAGTTGTTAGCTGTATCATTCCCTTGAATATGGGGGAAAAAGACCTTACGCCCAGCTTCTGTAGTGCCTTCTCGCAGCCCCTGTAGTATCCCTTGCTTGGAAGTGAGAGGGGGGCGTCTATGCCTACCGCCTCTGGCTGGTACTGGTCAGCGATTTCTAGCAGTTCCCGGTCCGACGTGAAAAAGCCGTAGAGGCATGAGAGATCCTCTAGGAGCAGGGCGTAGGCGGACTTCTTCGCCTGAGATGCTGACAGGTCGGCCCCGAGGAACGCCTTCACGTGGAGTAAAGAGTCATGGAAGCTTAAGAGTTTTGCTCACACGTGCTGTTACCTGGTGTCAGTAGTCGCCGAGCCCCTACTCGCCCTTGACGGGCTCCTGGGCGCGCGTTTATAAGCTCCTTTGTGACGCATGCTAGCTCAAAGGGCTTAGCTTCCACTTCCCGGGCACCACCAGCCTAACAACGTCCGCCCTCACGACTTCCACCTCCGCAGCCATAGGATCCTCTGTCCAGGCGTTGAAAGGCTCAACATATCCAGAGGAGCCACCCCTCGCCCCGGGGGACTCTACTGGCATGATTGTTTTTCTCATCCATGGCGCTCCCCCTTGCTTATCACTGGGCTAATGTCCAGCGCGTGGGAGAGTAACCCCTCTCTGCCCCTGGTACCGGCCCTTGTATGGCACTGGCTCGCCGACGAGCCTGTAGAAGGCTACGTGGGCGAATCTCTGCCCCTTTCTGAGGATTATCGGGAAGGCTCCCCCATGTATCTCGATTGTCAATTGCCCCTCGAAGCCCGCGTCTATGAGCGTCGGCGGGATCGAGACGCCTAGCCGAGCAAAGGTGCTCCTAACGCCGATGAGAGCTCCTAGATCCGCCGGCATTTTTATGTACTCAAGCGTGGTGACTAGCACCTTCATGTAGGGCTGGAGGACGAAGCTGTCGGCTTTGATGACCTTGTAGTACTGGGTGAGGTCAGTTTCCTTAAGCCTGTCCGGGTCTAGTGGTTCAGGGTTGTTGAGGAGTACTGCTATCTCCTCCCCTATTCTGAGGTCTACGCCGTTTTCGCGCACGATTTCATCGCTGAATGGCTCGATCCTGAGCCTCCCCTCCTGTATCAGCTTCCTTATCTCGGAGCCTGAAAGCATACTATCCACGGAAATCTTAAGCGCGCTGGAGTTAAATTTTTGTGGGGGGACGGTTTTTCCGCGAGCTCGAGTAGCCTCCCTGTTACAGGTCCTTTGGGCTGCGCGTTGCGTTTTTGTACTAGTTCTTTGACTGCCTTGCGCCTTCCTGGGTAGCGCTCCGCCAGCTTTATTACTTCTTGTGCGTTGAACCAGGCTCGGATGTATTTTCCGCACTTGCTGATTGCGGTCTTTGCCTCTATTTCCTCCTGCTCTTTTAGGGCTTGCACGCCCTTCTGCTTCCTGCATTGTGGCGAATTGGCGTAAGGCGAAGAATCCTTTTTCCGTTCCATGAGAGCAGGAAAGTGTAGCCAGTAACTTCCGCATGGACTGGGTTCCACCTTGGCCATAGGTTTTTCAATGCAAGCCATATCTCGCTTTGCAGGAGGTCCAGCGGCGCGCGTTTCCAGATTTGAAAGCTGCCTTTATTTAGCGCGCGCGGCGGAGGCAGGGGGCTCGTGAGTGCCATCGAGACCACCCCCGTGAGGGCAGAGCCGCGCTGAGGCGCAGGAGGGGGAGTTAACCATATGAGGGGGTCCTAAATTGTTACTAACGCGCAGATGAGCCCTCTCAGGGGAAGCGCCCGGACCAGCGCGAATGCGGCTGGGTGTGGAGTCTGTGCCGGGCACCCCTAAAGGGGGAGGTGAGAGCATGCCCAGGAGGTCCGATCATGCCGACAAAGACCCCAGGGCTCGGGGTAGGGCTCCGGGGTTAGGGCTTCGCAGCGCAGGGAAAAGCAAGAGGACGAAAATAAAGAAGAAGATAGATGGGAGAGACGTCATCGTCGAGCCGCTCAATGCCTGGGCCCGGCTTATAATTGAGCATAATGGTGACCCCCGTGGTAGCGGGGTGAGTGGGGCTTGGGCTGTGCGTGTGTGGCGGTGCGAGACGCTGAGGCTGCTACCGACGCCTGAGCTGGAGGGGCTCCTCTGGCGCGTCGGCGACGCCGCTGCGCGCTTGGTCAACATGGAGAACTACAGGAGGAGGCAGCGGTTCTTTGGGGGTAAGGGCATCGACTACAGCTGGAGGAGCGCTTGGGATATGCGAAAAACAGAGTATGCTGAGATCTACAGGTTGCTGGGATCTGCGAACTTCCACGAGGCTTGCCGGCTGATTGGGGAGCAGTGGAAGAGCTTCGCCGAGCTATTAAAAGCGGAGAGGGAGGGAGGGCTACCGCCATGGATGAATCCGAGACCCCCGGGATACAGGAAGCGCAGCGGCGAGAGGGTGCCGATAATCGTTGTTCGCTTCGACAACTACCGCGTCGACCTGGGAAAAAGGGTGCTACACTTGGGGTACTGGAACATGGACATACCCTTCAAGGGGAAGCCACGCTGGCTTATCAAGCCTAATGTGAGGCAGGGTCGCCTGATAATCACGTATGATCCCATAGAGAGGCGTTGGTACGCACACATCAGCGTGAGGGTGCCGCTGGAGAGGGGGCACAGCGGGAGCGGCTTCATGGGCGTGGACCTGGGTAGGGAGGTGCTCGTGGCTGCGGTCACGAGCGATGGTACAGCGCTGCTGTACAAGGGCAAGGCGCTGAGGAGCGACTACTTCTACTTCGAGAAGAGAATAGCGGAGATCGACAAAGCCCTGTCAGACCCTAGAGCAGAGGAGGCAGACAGGGCGGTGCTGTGGGAGGAGAGGAAGCGCCTCTACGAGAAGAGGAGGAGGCGCCGCGGCCAGACATTCGCCAACACTGCTTCGCACCTTGAAAACGAGGCTGTCAGGAGGGACGTGGGTGTCGTGTTCATAGGGTACCCCTGGAACATATCTCAGGATAAACCAGGGAAGGGCAACACGAACATGTGGGGTCAGCGAAGGCTGATGCTGAGGCTCGCAACGACGCTGGAAAACGCTGGCATACCTGCGTTTGCGGTCAGCGAGGACGGGACATCGAGGGAGTGCGCGTACCACAAGGTGGAGGTTCAGAGGAAGCCCAGGGGGCTTGTCCACTGCCCGCATGGGCACACAATGCACGCGGACGTGAACGGGGGCTTGGGCATCATGCTGCGCGGGATGGAGGCGCTGGGAATCAAGGCAGAGCTACCAAGGCAAATCAGGGTGCTCAGCTTCCTGGCGACACCCGGCGGAGTAAAGCCCATAAACCCATAACCCTGCGAAAAGGCGGGGTAACGGGTGGCGCGCGTGCGCGCTATTTAAGTTACTCGTGCAGGCCCATGGTTCTGGCGTAGCAGCAGAGGCTTAGGAGTGGGCACTCATTGCACTTGGGGCTTCTCGGTGAGCAGAGTGTTCTCCCAAGCTTGATTAGGAGGAGATGCGCCTCGAGGCGCTTTTCTTCGCGGAAAACACCGTGGAGGTAGCTTTGCATCTTTTCATAGCTGCCTGGAAGCGCCAGGCCGATTCTGAGCGAGACCCTCCTGACGTGGGTGTCGATGGGCATGACTGGGTAGCCGTAGCTAGCTAGCAGGACGTCTATGGTCTTTAGCCCTACCCCCCTGATTCTTCTAAGCTCCTCTCTAGCCCTTCCGGGACCCTCCCTGAGTAATCCCTCTATCTGGCACCCGAAGTTGTCTCTGAGGAGGAGTGCTAAGGACTTTATTGCCTGAGCCTTCTGTGCGTAGAGTCCTGCGGGCCTTATTGCTTCAGCTATCTCTTCTACGCTTACCTGCGCGAGCCTGTTGCATTCGGCGCCTATTCTTCGCTCCAACGCCTCAAATGCCCTGTAGGTGTTCTTTTCGCTAGTATTTTGGGAGACGATTGTTGCTACGATCACCTTGAAGTAGTTCATAGTCTGGGAGAGGTCGAGAGCCACGAAGTCTCCTTTCTCGATTTTCAGCTTCTCTCTGAGCATCCTCAGCACTTCATCGCCTACTTCATAGCCACTGTAGATGCATGGTTCTTCCAGCCGCCAAGTTTTCATAGCTGCCGGGGTTTATTATGGGCGTGAACAATAAACGTGTTATGATCGTTAACGATGATGGACCAGACAGCAAGGGGCTATTAGCACTCGCCAAGGCGTTCAGCGATTTGGGGCATGAGGTACTCATAGCTACGACTTCTTCGCAGAGGAGCGGCTCCTCGAAGTCCGTTTCCTTTGAGGCTGGCTACGTGTTGGGCGAAATTGGGGGCTTTAGGTCTCTAGTGGTGGATGGGACACCTGCAAGTGCGGTGATAATAGCTCTTACAGTTGTGGAGTTTCCGGCAGATATCGTGGTGAGTGGGATAAACATTGGACCCAACCTGGGCCTCTGGGACATACTATCTTCCGGAACAGTTGGGGCGGCAATGGAGGGGGCATTGCACGGCAAGCCGGGAATAGCTGTTTCACTGGTTGCCGGAAGCAGCTCTGAGTACGAGGGATTAAGCTGCAAGGAGTATGAAGAAGCCGCAAACATCGTTGTCGGCGTACTTGATGCTTTGAACTGGAGTATCCCATGCGACGTGCTAAACCTAAACATACCCCTGAGAAGGAACGGCAAGGTGAGAATCACGGTGCCCGAGAGAGAGCCCCCGAGGAACCTTTACAGGTGCACTAACAGCAGGTGCAGGATGGGTTACTGGACTCTCAGCGGCTCGTACCCATGCATCAGCAGTTTAAGCGACGTGTGTGCAGTTAAGGAGGGAAGCATCTCACTCACGCCACTCTCCATAAATACGCTTAGCACCGGGAACACGGAGACCATCAGGAAGCTTCAAGCCATATTCTTGAACAAGTGCTTCCGCTAGCGCGCAGTTTCGCCTCCAAGAAAACGTTAAACATTTAAACCAGCTTTTCAGAGCGCAGCACAGAAAGATTTGAAAGGTTAAGAATTTTGAGGTGTTTTCTTCGGGGGTCTCCTGGCTTCTAGGCGCTTCTCTGCTACGTACTCGTAGAGGCCTCCTGTCAGCATGGACATGCCTAGAAGGGAGAGCAGCGAGCTAATTATCGAGAGTGTGTTTGTCTCACCCCTGCTGAATTGCGAGTAAAGGAGCATTATTTGGGTGGTGCCTTTACAGGTCGTACAGCTGGATTTCGCTCGAACCCTATAGGGACTCTCTGGGAGCACTAACCACCCGCTGGAGTTCACGCCTGCATACTCCATGTAGAATCCCCCTATGAGTGCGTCTTCGTTGTTGTAGAAGGAGACGTTTAGCTGTACGTGTCTATCTCCCAGCGAAGAGATGTTGTAGTAGAGCTTTTCTGCAACCTCGCTGCCGAGGAGGGCTTCACCCGTGGAGTTGGTGGGCAGCTGGAGGGTGAGTGTGACTCTTACATGTGGGGATTTGAGGTAGGAGACATGGATCGAGAGTGCGAAGGCTATGATTAGGGAGAGGGTGCCTATGGGTATGAGCAGCTTGTACCTATCCATTTACCTCAGCGAAGCCGGAGGCCTCCCTGCTCACCTTGCGCCTGCGTAAGCGTACAGCCAGCACTTAACGTAGTGGCTAGGTTCAGCCTCGTATTCGGAGGGCTCTTCGCTCCTACACTTGCTGGTTGCGAATGGGCATCTCGGGGCAAACCTGCAGCCTGGCGGCGGGTTTACCAGGCTTGGAGGCTCGCCTGGAGGAACTTCCCTGAACCTCTTCCTATTCTCAGGGTCTGGGTCGGGGATCGCTGAGAGAAGTGCGCGCGTGTATGGGTGCAGCGGGTTTTGGAGTAGGGTCTTCGTTGGTGCGCGTTCAACGATGTGTCCAGCGTACATTATGAAGATCCACTCGCTGAAGTACCTGGTGGTTGAGAGGTCGTGGGTTATGTAGATGAAGCTGATTTTCCTCTTTTCCTGCAACTCCCTCATGAGTGTGAGGATCTCCACCCTTACTGATGCATCAAGCATTGAGACGGGCTCGTCCGCCACGACTAGGCTCGGCTTCAGGATGAGTGCTCGCGCTATGGCCACCCTCTGGAGCTGTCCGCCGCTGAGCATGTGTGGATACTTGAAGGCGAAGTCCTCTACCGGTGTTAAACGCACCTCCTCAAGCGCCCTGAAGATCAGGTCTGCTCTCTCCTCTTTTGTGCCAACCCTATGTATTATGAGAGGTTCCTCCAAGATCCTGTATATAGTCATGAATGATGGCATTGCGCCGTAAGGGTCCTGCTGAACAAGCCCCGTCTCCCGCTTAAACCACATAAGCTCCTTTTCAGGGGTGTGCGTCACGTCTCTACCCTTAAATATCAGCTTCCCGTCGGTCGGTTCGTGGAGCCTTAGTATAGTCTTCCCGAGGGTCGTCTTGCCGCTCCCCGACTCGCCAACAACCGAAACTGCCTCCCCAGTTGCTAGGTCGAACGTAACCCCGTCTACTGCCTTAACGTACGCAACGCCTCCGAAAAGCCCTCTGCGCAGCGTGTGCCACATCTTCAGGTTCTGAACCGCTAGAACCATCTTATCCTCACTCACTACGCTCACCTCCTCCCCTCGTGGTACAGCCAGCACCTAACGAAGCTCCCAGCCTCGAACTCGTACGGTGGTGGAGGCTCCTTTAAGCATTTCTCAAACGCGTACGGGCACCTGGGGTTAAACCTGCATCCTTGAGGCGGGTTTATGAGGCTTGGAGGGGCTCCCGGGATGAAATCCAGCTTCTTATCCGTTCTCAGGGTTGGCACGCTCGCCATCAGCTTTTCCGCGTATGGATGCTTAGGCTTGTAGTAGAACTCGTCGGCGTCACTCACCTCGACTATCTCCCCCGCATACATGACGGCGACGCGGTCCGCTAATTCGCTTGTAAGCGCAATGTCGTGCGTTATGAAGATGTAGCTTAATCCCAGCTCACTCTTTATCTTCTTGAGGAGATTGATGATGTTTGCCTGGGTGATGACGTCTAGGGCCGAGGTTGGCTCATCCAGAATAACTATGTCCGGGCGAGTGATGAGAGCCATTGCAATGACTGCCCTCTGCTTCATTCCACCGCTAAGCTCAAACGGGTACCTGTCCGCGAAGCTCTCGTGGATGCCGACGAGCCTGAGGTACTTCTTAGCCTCTGCCAGCGCATCCTCCCTCGAGAAATTGTTGTGGATGATCAGTGGCTCAGCCACCTGGAACCCAACCTTCAGCACAGGGTTGAGCGAGTTCTGAGCCCCCTGAAACACCATCGAGATCTTCCTCCACCTAACCAGCCTGCGGAACATCTCGTCGCTCAGCTTCATCACATTGTTGCCGTCAATTAGTACCTCCCCGCTGTAGGTGTGAACGTTCCTGGGGAGTAGGCGTATCACCGCCCTGGCAAGAGAACTCTTACCACACCCGGACTCCCCCACTATAGCTAAAGTTTCCCCCTTCTTGAGATCAAAGCTCACGTCATCAACAGCTCTAACTACCCCCTTCCGGGTCGTGAAGTACAGCCGTAAATTCTTAACCGAGAGAACAGCACTCATGCTTTCACCTCACATCTCTTTAAGCCT
>JAJHRM010000140.1 GCA_020832965.1 Thermofilum sp. | reverse complement strand
GGCTGCTTCTCACCAAGCTTTCGAGGCATGTGAACCGCCTAAGCTTTCTCGCTTATGTTCCTAAGCGAGAAGCAGAGCTAAAAACACGCCTGCTTCAGCTACCCTGCATCGCCTTGCGTAAGCGAGAACAAGCTGCCTGTAAACATTTAGATTGAATCCTCCTTGCCAAGATGCTTGCCCAGAAACGGTTTTTTACTCGCGCTAAGGTAACTAGAAGATGAGGGACTTTCCATGTTTATCGAGAGGTTGCTAGATAGGATAGGGTCAGTAGACCCCCTCAAGGAACCGCATGAGTTCAGTCGTCTTATTTGGAGATATCTGAAACCTCATCAGGGAGGACCTGCCCCCCGCGCCCATCTTTTCACAATTAACGGGCTGACATATCCTATCCATAGGGACTTTGGGTTCGTAGCAGTTCCGGACCCTGCTGAAATTACAAAGGGGAAATTCTCACCCCAGGGATTCGCTCAGCGAAGTAAAAGGAGATACTCCATGCTTGCATACTTATTTAGCACAAGGCCCGGCGATCTCGTCTTCTTCTTCCAGGCAGATCCACAATATCCCAAGGACGTATGGAACAGGAGAGGGTTTAGAGGGATCTGGAGAGTGACGTCAAAGCCCTTCAGGGACGTGACACCCATTAGACACCCACAAACTGGTTACGAAGTCTTAGGAAAATGCCCACATTGCAACTCTCCCTTTAATTTTGGTGAAGGGGGGCTGGTGGGGGAATCAAAGAGATGTTTACTCTGTGATAAGGAGTACGGTGGGGTTGTCCTGGGAAAAGAGCGCTACTCGAAAGTCGTACTCTCGGCCAGGCTCCTAATAAACTCCCTCGTAGTCTTTAAGAAAACAGCGGGCGACAATAGGGTCTATAGCGACCTTACGATCTCGCCTTTAGTATGGATTAGCAGGACGGATAACGCCATGGGGCCGGGCAAGGGGTCGTCCATCAGAACGCTTCTCCCGGAAGAGGCGGCCAAGATCGCTTACATGCTTGCAACCGAGGATGGTCAGGCGGTTGAGAACGTACAGGTGCAGGCATACCCGGGCACTCAGCAGGATATATGCGATTACAATGGTCAACCCTCAAGGCTTCTAAGAGCCGTTGCTGGTAGTAGGCGAGGAAAGTGGGTTCTTGAGCATGAGCTTCACCTCAACTTGTACTTTGCAATGAACATCGACAACCCTAGCAGCCCGATACAGCGAGCATTAAATATACCACTTAACGAGGTGGAATGGTGGACGACGGAGTTTCCATGGGGATACACGGGCGATACGGCGGACTTCACTTTAACTCTGTGGAATGACTCTGAGGGCAGGTATGCTATCTATATCTTTGAATTCAAGAAGGAAGTCGTCGACACATGGGCGCTAGCCGAGGTGTTGCTCTATGTACCGTGGGTTGCTCAAGTGCTCGTGAGCTCAGGGATGTGCCCCGACGAGGTGAGAGTCTACCCCGTGCTCGTGGGAGGAGAGAGCAAACTAAAGCATGTTCCTGACGAATATAGCCTGAACCTCACCTACACGGCCGTACCCACCCTGAATGCTCCTTCGAAAAGCAAGAAAATAATTGTTGAACCCCCTCAAGTACTTCTTTACAAGATCAGAGACAAAGATTGCGCAGTTAAGGTACGGGACAGCGTGAGAAAGAAGGAGGTGTGCTACGTGAAGGATCTCAATTTGACAAAAATAGATGTTCCGACGAAAAGTTTCAAACCCCCGCCACCCACGTTCACGACCACGGATGTAGAGAAAGATTACATTGTTCAGAAATATCTGCAAGGATTTTAGCTCCTAACAAGCTAACTTACGGGTTGTTCCTCAAGAAACACCCTTTCGCCTCGTAACACTTTTCGGTACATTCTCCATTCCTCCTTCCTGAGAGGATGCTTGGCGCAGATCTCGTTTAGCGGACACTCTCCGCACCGCGGAGGTTCCACGCACACCGTGGCTCCCAGGTCTATTAGTGCGAAGGCTATAAGTACGTTATCGCCGTACCTGTAGAGCCTCGAGATGATTTCTCGGCACTCACTCTCTCTCGACGCACCGAAGACTCTGTTTAGGACTCTCAGCACGTTCTTGTCTACGACAGGCGTGGGGACGCCGCAGGCGAAGTTCATCACGGCCGAGGCTATGTAAACTCCCACGCCCTTCATCTTTAACAGCGACTCCATGTTGCATGGAACCTCGCCCCTGTGCCTTTCAACAATAGCCTTTGCTATTTCTAGCAACCTCTCGCCTCTATATAGGAGTCCTAGCTCGGAGAAGAAGCCACGTAATTCTTCGGGACTTGCTGAGGCTAGCTCTCTAATCGTTCTATATTTCGAAAAGAACTTCTCGAAAATTTTCGCAACGTTTTCAGCCTTGGTCCTCTGGAGTAAGAACTCTGTAACTAAGATAACGTAAGGATCCCTTTTCTCTCTCCATGGAAACCCACGGCACTTCGCGGTACACCAGCCCTGCAACTTTTCGGCGATCTCTCTATACATTTCCTCGCCGTGTAGAGTCACCCTCTCACCTCACAGTTCGCGTAGATATATCTCAAGGTGCTTGGCTATAGCCTTTGCTAGAAGAGGTGGAACAGCGTCCCCCACGAGTATTCTTTGTTTAATCATGCTCCCATAAAACACGTAGGTGTCTGGGAACGACTGCAACCTCGCGACCTCCCTTACTGTCAAACCCCTTGGCTGCTCTGGGTGGGCGAAAAACCACTGTGGTCTCACACCCCCCGCCGGAATGGTTGGCGAAGGCTCATCCCACCTCAATCTTATCCTCTGCTTAAACGTTTCATAAATAGGTTCGCCGGGCCTCGTTGCAGCGATGCGCTTAATCGTCCAATCAGGGTGGTGCGGCGCGACGTGGTTGTACAGCTTGGTAGCCCCCTCCCTCATCATCTCCTGGTACTCTGTCTTTGGCGGGCTCTCATAGTCCTCTTTCGCTTCACCCGGTTTCAGCGGGGGTAGATCAGATATCGCGTCCCACACCGTCAAGCATTTCTTGGGTTCTTCCACCTCTCCTCTGCTCGCGTAAGCGAGGAGACTTTTAGCCGGAAGGCAATGCGTTGGGGGTGGAGGCATGAAGTCCCTAATAGGATCCCGGAAACCAACGAAGAACACCCTCTCCCTTCTCTGCGGAACGCCGTAATTTACAGCGTTGAGCTCTACTGTGAAAACTGCGTAGCCCGCCCTGCGAAGAGCCTCCTCAACCGCATGCTTGAAGAGGCCCCCACTCCTCCTAAACATGCCAGGCACGTTCTCTATTAGGATAGCCCTAGGTTGAAGAACCTTAACTATTCGGAGGAACTCCAGGAAAAGGTAGTTCCTCGGGTCAGAGGGGTCATACCTCCTGTTGAGCTGGGAATACCCCTCGCAGGGTATCCCCGCGATTATCACGTCAAAGTCCCCCCTCCCGAGCCCCGAAACGTCCTCTATCTCCTTGACCAGGACTTTCCTGATATCCTTGCATAGCCACGGTACCTCAGGGTTGTTAGCCTTGTATGTGTATATCGCATCCCAGTCCACATCAAGGGCGAATGCAAGCCTGTACCCCGCAAGCTTAAAACCGAGGCTAAGCCCCCCTGTGCCACAAAAGAGGTCCGCAACGGTGAACTGGGACTTCATCGCCTCACCCCCGCAGTTTTAAATATGCGACTAGCTTGGAAACGCCCACGCTTCTTGAGCACTTACAGATCAGCCTCGCAACATTTCTTAGAGAGCTGGGCTCGAGCTTACTCAGATCTACCGCATAACCTATCTCAGCACATACTTCTAGCACGTGCTTCATCACGCGATACCGGTCATAATCGCGCTTGTAGATGCCCTTCAAGGCATCCAGCACCCTATCCTCGCAGTTTTCCTGACAAGTCTTGAGGATCTCCACAATCGCCTCTACAGCCTGCTCGAACTTGGTTCTAGATCTGGTGGCATTACTAGGCGAAGTGTGGGCCTCACCTGTCAGCAACCATTTTTTTAACCTCAGTATATTCTTCTCAGGAGTTTCCGTGTCCACATTCAATTCTTTAAGGCCAGCCAAACGGTAGAGCTCCATATAAAGCTCTTCCTGGACTGTTACAAGCTTGACAAGCAGCTCCCGAACCCTCGATCGATTAGGCCCTGACCTCTCGATCAGATCCTTGAGCTCCGAAATGCTGTAGCTCTCAACCCCCCTTCTCGGGTCGTACCCAAACATGCCAAGCTCGCGCTCCAGCCTTAATATTTCCTCTCTCAGTTTATCCAGAGCCTCAGAAACACCGATCTCGTCTTCATGTGAACGTGGTTCGCTTATGCTACCCCACCACATAGTGGTTGTTTTCTTCACGTAATTAAGAGGTGACCCCATCGCATCATTTTCGTTTGAAGAACTCATCACTCTTCCGCCTCCACCTTCTTTCTAAGTATCTCATTCCATAAAATCTAAATCCCCCGTGCACTCACTACCTATATATACATATCTAACTACTTTTCCCACCTTTCTCAATGTTTTCAACTAGTTTTAGAAGTTCTTTTGCCTTCTCTTCCCTAATCTCTCTAGGAATGTTTATTGATGGGTCTATGAGTAGAGATCCTATGACCTGCTTAACCTCTGCAACGCTAACGTTATACGATTCCACGGCCCTCCTAATCCTACCCACAACTATCTGAAGAGATGTCTTCCCCCTGAAGAAGCTCTCTATAGATCCTCTCAACCATTTCAAAGCCCACTCCTTCTCAGAAAAATGGGGAGCTGCAACCATGATTATTACCTATTGGGTAACCCATATCCTATACTTCATACATGTTTTAGAGGATTAATAAACACGCAGGTGGACGAAAATATTCACGCTTCATCAACATAAGCTACATATATCAACATCTACCCTATGTAAAACAGCCCTGTTTATAGAACGCCTGACGTTGCAACAATATTAAAGTGATGCACATAGATGCGCTTTACATTTAGTAAAAGCTTTTCTAGAACCAGTATAGTATCTCTGTTGCGGAGTTTTTGCGGTTGCGTAGGTGTTTAACGTGATTGAAGATTCTGCTTTTAGCCACGATAAGGTTGTGGAGGATGTGGTTAAGGTTCTTGCTAGGTATGGGTTTGAGGTGCATAGGGAGTATAGGGTTTACTACTGGGACACGGTCACCGGGAGGCCCTGGCGAAGGTATATCGAGCTGGACGTACCTCACAGCCTCCAAGGATCAATGCAATTTCTTAGATATCTGCAATATAAGCATGAAGTCTCTGATCATGTTTGGAACTCTCGTCAGAATCCCTGGAGGCTCCCTCTCCACATTGTATATTGTGACCTTAATTCGTTCATTGAAGAACACGACTAAATACACATCACATTGAGAAAGGAACTTTGGCACAGGTTCACGGCAAAGACCAACAAGCACCACAGCGTGATGCAAACGCCCCCTCACATTCTTTATACAACCAGAAAGATCAACATCAAGTGATATCTGTCCACCAGGCGACATAAAGAAGTCCACAAAATAATACCCTTCTCTACATTCAGCGCAAGACCTTAACAGCTTAACGAAGCGCTTAATTAGTGTGGGTCGCAATGAGAAGAGAGCTGAAAACTTTTCATATGTGTTTGGCGAAAGAACGAGGAATGAAACGTGTACATTATATGCAAAATCTTTGCCGACATTTGCGACAAGAGGCTTCAAGATCCTTCCTTCATCCCATATTTTTACATCAAGTACAATGAGCTTGGCCTCACGCGCTTCAAGCCACCACTACCTGTAGGCAAGCTCGAGCTGAAGCTCCATAACGACAAACATTAGGAATTCGAACAGCCTCTGCATTTGAACAACGTACACAGATAAGATGCACAAGAAGGCTAGAGCGGCTATTGTGTAGCAGTATTCGGTGAGGAATACCCTGACGAGAATCAGCCTTAAATTGTATGTGCATCTATCACCACTATACGTATCATCGTGCTTCAAGGCTCATCCACACCTATACCTAGACCAACGCTCTTAAGTGCAACCGCAAAGACCACCAAGAACAGGCTATACATAACCAATAGATATATACTTTCAGTACTATCGAGCACCAGCAGGTTCCTCCCAGACAGCACGCTTCATTAAATAACGGGTTTGACGCCAAGAGCACAGCATAAACAACTACTAGTTCGTAGCTCAGCACACATTTTTGCAGAAACTCTTAAGAGCGCATTCATTCAATTATTTTATTTATTTAGTCTACTTCTAGCAGAACTTTAGTCTATATTAAATAATTGAATATTTTTATTTTTTAAGAATTGAAAATAAAAATAAAATTTTTAAAGAGTTGAATATTGATTAAGTGCATTCTTAATATATTAAATAAATAGTATAAATAGAAGTAAGAGTGATGAGCCATTCCGTGGTAGGCGCTACTCCAAGGTGATGAGCACTCTTATCTGCCTACCTGTTTGCAGTAGTTGTATCTGCTGCGGGGCTCCATGGTGAAGGTGTCTTCTCTACCTGTTTACCTGCTCTTAGCATCGATGCGGATAAGAAACAAGGTTCTCTCTGTATATATACAGTAGTATGGTGACGGGCTTCATGGTCAATTCAATGCTTGTGCAGAGCTACGTGGGGCTATGTATATGTGGTCAATGATAGCAGTCATTGACAGGAGTAGATGATCTCCGTCATTCGATATTGCATGTGATGGTCGTGAACCATGCAATGGTGTGAAGTATATGGTCGGGCCTCCTAAGCCGG
>JAJHRM010000139.1 GCA_020832965.1 Thermofilum sp. | reverse complement strand
GGAGGGCCCCACCTGCAACGAGAACTACAACAGCGCGACCGGAGAGCCGCTGGGAGCCCCCGACTTCGGCTGGTCAACGCTGATACTCGACATGATTGCTGATACAGCAAACTATTTATCCAGAATCGCATTAGAACTATGATAATAGGAAACTATAATAATATAGTATTAGATTTGAATAAGTAAAGCTTTTATACTTAGTATGAAAAGAATCTGTCCTGTGACGAGTACTGCGGGCCTCCATAAAACTGTTCTTACTATACTTGTGTGGGGTTTAATATTAGAAATCCTAACGCTTATTTATTATATATCAAATAATCGAATATTAACTTTTGAATTTTTTTATCTAGTTTTTATTTTTATGATAACGATAATTTCGATATACTACCTGCTTAAACGCGAAGCAAAGCTGCTTCGCTGTCGTACCTAATTAGGCTTATATAGGGTGTCTCTGTAAGCACCTCTGTGCTTAGAGTAGAAAACCTAACTAAAGCATATAGTACAGGTTTTTTAAGCAGAAAAAATATCATTGCGGTTAATAATGTTAGCTTTTCTGTTGATTATGGTGAAATAATTTCCTTAGTTGGTGAGAGTGGTTCAGGGAAAACCACAACTGCAAAAATAATACTTCGGCTTTTGCCACCAACAAGCGGAAATGTGATATTTGAGGGCAAAAACATATGGGCACTAAAAAGTAGAGAAGAACTTAAATGGTACTGGAAAAATGTTCACGGAATATTTCAAGATCCTTATTCTTCGTTTAATCCTATTAGGAAAATAGATAGAATTCTTTATCAAGTATTTAATCTTTTTGATGAAAAAGAATTGGAAAAGATGGGAGATAGAGATGATCTTGTTAGAGATGCCTTGAGGGAGGTTGGTCTCCGACCAGAAGATGTACTAGGAAAGTATCCACATGAGCTAAGCGGTGGAATGCGGCAACGCATAATGATAGCAAGGTGCTTCATCCTCCGTCCGAAACTTATAATCGCCGACGAACCAACATCGATGATAGACGCCTCCACAAGAGCTGGGATACTAAACCTCTTCTTAAGATTAAGAGAAGAATATAATTCATCTGTCATATTTATAACTCATGATCTGGGTTTGGCATACTATGTGAGTGATAGAATACTTGTTATGTACAGGGGAAAGATTGTAGAAGAAAAAAATCCAGAGGAGCTTCTCGAAAGACCAGAGCACCCCTATACAAAGAGGCTTATAGAGGACATACCACTCTTATACCGTAAATGGGTATGGGATTAAAGACGTAAAGTTTAAATAGAACTCACACACAGACAACTCCCTGTGAAGGAGAAAAAAATATCAGCTATTTTGAGAAAACCCGCAGTAAAATTCTTGCTTCGCAAGGTAATCTTCCTCTTTGCAACATTTTATGTGTACGTTACGATTATCTTTGTCCTACCGAGGGTGATACCTGGAAACCCACTGGCCACTTTGCTCGCCCAAATACTCCAAACTATGCAAGTAACGCCCGAACTAGTTACTGCTGTTCAAAAAAGATTAATGGAAGAATTCGGTCTTCATAAACCGTTGCATGAACAGTATCTTGATTTTCTAATGAGAATTTTTAAAGGTGATTTAGGAACTTCTTACTCGTTATTCCCTCGGAAAGTCACCGAACTTGTGTTCGCGTATCTGCCATGGACCCTTGGACTTTTAATTCCAGCTACCGTTGCTTCATGGATGTTGGGTAATCTATTGGGAGCTATTGCTGGCTATAAGCGAGGAGGTAAGCTAGATAATGTTATCCTTCCCATAAGCATAGTTTTTTCGCAAACTCCTTACTACTGGCTAGCTATGCTTTTACTATTCATTTTTGGGGTAACTTTCAGGTGGTTTCCGCTCGGAGGCGCCTATTCTTATGGCATGACCCCCTCTCTCTCCCTCGAGTTTATATTCAGCTACCTACATCATTATGTCCTCCCGTTCCTATCGATAGTATTAGCTGCGATCGGTGGATGGGCGATAGGCATGCGTGTTTTAGTAATTTACGAGCTCAGAACCGATTACATAGATTTTGCGGATACCCTCGGATTAAATGAAGACAAACTTTTAAGGTATGCATTTAAGAATTCTATTCTCCCTCAAATCACGGGACTTGCGTTAAATTTAGGAACGATCTTAGGAGGATCGTTGATAACAGAAATAGTTTTCAGCTATCCGGGAACAGGGTATCTCATATTCCAGGCCATCACTAGGCTAGACTACCCCCTCATTCAAGGTACTTTTGTAATACTTTTCTCAACACTTATCCTTGCAAACTTCATTGTTGATATAATATACGCCTTCCTAGATCCTCGGATAAGAACGGGTTACATAGGTGAATGAATATGGCAAAGTCACCCTCTATAATAAAAGAAATATTTAAAATAAAAAAGTTCACTATCAGTATAGCGGTGGTGATAAGCATCCTTCTGTTTGGTCTTCTAGGACCCCTCTTTTATCCGAGGGATCCCTTTGAGATGAAGTATTATCCAGAGCGTCCGCCCAATCCTGAAAATCCTTTAGGTACAGATATCGCAGGGAGAGATATCCTAGTGCAACTTCTTCACGGAACGAGGTTTTCAGTATACATAGGAGTTGTGGCTGCGCTTATAAGCTTAGCGATAGGGGTCACCGTAGGTTCTGTAGCGGGCGTAAAGGGGGGTTTAGTAGATGATGCTCTCATGGCGATCACGAACATCGTCTTAGCGATGCCTTCGATACTTCTGATGATGCTAATAGCCGCCTACTTCAAATACAGAGATCCCATATTGGTTTCGTTAATCATAGGCGTTACTTCGTGGCCTTGGGTGGCTAGAGCTGTAAGAGCACAAATTTTAAGTTTGAAAAACAGGGAATTTATATATTATTCCAGAATGGCTTGCTTGAGCGATCTTCAAATAGCGTTCGAGGATTTGCTGCCGAACATGGCAGCGTATTTGTTTATGGCTTTCGTGCTCCTTCTATCCAGTGCGATGATCTCAGAAGCTGGCTTAAGCATGATCGGTGTCGGGCTGACCAAAGGAGTTTCGCTGGGCATAATATTGTACTGGGCACAGCTGTTTGAAGCGGTCCGCAGAGGGCTATGGTGGTGGTTCATCCCGCCCGGAGCCATACTAGTAACTTTAACAGCATCGTTGCTGATGCTGTCCACAGCGTTAGACGAATATTTTAACCCCCGACTGCGGGGAGGGCGTTAGGATGACCCTCCTCAAAGCGCGCGGAGTGAAAGCGTACTACGAGGTCGGAAAAAGGTTTGTGAAGGCAGTTGACGATGTGTCGATAGAGCTCGAAAAAGGCATAGTACTAGGCTTGGCCGGCGAATCAGGTTGCGGGAAATCAACTCTTGCTAATACATTGATGATGAACATTAAACCTCCTCTCCGTCTCATAAATGGCAGTATAGAAATTAACGGCATTTTAATAACAAAAGTTGATAAGGAATTTTTAAAGAAAAACGTATGGGGGAAGCTAGTAGCTCTTATCCCTCAATCCTCTCTCAATGCGCTTATGCCGACCATGAAAATTAAGGATTTTGTAATAGATATTATAAAGCAGCATGAAGAACTTGACGAAAGTGAAATAGTTTTAAAGGCTGAAAAAAGTTTCGAAGAGCTCGGCTTACCTGTCGATGTGCTAAATCTATACCCCCATGAGCTGAGCGGAGGGATGAGGCAGAGGGTTACCATAGCTATTGCTACCCTGCTTAACCCGCGTTTGCTGATCGCTGACGAAGTAACTTCGGCACTCGATGTATCCACGCAGAAACAGGTTCTTAAAATGTTGCTAAATTTGAAAGAAAAGGGTAGAATAAATAGTATAATTTTCGTGTCGCATGATATTGCTGTGCTTAGACAGATAGCTGATATGATAGCTATAATGTACGCAGGGAAAATCGTGGAATTGGGTTCCACAGAGGAAATAATATTTAACCCGCTTCACCCCTATACAGCCGCCTTGGTAAACTCTGTGGTAACGCCTGAACCAGAAATAAAGAAAAGAGACCTTGCTTTCCTGCCAGGAGAGCCACCAGATCTCTCAAATCCGCCCCCTGGTTGCCGTTTTCATCCACGCTGTCCTTATGCTACCGATAAATGTAAGAAAGAAGAACCTTTATCGTTAACAATTTCATCGAATCACCTAGTAAGCTGTCACCTCTATGAGACCTGAGATCAATTAAATTCTCAGTCATAAAATGACTATGATTCCCTGATATTTAAATTTTTTGCCATTTATTTAAATTCCTTCAGCATCAGTAGTAAAGTACTAAAATTTCGCTTGAGTCATCCTTTTATAGGGCTAGGGGAAACTCTTCCTGTGAGGAACGGTAGCGCTAAAAAAGTGTTACTGCTTGCCCTCAGTACTGCCATATTAATGCTGCCTGTACCGGTATTCGGGCAGCCCCCTCGCAAAGATACTGTGATAATATCTAGTGGCTGGGGGCCCCCTCAGGGCTGGAACCCCCTGCTCCCCAGCCCCGCTTACGGCTACGGATTGATGTATCCAACGCTCTTCTTTTACAACATTTTCACGGATACTTGGATACCATACCTTGCTAAAGGATACAGATGGATTAACGAATACACCATTGATATTATCCTAAGGCCCGAGGCTCGGTGGTGGGATGGCATTCCCATAACCGCAGATGATGTAAAGTTCACATTCGATTTAGGTAAAGAGTACACAATAGCTTGGATAACCCCCCTCTGGGACTACATCGCTAGTGTTGATGCAATTGATAAGGGTACAGTACGCATAACGCTGAAGAAGGAAAATCTCAACTACTTCGCGCTTTTCGATGCTTTGCATACGGTCCTCATACTGCCGAAGCATAGGTGGGAGAAGCTGAAGCAGCGGTACGGCGCTAAGCTCACCGAGTTCCCAGACAATGAACCAACCGAAATAATTGGAGCTGGACCTTACAGGCTGCACAGCTGGAGCGAGGATTTCTGGTACTACGTAAGGGTTGATGACTGGTGGGGCAAAGACATCTTTGGTCTCCCGTCTCCGAAGTACATAGCTCATAGGACGTTTAAGGACAATGTAGCAGCTGCTTTAGCTTTCGAAGCCGGAGAGTACGATTTAGCAACACATTTCTTCGCGAAAATATGGGAAATGTGGACTGTTAAGAAACTCGCCAGAAGGACGTATTTAGCTAATCCACCATACTATTTGCACCACAACCTCGTACTGCTATACATAAGGTGGAAGCATCCGCTCAACAATACTGCTGTGCGCAGGGCGATCGCGCACGCGATACCCTATCAAGATCTGGTAAGCAAACCGTATTTTAACTATAGTATCGTTGCCCACCCGAGTTTTATAATACATGAATACGCGGCTTACGCTAAATGGATAAACGAGACAGTAGTTAGCAAGTACCGATACGAGTACGACTTGGAAAAGGCTAAAAAAATACTCGACGAAGCGAACATCATCGATAGGGACGGCGACGGCGTGCGCGAGCTACCCGATGGGACGAAGCTAGGGCCTTTCACCATACAGGTTCCGTACGGGTGGACTGACTGGATGATGATGTGCGACATGATAGCTAGCAACCTAAAGAAAATAGGAATTGATGTGAGAACTGAGTTCCCTGATTTCTCTGTTTGGTGGGATCGCGTAATACGTGGAGACTACGACCTCATTATCGGATGGGACGCGGGTCTCGGCTATGCGCACCCGTGGAACACCTTCAGGTGGTTGTTAGACGCAAGGCTATCTCCACCAGCGGGTAACTGGGCTATGTACACAAAAACCGAGGCCATACCGCTGATCGACGCCGCTCCAAAGGAGACGGACCCGGCTAAGTTAATGGCAATCTACAGCAAGCTCCAGGAGATCGCATTGAGGGATCTCCCGGGCATACCACTCTTTTACGGCGCGACTTGGTACGAATATTCAGAGGAATACTGGGTTGGGTGGCCAGCAGAGGAGCGGCCGGAGGTGTGGTTCACAACTTTCTGGAACTGGCCAGACAACTTACCTTCTCTCTTCTGCATCGCTAAGAAGGGCGAGACCCCACGCGTTCCGGCATGGATATTCACTCTTCAGTTTCCGACAACGAAGTTCTTCGAAGATCTTCAAGCTTCTTTAAGGGCTACTGAGATGGAAGTTTTGGTTAAAACTCTGACCGATAGAGTCGGTAGCTTGGAAAGTAAAGTATCCGGCCTTGAGACTTTAGTCACGCGTATATCCAGCGATGTAGAGGACCTGCGCGGCAGGTTAGGCGCACTGCCCAGCGCGGAAGAAGTGCGCAAGCTGACAGCAGACGTAGGGGGCTTACGCGATACCGTTAACGCGCTGGCCGCAGTGGTAGTAATCGAAACAATTGTGCTCATAGCATTAATAGCTCTGACCCTCGTAAGGAAGCGTAGGTAAATTTAAATAAAATTCTTTTTTAAAATAATTTGTTCACAGAACTTCTCTACGCGCACCTGCGTTACGTACTACCAGTTTCGCTGTTTTTGTCAGCGAGCGCCTTTAATAGGGGGCTGCGCAGTCGCCGCGTGATCTTCGTAGCTTTCGAGGGCATCGACGGCGCCGGCCTCACCACCCACGCGAGGTTGACCGAGAGGTTCCTCGAGTCGAAGGGCTTCAAGGTCGTGCTGACGAAGGAGCCCACCGACGGCCTCGTGGGGGGGCTGATCCGGGCGTGCCTCCGGGGCGAGTGGAGGACTGACCCGATGACGCTGCAGCTGCTCTTCGCGGCCGACCGCAGCCACCA
>JAJHRM010000137.1 GCA_020832965.1 Thermofilum sp. | reverse complement strand
TCTGCAAGTTTTCCTGCAAGCAACAGCATGAGGGTGCTTCCGAGCATGTATGCCTGAGTAAACCACAGCCCCTGCTCGATGTCCGCCTTTAGAGATGACATGATAACGTCTAAGCCTATGATCACTATCCTAGCATCTAGACCAGCCATGAAGGCGCCGAAAGTTGTTATCGATAGAGCACTCCATAGATATTTCTTGTATTGTGAGTCCACGAAGGCTTTGGGAAAGCCACAAAAGCTAATAAAGTTTACCTATAAACAGGATTAAAGAGGTGCTTGCTAATGATTACAGACCTGGCTGATTTTTCATAAAAGGGTTCGCGCGCGACGATGGTGGGAGTAGTAATTGCTACTCTGCTAGTTTTCCTGGCGCTTAGCTCAGGAGAGTTGCTCCTGGGAAAGGCCGGCAAAAACTTTGTTAGAAGCTTGGGTAGATTCATGGCTATAATTATAGCTGGGATAAGCGGCGAAATGGTACATAAGGCTCTAGTAGAGTGGGGTATAGCGTTCAAATGACCCCAGCAGGGGCTAGCACGTCATAAATCTGGGATAGATTTTTATTTTGGGAAGGTCAATTATTTTAATAGTAGTAAATGTGAACAAGGGTATTTCATCAATTAACGCTACGCTGCTATTGATTTTTATTGCCACGGTAGCTGTCATGCTAATCTGGTTCTGGCTCCCCAGCCTGCGTACAGAAAGTAGAGGCAGTATAGGTGTGCTTTTAAAGATAGAGGCAGTATCAGTTTCATCGAATAGCTTGACACTATATGTAAGGAATATCGGCAACGAGGAGATAAAAATAGACAAAGTATCGATAGAGGATCCTGTAACTGGATTATCCAAATATATAGTTGACGTTGGTCCTATGACTCTGAAGCCGGACCAGCTAGCGACAGTAAATGTGCCCCTGCCCCCAAGTATCCAGAGTGGGAAATACACCTTACGCGTCTTATCCACCAGCGGCATATCCATAGCAACTTATGCAGTAGACATCTCCTCGGTATCTCAGCAACCACTGCAACTTCCTCTCTTTAAAATCGTGTCATACAATTCTACCATTGTTGGCGCTCCTTCCTCTATCAAGTCTCTTGTTGTTGGTATTGTTAATGATGGAAGTGCTAGTGGTGTGGCTATTGTCAGGGTTTTGGATTCTAGTGGTAACATTGCTAGTTCGGCATCCGTTAGTCTTTCTCCTGGGCAGAGGACAAACGTGACGCTAAGCGTTGTCCTGCCCCAGGCTACTGACAAATACCAGTGGAGAATAGTAGCTATAAACAATGCTACTGGGAGACAAGACGACGAGAAGACGTTCACGGTCTCAGTGCTTGGAGAGCTTATCAAGAATGGGGACTTCTCCCAGGGCAGTGCATACTGGACCCTGGAAGAGCCGTGGAGCGTGGATACAAGCCTGCAGCTAGCCCGCATAAACCTCACCAACACCGGGGATATAAGTGCAAGCCTCAGCCAATCCTTCACGCTCTCCAGCGCAGTGACACTCACCCAGCTAAACCTCTGGTACTACATGTACGCACACCCACCAGGACAAGTCAACTCACTGCAACTCGTCATCTCCATCGAGAGCGACTCCACCACCCTTTGGAGCGGCACCATAAGCTGGAAGACTAGCGAAGAACCAACAAAAGGCAACTATGCCGCCCAGCTATCCCTACAGCTAGTCCCGGGAACGTACACGCTCAGGATCAAGGCTCTCCTGGATGTGAAGCAGAAGCTGGACCAGCTGGACATTCGGGTTGACAACGTCAGCTTACTGTACGCACCGTAACCCCCAGCTACAGTTGCGAATCTAGCGTCTAGAATCAAAGACCATAAACATGAGTGACGGCATGCCTCAAAAAATGTGGCTATAATCCGCTTGTCATTACTTCCGACTAGGAGAGAAGCTGTAAGCTTGATGACACTACACTATTGCTAAAAGGGATTTCTTCGGCAACACTTTGTATTTTGATATCTCATTGTCACAGTTCTTAGGAGCCCGGGATATTTTAAGAGGAGAGGAGTACAGGTCAAAGAGAGCTTAAAAAATAGAAAAATCTACATTTAGGTGTATAAGATTGCAGAAATTTAAGCGAATAATATAGGAGATATTGAGATAATTTTCACAAAAATGCATCTTCTCAGCTACATGGGAGCAAAATCTCCTAGCTTTCTCGAACAAAAAGTCTAGAAAGTCACTTAGAGAAATTAGGTATCATTATGCAAGAGCATAGGAAACGCCTATCTCTGTGAATAAATTCCTTGGTATCTATAGAAAGATTTATAAAGATACACACTAGGATTGATGGGAACGGTGGGTTTGATAGAATGACTTGACTACAAAACTCTTTAAGCAAAAATGATGAGAAGAGTGGTTCTTCCATAATTATTCGTTCGGCCACCCTCCACGACTTGGAAGACATATTTAGGATACACTTGCTCAGCTTGGAGGGGCTTGACGAGGAGGACTACGATTGGTTCAAGGCGCTTTTGTCTGTGCGGTCTAAGCGTAGGTTTGTTCTTGTAGCTGAGCACGGCGGCAGGGTTGTGGGGTTTATTATTGCATATAAGTACCGGGAAAATGTATACGTTGACAGCCTGGCTGTCCATCCAGAGTATAGGAGCCTAGGTATTGGTGGAAGGCTCCTTTCAGCATTAGAGGAAATTATGGCGAACAGGGGAGTTGAAAGTATTTTGTTGAGTGTGAAGGACAACAACTTAAGGGGGTTAGACTTTTACCTGAAAAAGGGATACAATATACGTGGCTTGATTCTTTTCATGTCTGCTAAAATTAGTTCTCTGCCTGAATCGGCTCCGGAGGGATACAGGGTTGTCTGGAGGAAGACACCGCTTAGGAGCAACCCGCACAAGTACAAGCCTACGACTATGTGGAGCGAGCTTACGGAGCCTGTTGATAGGATGATCTACAGGAAGTATCGTGTGGGTGAGAATACTCTCGCTGTCTACAAGTCTGGGAGGGTTAGGGGTGTTGCGGAGTTCTCTTTGGAGGACGGGGGGATCTTCGCGGAGTATGTTGCCCTCTCTTCCTACAACTCCCTGGAGGCTTTGAGAGCGCTGCTTAAGGGTTTTAGAGACGTCGGGCTCCAGCTAGGCTCGAGGGAGCTGATAGTTCCTGTTGATTCCTCGAAGCAGGTCATAGTCGAGGAGCTTGCTAACACAGGCTTTAAGACTCAGAAGACGGAGTTCTTGCTGGAGAAGGGGCTCGACGGGTCACAGTGAGCTTCACGGCGGCTTACTGCCTTTTTCTGAACGCTTGACTAGCCACATCGTGAAGAAGTAGAGTAGGATGAAGGGTAGTCCGAGGACGATGTCGCTGATTAGTGTAGGGTCGGGCGTTATGAAGGCGAGTAGAGCGAATACTGCGAATACTATGTACCTCCAGTTCTTGTTTAGCGATTCATAGCTTACTATTCCAGCTTTGCTCAGCGCGAGTACGGCCAGCGGGAACATGAAGAAGATGCCTGTGGCTAGGGAGCCGAGGAGAATGTTTTGGTAGAATTCCTGTATGGAGAAGTATAGGCTTGCGCCGCCGAGAGTCGCCAGCCAGACTGCTACGGCGAACACTATCGGCATTACTACTGCGTAGCCATACACTACACCGCTGATGAATAGTGCTAGGGCGAAAGCCATGTACCTCCTAACCACCCTCTTCTCATGACTATAAAGACCAGGCTCAACAAACCTGTAAACCTCCAAAGCAATGACAGGGCTGAGTACGGCGATGGAGATGAGGATGGCGAGCAGGAGTGCGGCAGTCAGAGAGTCGAACCAGCCGTGACTTATCAGGACGACCCTGGAGCCGTTAACTCCGAAGAGCCTGGCGAAGTTCTTGCTGAAAACGTTTTCGTCAAAGTTGAGCATGTAGTGGTTTGTGAGGTTCATGCAGTAAAAGAGGAGGGGGTAGTATGACCTCGGGAGGAGCCAGGGCACGGGGAGGAGTAGTTGAAGTATCAGGAGGGCAATCACGTATATGAGGATCCTCCTTACTGTTTCGAGAAGATCCTGAACGTGGTCTAGCAGGGGTTTCTCGGGTAGCTCCTCAGTCATAAATCCCGCACCTGAAATGTGCTAATAATTGCAGGCTAAGGTTTTTATTTTATTTCCCTCTACTTTTCATGGATGGGGAGGTTGGCTACCTCCTGATTGGTGAGGATTCCCGGCTTTGCCGACCGCTAGCCATCCCGCCTAGCTCTCACGATTCTTTGAGCAGCTTCTCGACCTCCTCTCTCGTGTAGTTTTCAAGCCAGTAGATTGCCTGCTCGTACAGCTTTTCAAGCACCTCTACGTCTTTTTGGGAGTAGCCTTGCGCTCTTAGGGTTACCTTTCTAGTAGCGTCCAGGAAGCTAACTGCCTCTTCCCGGGAAATTTTTCCCAGCACGTAACAGCTTAAAACGTCTTCGAGTAGTCTTACAGCCTTCATGGGGTCGAGGGAAAGCTTCCTCCCCCTAAGCTTCCCAGGGAACTCGTTGAACCGGAGCTTGACGCCCACTGGTAGCTCGGCTGGGTTTTCAAGCACTAGCGGGGCAGTAATTGCTCCCGCTGCCACTTGCTGCTTCGACTTCCTCAGGTAGCCGCCAATTCTTCTTACAGCCTCTTCTGCCAGGTTGTCGGCTTCGCCTGCCTGGTAGACGCGCCAGTTCTTGTTATGGACGGGGTTTATGGGGCTTATCCATTCAAGAGAAAAAGAATCGAGGTCTTCGGGCTTGAGGGCTACGCACACAGCGTCTAGTGTGCGGTGGAGGCTTAGCGGCGCTGTGAACACTCTCTGGGGGTCCATGAGGTTTTCAACCTTGATCTTTGAGCCATGCTTCACGTTCACTTGTGCAACTTTCTCCTTCACATTCTCCAGGACAAACTGTGCAAGGGACCAGGTTGTATCTAGGACTCCGTGCCTCTCGAGGATACTTGAGGATACAGCGTTCTCGTGTATGTGTACGTGCATGCCCCTCCCGCTCCACTTGAGCCAGATGCTCCTAGCCACCCCCCACTTCTCCAGGAAGTCTACAATTATCCTGGCAACCTCTATTGTTGCCTTCCAGTACTCGGGCGTGGAGTCTATGTCCCAGGTTACCGTCCTCTTTGAGACGTTTTCCTCGTAGTTGAGGGCGTCCTCCCTCGACTCGAGCCTGTGGTAGATATTGGCAGTACCGTAGAAGGCTCGAGGCTGGAGGTGCTTAAGCCTGTTCACTAGGCTTAGTAGCTCTGCTGGATTCGACGCTTTAAGTGGCTTCGCGTTCCAGTACCGGATAAGGAGCGGTCTGCCATCCTTCATCTTTCTGCTACAGTGGACAGCTACCCACCTCCCCGCTAGGAAGTCTGACATCTCCTTGAGCACTTCAGGCCTGCTGAGGTAGTCGAGTTCTCTAAGCATCACCCACTAAATGCTGCTCACACTTTAAGGCTATCGTGCACAAAGCTTACAGCTACGTTTGTAGGCGCAAGCACGGGCACGTCGAGGGAGCCTTCAAGAACCTCGCCTCCCACTAATCAAAACCCTGAGCCCGCGCTCTAAGGAATGCGCGCTCCACAAGGTGGAGGTAAGGAGGAAGCTCAGGTGGCTTGTCACTTGCCCACACGACCACACAATGCACGTGAAAGCTCATAGCCACACCCAGCAGAGTAAAACCCACAACCCCTGCGAAAAGGCGGGTAACACGATGACGCACGCGCTGAAGAAACTACGTTTATCCCTTCTGCTTTTCCTCTGACTTCTTCACTAGCCACATTGAGAGGAAGTATAGGATAAGGAAGGGTATTCCCAGTGCGAGGTCGCTGAAGGGTGTAGGGTCTGGGGTTATAAGTGCCAGGATTGCATACCCAATGAAAACTACGTATCTCCAATTCTTATTCAGCATGTCATATGTCACTATGCCCATTTTATTGAGTACCAGGATTGCTAGGGGGAACATGAAGAATACTCCTGTCGATAGTGAACCTAGAAGAATATTCTCGTAGAATTCCTGTATGGAGAAGTATAGGCTTGCGCCGCCGAGAGTCGCCAGCCAGACTGCTACGGCGAACACTATCGGCATTACTACTGCGTAGCCATACACTACACCGCTGATGAATAGTGCTAGGGCGAAAGCCATGTACCTCCTAACCACCCTCTTCTCATGACTATAAAGACCAGGCTCAACAAACCTGTAAACCTCCAAAGCAATGACAGGGCTGAGTACAGCGATGGAGATGAGAATAGCCAAGAAAAATGCGGCAGTGAGAGAATCGAACCAGCCGTGACTGATGAGAGTAACCCTAGAACCATTTACACCAAACAGGATAGCGAAGGGTTTGCTAAACATGTTATGCTCAAAGTCTAGCATGTAGTGGTTTGTTGCATTCATCAATGCGAAAATTAAGGGGTGGTAAGATTTCAGCAGAAGCCATGGTGCTGGCAAGAAAACTATTAGAATGAAAAGGGTTAAAATGTAAATAGCTATCCTCCTCACAGTTTCTAGAAGATCCGTCACATGGTCAAGCAGTGGTTTCTCAGGGAGCTCTTCGCTCACAATTTAATCCTCGTCGCCATTTAACATAAAAAATATTTATGTTGTAACATGCTGGGAAAAATAATGGGGGCTATACGAGGATTGGTAAGGATTTTTCTTCGAAGATTTTTTCAAAGTTTTCTCTTAGCTCCTTCACTGCCTTCGGGAGGAAATTCATGATTGTCACAGCTGTAACTCCATCCATTCCAAGGCTTTCAGCGGCGAGGTCCCCTGCTAGGCCGTGGATGAAT
>JAJHRM010000136.1 GCA_020832965.1 Thermofilum sp. | reverse complement strand
AGCCACCGCGCGCGGCAGCCCCAAACCTTTTTCCGCGGAAAGAATCTCGCTGAACCAGCTCAACAAACCCCGTTGAACCGGTTCAACGAGAACCCCCCCGCTGAACCAGTTCAGCGAAAACCGTTGAACCAGCTTAACGAACCCCTTTCCATACACCAATCGAGCAAAAAGTGTCCCGCGGATACACCGCCACGCCCGCAGCCGCAGAAACGGCTTGCACAGCGAAAACGCGGAAAACGCGAACGAGAGAGCGAACCCTAAAAGGAAAGAAAGCTAAGCCCAACCCGAAGCGCGGAGAAAGCCCGCCCCTAAACCACCCATCAAGAGCATCTGATGAGCGCGAGTTTAACAGTGTTCGAGCTTAAAAGAAAGGAGGAGCCAGCTGGGCTCCAGAAGACCCCTACAGCCGCCGAACACGCGGTTCACGCTTCAAAGTACTCCACCCTCAAACCCGCGCCGGCAACCCTCGTAACGTACGGGTAGCCTCCGGCGCGCCTAATAGCCTCCGCAACCCTCCCAACATCCTCCGGAAGACACAAAGCCACCATAGCGCCCGCGCTCGGTGCAAGCTAGGCGAGCATGCGAAGTCTGCGCGCATACGTGCAGCAACGGTTTTTTACCCCCTCCTCTTCCCCACTTTTCGATGCATAAGCCAGTGCTGGCGCAAGATATTGAGCGCGAGCACTGTATATGCATCGACGACGCGGGAGAGCAACTCAGCTTGATGTTCGGTTCACTATCTGAATATCGCAGGTGAAAACGATGGAGGCGGTAATATTAGCTGGTGGCGAAGCTTGGCGTATGAAGCCGCACATATGGGTTCCGAAGCCCCTCGTGGAGTTGACTGAAGGCGTCACCCTTCTCGAGTGGCAGGTTTCTTGGCTGAAGAAGCACGGGTTCAACGATGTGTACGTGTGCGCGAGAGGGTTCAGGATCGAGGAGCTGGACGTGTACTGGGTGGAGGAGCGGGAGAAGCTGGGCACGGGCGGCGCGCTGAAACGCGCGGCGCTGCAGTTGCGCGGCGACAAGTTCTACGCGTGCAACTGCGACGACATCCTCCTCGACGACCCTAGGAACCTCACTGCGCGCACGGCTAGAGGCGCAACCGTTGCCGTCGCTAAACCGAGGTTGCCGTGGGGCATGGTCAAGATCGAGAACGGGAAAGTGAAAGAATTCGTCGAGAAACCTGTGCTAGACTGGATATCCCAATTGTTCGCCGACTTTTACGTGTCAGCGGGACATTACTTCTTCGATAAGGATGCGATCCTACCGCTCCTCCCCGAAAAGGGCGACCTAGAAAAGACGGCACTTCCAGCACTAGCGGCCAACAGCATGCTTCACGCTTACGTGATAAAGGGGAAGTGGATCACGATAAACACGTACAAGGACTTGCTGGAGGCCAGAGAACTGTTAAAAGAAATCGAGTAATTTTTATCTTATAAAAGAAATAATTTTTATAGTCTTATTCCACACGCCTCAAAAGCCTTAGTATCAGCTCGAAAAACTTGATCCGAAAGAAAACGACCCTGAACGCCCGAACCCGCAACCTACCACAAAGCACGCACCCGATGCCTATAGTCAAAGCGATTTCAGCACCGCTTTAGCAAGAACGAGAACATCGCCCAGTTTCAAGACATCGAGGAAGTGCAGCAGGAAAAGGTCGAGAAGCGCGAATGGAACCGAGGAGAGCGGGCCGAGCACCAGGCCCAGCAGCGAGAAAGCGGCGGAGAGCGGGAGCGGCGCGAGCGCGCGGCGGCCCACCAGGCGCAATGCGAGCAGGCAGGCCGGCAGCAAGCCCAGCGAGAGCGCGAGGCCCGAGCCCGCGCCGGGGAGGAGGCGGGGCAGCAGCGCGCTCAGCGCGGCGAGCGGCAGCGAGCCAGCCAAACCCAAGGCGGCCAGCTCGCGCCACCGGCCCTCAGCGTTGCAGCGGGCGGAAGCCGCCGAGACCAGCGCGACCTCGACGGCGGCCGGCGCGGCGAGCGCGAGAGCCAGCGGGCCGGGCGAGAAGCCTTTACCGAGCAGCGGGAAGAGCAGGGGGGAGAGCGGCGCGGCGAGAGCGACCGCCAGCGAGGTCAAGCCGGCCGCCACGCGGGCGCCCTCCGCCGCCAGGCCCCCGCCGCCCGAAACCATGAGGGGGATGCTCGAGGAAGCGAGCGAGGAGGAGAAGGAGGAGAGCACGAGCACCGCCATCGCAACCAGGTAGAAGACGCCCGCCTCGCTCGGCCCGGCGACCCGCTCCACCAGGACCACGCCCAGCGAAGCGGCGAAGCCCCCGGAGAAGTTCAGCAGGTAGTTGCCCGCCGCAACCACGAAAACGCCCCGCCAGCCGCCCGGGCGCGCGAAGCCCAGCTTTAGGGCGGCGAGCGCCAAACCGAAAGCCAGCGAAGCGAGCGAGGAGAGGAAGACCGCGGGGAGCGGCGGGAAGCCCGCGAGGGCGAAAAGCAGCTTCGCGAGCGAGCCCAGCGCCTGGAACGCGAAAGCCGAGCGGTAAGCGCCCGCAGCCACCAGCGCCCCCAGCACCGGCCCCGAAGAGAGCGAGAGCGGCACGAGCAGCGGCGCCCACCGACCCCCCAGCGGCACCAGCGCCAGCGCGCCCAAGCAGCCGAGCAGGAACGAGGCGAGGAAGCCCGCCCAGAAGGCGGAAGCGCCCCGGAGCGGAACCTCCCTCAACGCGTGCTGCAGGAAACCAAAGTTCAACAGCGCCGCCGCAACACCCGCCAACCCCACCTCCGCCGCAGCCCCACCCACCCCCGCAGGCCCAAAACGCGCCGCCACAACCGCCCAGAAAGCGAGCCCGGCCAAAGCGTTGAGCAGCGAGTACGCGGTCAACCAAACCGCGCCCGAAAGCGCCCGCCCAAACCCCTCAGACGCCATAAGCCCCCATACACTTCCACGTTAAATACCGCGCGCCAACACCACACAGCACTAAACCGCGGATCGACCAGCAGAGCGCAACCGGCGCGGGACCGCGCTCCCGAACCGTTACCAAAGCGCAGGGAGAATGAAGAGACGTCGCGCCGTCCAGCTCGATAAAGGTGTTACAGCCGGCACAGCTCGCTTGCTGCGCCCGCCCGCGCGCTCCTTAAATACCAGGGCATTCCAGGAAAGCCGTGCCCTCCGCCCTCGAGAAGCTGCTGCGCGAGGTCGAGAAGACGCAGGTCGTCGTCATGGCCGGCGGCGAAGGGAAAAGAATGGGGTTGATCAAAACGCCCAAACCCCTCATCCGGCTCAACGGGGAGCCGCTCCTAAGGAGGTGCATCAGGTACATGGCGTCCAACGGCTTCAAAGAGTTCGTCATACTCACCAAGTACGAGGAGGTGGTCAAGGAGGCGGAGAAAGCGTGCAGCGAGCTCGGCGCGACCGCGAGGTGGTGCCTCGACCCCCCGCTCAAGAAAGTGGGGAAGGGCAAGGCGCTGAAGCACGCGATAGAAAAAGGGGTGATAGATGAAAAACGCAGGGTCTTCATAGTGTTCCCCGACGACATCTTCCTCGACGAAACGCTGCCGCTGCGGTTCCTCTCCAGCCACATCGAAGCGGTAAACCGGCTGGGGGTCCACGCGAGCGCCGCCGTCACCACAGGGCTCCAGCTGCCCTGGGGCTGCGCTGAGATCGACCCCCTAGGCCTCGCCACAAGCTTCAGGGAAAAGCCGGTCCTCCCCGTCCACGCGAGCGTCGGCCTATACATCCTCGAGCCGCCGGCCTTGAAGGCGCTCCTCGACATCGTGGACATGAACGCCGAGGAAGCCGTGGAGTTCGAAAACACGCTACTACCCCTCCTCGCGGAAAAGAGAAAGCTCCACGCGTTCATCGTCCCCCGAGACGCTTGGCTGCCAATAAACACGCTGAAAGAACTAGAAGCGGCCGAAATCGAACTAAAACGCCACAGCCATTAAAGAGACTCTAAACCCGCCGCCGGTTCTCAGAGCGCTGCAGACCGCCACCCTCCTGAACCGCAACAATAAGAGCGGCGAACACGCCTCCCGCAAGCTGGTAATAAGCGTAAGCAGCCAACATATCAGCCATCACCGAATCCCCAGCGGCAAACTTGACGGCAGCGAGCGCGAGCAAAACTATAAAAGGGAAAATGAAAAGAGATTGCGGGTTCTCCCTCAGGTAGCCTACAACGCTCACTAACCCGCGCACCTCACTCTTCAAAAATAGCCAACCCTTAAAGAAAGGAAAAACACACTTAAAAACAGCAGCAACAATCAAGAGCGTGACCGGCTCACCTCTCAGTACTGCAACACCATACATGGACAAACCGAGCGAGACAAACGCAGCCAGCACCCACAACTTCTCCATATAAAGAGCCGCCACACCTAGCGCATAGGCGAGAAACGGCACAAGAGGATCCTCGCCAACATAGCACGAAAAACCGCCAGCCAATAAATCGAAAATCGCAGCTAAAGCTAGCGGAAACTTCCCAAATCTAGACCTATGGAGCAGCTGCACGCTCACGAGAGAGGCGCAGCCGAACAGGTATATAAGTAACGCGATTTTAGTCAATAATATTATTACGATGGAATATACACCGTTAATATCCTATTCTATTAATTTTTTAAATTTTTGCTGTTTATCTATTAAAATTCTTCTTTATTAGAACGGTTATTACCATTCAAGCTCATCGAAAAGCTCTAAAGGGGTTATAGACCCTCGCTTTTGCGAGGAAACGATGAAGAGAGAGCTGCACCCTGAGTTTTACAAAACTGCTGAGCATTTATTACTCGTTTCTCGAGTGGCTACAGGGTTCTCAACAATACTAGCCGCATGGTACAGCCTATCAGCATTGAAAATAGCTTTACCTGAGCCTGGTTCGGTACAGCCTTTCCACCTCACCTATTTCCACGTTGAACCGGCTTGGGCTGCTATCCTGTCTTTAGCCTATCTGCCCGTTCTAAAGTACGCTAGCCTCTCACTTTTGCTTCTCGCATTCGCTCCGCCGTGGGTTCTAGCCGTTGCTAGCATTATGACACTTGTTGTGCATAGGAAGGATGCAGTTAAAGGTTTGCTGTGGGCTTTGCTGCTGCTCGAGGTCTTCGCATTAGTCGAGAACACAGCTTCACTGTTAGGTTTGAGAGTTTTCGGTCTCGTAGCCCACATCGAGAGGAGCCTGAGACTAGCCGCTTCAACGACAGCGCTACCGCTGATAGCGGCCCTAGCGCTGCTAGGCCCCCTCAAATACATCGATCGGCTGGTAAAACTCGGAGAGGGGCAGGCAGGGAAGTCGCAAGGAACTTCTGGAGGAGGACCGCTTGTGTTGCGCGATCTCGCACCCGCAGTACTATTATCTTTGGCAATAGTTTCACTTCCTTATCTGCCTACGCTAAATCCTTCAGGTAAGCTGGTGGGTGTTGACCCTACGACGTATTATCCCGAGTGGATCGGCGAGTTGAAAGCTAACTTTACTTTTAAGCATCCGGCGCTAAGGAGCAGACCCATTTTCGTGCTGATGATCTACGGTTTATCGCAGTTAGTCGGAGTGTACTGGTCGATGCGGATAATGCAAATGCTGGGCTTCGCCGCGTTCACGATCGCCATCTATTATTTCACTCTTTTGCTTACGGATGGATATACAGCTAGGCTGGCAGCTCTGCTCTTCCCGTTCTCTTACACTGCTACAATACTGCTGCATTCTGGCTTTTACAACAATATTTTCGCTTCATCCTTTTCTTTACCTGCTTTAGCGCTAATATGGACAGCATTCCGCGCGAATAACTCCAAGCGTTTAACTTTGGGAATACTACTTTTCGAAATAGCCATATTCACTCACCCCTATTCGACACTATTCTATGCCATTGCCCTAGCTGGGTCGGCGATTCTGGAGTTGCTTAAAAATGCTAGAAGAGGATTTTTCTTGTTTCTTCTATCAATACTTTTCGCTATACAATCTGAAATTATCTCTGCCGGTTTTGGAGAACAGTCACTAGCGGAAATAGCTGCAGCACCCGCTCTTCCGCTAACTGCATCGTGGTATCAAGCCCTCGCATTTGTAGCTTATAATTGCGCACTAAATGCAGCGATCGACATTACTAACTGGCTTCTAGCCAACAAAGGATTGCTATCCACAGAGGATGAGATCTTAATTGGTATAGGTGCTGTAACCGGTGGTGCGCTGCTGATAGTACCACTCGATAGCTGGCTCCTCAGGTGGAGGGCACTCTATTCGATTCCGTTGCCAACATTTCATGCTATAGCTCTAAAGAATTTGAAATACTTAATAAAAATATTAATTATAGTTATGATGGCCAACTATGTTTTGAATTTTACAATGAACCTAACACTAAGCGGAACTTAATATTCAATATTCTTAATTCTTGAAAAGAATATAAAAATATAATAGAGGAAAAGCGAAAATGAAGCAAAAAGTATAAACCCAAAAATAGCTAAAGAGATAATATCAAGATATTTCTCTAGAAAAGAAATATTATAAGAAATGTAAGCATAATTTAAATAACTCAAATGATGCACATCAATGGCAAATGCGTTGAGAAAATGCAAAACTCTTTCGCTAGTAAGTTCTTTCTTTATATTATGTGATAAAAATAACTCGCATATCCAATTTGGAAAGTAAGCATAGTTTAAAACAAGGAATACTTCATAGGAAGAAGATCTGGTCTTAGATAAAAGCTCATTAATCTCTTTTATTGAATTAGCTAAATTCACAGAATAAATATTGTATGAAAGTTTAGTATAATTCACAGTTAAGTAATAATTTTTGAGAATTTTGATATCAGAAAAGATTATTTTAAATTGTTTCCTTTCGCTATAAAAGCCATTTTCACCTATACCTATCCAAATCTCCTTGGCTTTTGTAATAGCTTCTTTATTT
>JAJHRM010000135.1 GCA_020832965.1 Thermofilum sp. | reverse complement strand
TGGAGATTTTAATCTTATGATGGCATGCGTAACGTTCTCCATCGTAGCGGTAGCTACCGCCGCCCTTATTCTGGACCTCCTTTACCCGCTCGTAGATCCGAGAATTAGGTATAGGTGAGGTGGGAGTATGATGCGTTTCAAAGCGAGTTCGATACGCTTCTTAAAGCTGTTTTGGGACTTTGCGAGGTACCGCCCTAGCGTCACCATAGGGGTAACCATGCTCGCAATTATACTCGCATTGGGATTCTTTGCTTCTTTATTTGCGCCTTATGATCCACGTAGGTGGAACCATGCACCAAAAGATTTACCCCCATCGCCTCAGCATATATTGGGAACAACCAGTTTAGGGCAGGATGTATTTTGGCTTTTAACGTGGTCCATAAGGAACTCGCTTATACTAGGCGTGATAGGTTCAGCGGTCGGTCTCCTCATCGGAGCTAGCCTAGGTCTCATAGCTGGTTACAAAGGGGGATTAACCGATCGCTTAATACTTTTACTTTCAGATACTTTTATAGTATTGCCAACGTTCCCAGTTCTAATACTAATATCAACTCTGCTGAGAGCGCAGCTGAATATCGTTTTGCTAGGGTTAATGATGGCGTTGCTCACTTGGGGCATGCCTGTCAGAAACGTGAGATCCATAGTCCTAAGTTTGAGGGAAAGAGATTTCACATACACTTCTATGTTTTCAGGTTTTAAAACTTTCAACATTATCGTTTCAGAATACCTGCCTCATACGCTCCCATGGATAACGGCTAGCTTCATGAGTAGAATAAACATGTGCATAGGGACAGAGGTTACATTAGCCATTTTCGGTCTATCATCCTTGCAAGAAGCTACGCTGGGTACCATTATATACTGGGCCTTAAAGTATCAAGCTTTAGTAAGAGGTTTATGGTGGTGGATAGCCGCTCCAGTTGCGACCGTCATTCTCATTGTTGTAAGCCTATATCTAGTATCCATAGGTGCGGCTGAATACTTGAATCCGCGCAGTAGGCTGTACCGCATAAAGGGGGAATGATCATGACGGAGGAGATAATAAGTATCGAAAATCTAAAGGCCTACTATGTTTTAAAAGCGGTTGGTGGAACCATGCATGCAGAAATTAAAGCTGTAGACGGAGTATCGATGAAAGTACATTCTGGAGAAATATTGGGTATAGCTGGAGAATCCGGCTGCGGTAAATCCACCCTCATAAAAACCATTTATGGGTTGGTTGAGCCGCCCCTGACGGTGGTAGATGGATCCATTACATACAACTTAGAGGGGAGGAAAATATCGTTATTGGAGCTTGACAAATCAGAACTAGGAAAATTATGGTTTAAGGACATCAGCTATATCCCTCAAGGATCGATGAGTGCATTAAATCCCGTTAGAAAGATAAAAGATCAATTTTTCGACGTAATAAAATCTCACTACGAGAACTTTAATGTAGATGAAATGGAGCAGTTAATGATTGAGCATTTCGATAGATTAGGATTGCCCAAAGAAGTTCTATCATCATATCCCCATCAACTTAGTGGGGGTATGAGACAGAGAGTTGTAATAGCCTTAGCAACTCTGCTTAAACCCAGAGTTATACTTGCGGATGAGCCCACTACAGCGTTGGACGTCGTCGTTCAGAGGGGGATCTTGCAACTTTTAGCTAGAGTGCAGCAGGAGTTAAAAAGCACCCTAGTCGTAGTTACCCACGATATGGGTGTTCATGCCCAGATCGCCCATAGGCTAGCCGTAATGTATGCTGGAAAAATTGTAGAGATAGGAACTGTAGAGGAAGTATTTGAAGATCCTTTACACCCCTATACTAAGCACTTAATCCGAGCACTTCCTATGATTGGCGATAAGGCTAGGAGAGCTGGTATACCCGGTAAACCACCTTCACTTAGAAACCCACCCTCTGGATGCAGGTTCCACCCGAGGTGCCCCTACGCCACAGACGTGTGTAAAAGCGCCGAGCCGCTCTTAGCGCAGATTGGACGTAGTCCTTCACGCTATGTAGCATGCCACCTGTATTCGGGGTGATCGAATCATGGCGGCATTGATCGAGGCTAAAAACGTGACAAAAATATTCAAAATTGGAGGTTTAGTCTTCGGTAGCAAACTTACCGCGGTTGACGACGTTAGTTTAACCGTAAAAGAAGAAGAGGCTAAGGTTATTAGCTTAGTAGGAGAAAGCGGCAGCGGTAAAACAACTCTAGCTAGAATACTATTAGGGTTAATAAAACCTACAAAGGGAACAGTCGCGTATAGAGGAAACGATATGTTTAAGCTGAAAGGTGCGCGTCTTATAGAATTTAGAAAAGAAGTTCAACCAATATTTCAAAATCCTTTCGAATCTTTCAATCCTCTTAAGAAGGTTGATCAATACTTAATAGGTACTATTTTAAACTACAAAATAGCAAACAATGAAAAAGATGCTAAAAGAATAGCAGACGATACTTTGCATTTAGTAGGATTAAGTTTAGATGAAATCGAGGGGAAACATCCTCACGAATTCTCAGGGGGAGAGCTTCAGAGAGTATCAATAGCGCGAGCGTTGTTAACAAATCCTAAATTGTTGATTGCTGATGAACCTGTATCGATGATCGATGCCTCACTTAGAATGGAGATAATAAATATAATGCTAGATTTAAAACAAAAACTTAAGATGTCTATACTATATATTACACATGATCTAGCTACCGCATACTATGTGAGCGATGACATTGCGATAATGTATAGAGGTAGTATTGTTGAGCAAGGTCCTGCAGAGGAAATATTAACCAAACCCCTGCATCCATATACTGCAATACTGCTCGATTCCTTGCCAAAACCGGATCCTAAAAATCGATGGAAAGGAGAGATAAAACTTTCTGGATTAGAAGTTAAAGAATTTGAAGCATTAGGATGCAAGTTCGCGAATAGATGCCCCTATGCTACAAACCGTTGTCTTAAAGCACGCCCACCCCCTCTAAATGTAAAAGGGAGGTTGATTAGCTGCTGGCTTTTTAGCTGAATAATACTGTATGGCGCACGGCTGTATTTTAGTAACTTCTTCTTAGAGAAAAACTTAATATAGGAACCTAGAGTTTAGTTGCTCTGATGGCGAAACCCGAGAAGCTCGTCCTGATAGGCTTCGACGCTCCGATAGCTCCGAGGCTTTACGAGTACGCCGCTAAGGGGTATCTGCCCAACCTCAAGAGGCTGATAGAGGAGGGTGTGTACTTCGAGAACTGCCTAGTGCCCTACCCAACAATAACCCCTCCGAACTGGACCACGATCGTCACGGGGGCTTGGCCGGGGACTCACGGGATCACGTGCTTCAACATGCACAAGCCGGGCATGCCCCTCGATCAGACTTACGCCGCTTTCGACTCGAGGGATTGCCAAGCGGAGTACCTCTGGGAAGCCGCCGAGAGGGAGGGAAAGCTTACGATCATCCTAAACTACCCGTCCACGTGGCCCCCACGGGGGAGGAACATTGTCCAAGTGGGGGGCGCCGGGTTGGCGGTTAACGAGTGGAGGATCGCCCCCGACCTCTCCCACGTGGCCGAAGTCGAAAGGTACGCTTCCTGGTACGGCGTTACCTTGTGCGAGGACATGCTCTTCTCGACCGAGGAGTACCCCCTGGCCGCGAAGATAGTGGTTAAAGAGGGTGAGGGTTGGGTTAACCTTCCGGTTGGGGTTAAGCGCGCTCGTGAAGCTAGGCTCGACTTGTACTACCCCAGAGCCCTGTACCGCGTGAAGCCGACTTCGTGGTGGCTCCTCCTGCTGGACTACGGCTCCGGCTTCGTTGAAGCCGCCGTGTGCAGGAGCAAGGACTACGAGACCGCTCTCGCAAAGCTTAAGGTGGGCGAGTGGAGCCCCTTGATTAAAGAAGTGTTCGAGACGGAGAGGGGGCCTGTCCGCGCGGCTTTCAAGATCAAGCTTTTGGAACTCTCCAGCGATGGTTCGAAGGTAAAGCTTTACGTCACGCCCATCGGCGCGCTGTCGGGGTGGAGCTACCCCGAGGACGTGGCGAGCAAGCTCGAGTTTGAAGACGTCTACCCCATGCCATCCCATGGCGTTTACCGCGCTCTAAACTTGGGCTGGATCGACGAGGAAACGTTCCTGGAGGTGATCGATATGGAGCACCGGTGGCTGGCTAAAGCGGCTTGCAAGCTCATGGAGCTCTACCCGTCGTGGTCGATCTTCATCATGCACGCCCACTGCCCGGATTGGGCTTACCACGCGTTCATAAACGAGGTGGACCCCAGAACCGCACCCTCGGAGGAGGTCAACAAGACCTACCTCAAGGTCGAGCTCGAGTTCTACAAGAGCTTGGACCGCATGGTCGGCGAGATCCTGAGCAAAGTGGACTTGAGCAAGACGCTCGTGGTCGTAGTGTCGGATCACGGGGCTAAGCCCACGGCCCACAGGTTCGACGTGAGAGAGGTGCTGGTGAAGGCGGGTTTGCTGGCCTACAGGGAGGAGGGCGGCGTTAAAAAGGTGGATTGGAGCCGGACGAAAGCCGTGCCCCAGAGGGCGTGCTACATCTACGTGAACCTTAAGGGTAGGGATCCGGAGGGCGTGGTGGAGCCCAGCGAGTACGAGAAGGTGGTGGACCAGGTCATAAAAGCGCTCTACGACTACACGGATCCCGAGACGGGCTTGAAACCCATCCTCTTCGCCCTCAGGAGGGAGGACGCTCGAGTGCTAGGGCTGTACGGGGATAGGGTGGGCGACGTGGTGTTCGCGCTGAGGCCGGAGTTCGAGGGGCAGCACGGCCCCTTCCTATCCACCGCTAAGTGGGGTATAGGGGATTTGAGGGGCTTGCTGATCATGGCGGGTCCGGGCCTCAAGAGGGGCGTGAAGGTGAGCAGGACCGTGTGGCTTACCGACATCGTGCCGACGGTGTGCTACCTCATGGAGCTGCCGATACCCAAGGACGCGGAGGGCGCTGTGATCTACCAAGCGCTCGAGGACCCGGACTCGAAGGTTAGAGAGCTTGAGGAGCTGAGGAAAAGGTGCGAGGAGCTGAAGGAGAAGTACGAGAAGCTTAAAGCGGCTGTAGAGGCGGAAATGAAGCTAACGCACACGTACTTCATGAGGGAAATCGAGTAGCGCATAGCGCGCAAAGCATATATAGATAAGTGTTTTTGCGAAAAATCGATGCAAGACCAAGAAAGGGTGAATATAATTTTGATCGCGATAGACACCCTAAGAGCGGATCACCTCGGATGCTATGGGTATGCCAAAAGTACAAGCCCGAACATAGATCGTCTTGCTAAGGATGGAGCAGTGTTCGAGAGCTGCTTCGCCGTGGGCATACCCACGCACCCAGCCTATACGACGATCATGACCGGCATGCATCCGCTTATTCACGGGATAGTGTGCCATGCGGGTAGCGTGAATTTATCCAATGAAATAACCATGCTGCCCGAGATGCTCAATAAGCATGGTTACGTCACGATCGCGGTGGATAATTTAGCTACGGCTCCCGAGAGCGTAGCGCGAGCTGGCTGGTTCGCACGAGGGTACGATTACTACTTCAGCATTGGGGGCATAACAGTCATATCACATGGGATAAAGGTTAACGCAGATATCGTGAACAAGATTGCATTTGAAGCCTTAGAGCTAGCTCTAAGAAAAAGTAGAGATAAAAACGGTTTCTTCATGTTCATACACTATTGGGATCCCCATGCGCCTTACTTACCTCCAAAAGAGTACATTGAAAGGTTCTATAAAGGTAACCCGTATGCGGGAGACCTTGAAGATCGCTTAAGCAAATCGTTATGGGGTAGGCTCCTCCTTAGAGGATGGATTGGCGATCTTATAAAGAGCGGTATTAAGGATAAAAATTATGTAGACGCCTCTTATGACGCAGAGATCGCGTACGTTGACGAGAGAGTAGGTGAGTTGCTAGCCAAGGTAGATGAGTTGGGGCTAACAGAAAATACTGTTGTAGTGCTAACTGCAGATCATGGTGAGGGGCTTGGCGAGCATGAAATATACTACGACCATCACGGGCTTTACGAGTGGGACATTAAAGTCCCACTAATAATCAGGTACCCTCCACGCGTGCCCAAAGGTACCAGGGTTAACGCTATGGTATCGCACATGGATATCGCGCCTACGCTATTAGAATTCTCTGGTATACCAGTACCCGAAAATATGACTGGTAGAAGTCTCTTAGCATTGTTCGAAGAGAAGTGGAACGGGTATACCGAACTATGCATCATCGAAAATACGAGGATGACCAAGAGAGCTATAAGAACGAAAAAGTGGAAACTTATAGAAACGTTACGACCAGATATTTACGGGAAATCGGCAGGCTACATTGAACTTTATGACTTAGAAAAAGATCCTATGGAAAGCGTGAACCTAGCGGATCAGAACGAAGACTTAGCGTTACAGTTGCTGGGAAGGTTGGAGAAGCTCTATAGATCCACGACAAGAGGGGTCGGCGACCCTCTCATAGAGCAAAAAATAAGTCTCCCAGTAGGGTAGGGTGGAGCGAGGGCGGTTGGTATGGCTCAGGGGCGCTACAACGTCATCCTGGTTATGACGGACTCGCTCCGCAAGGACCACGTTGGGTGCTACGGCAACAGCTGGATCAGAACGCCGAATATCGACCGCTTCGCGAAGGAGTCTGTAATGTACACTAAGGCTTACCCCGAGTCCCTACCGACGATACCTGTTCGGAGGGCGGTTTACACCGGAAAGAGAGTGTTCCCCTTCGAGCCTGCTAGGCGGATGAGGAAGGGTATGCCTTGGATCGTGAACGCCGGTTGGCAGCCCTTGTCGGACGAGGACGTGACGTTATCCGAGGTTTTCAAGGCTGCAGGCTATAGGACCGCGCTCATCGGGGACAACTACCACCTGTTCGAGCCCGGGATGAACTTCAACAGGGGTTTCGACGAGTGGATCTTCATTAGGGGGCAGGAGT
>JAJHRM010000134.1 GCA_020832965.1 Thermofilum sp. | reverse complement strand
AAAACCGCCCTGATGGTTCTCAAGCTGAAGACCACGACCGTAGCGTTAGCGAGCGGCCGCCCGTCCGGCTCCACAGCCTGGACGGCGAACGCGAGGGCTTGAGGAGCGGAGGAGCACGGCTCCAGCATAGCTAGCGCTAGCGCCAGCACAACCCCCAAAAGCGCCAGCCTGCGCTCCACAGCCTGCGGCCCGCTTCAGAGCTTTTAAAACTTGCCTCTTGCGCCGCTCCCTCAAACCCGCAGCTCGAAACAGCATGCTGGTGCCCCGGCCGGGATTTGAACCCGGGTTCTCCGGCTCGAGAGGCCGGCATACTTGACCGGGCTATACGACCGGGGCTCACCGCGCCGAGGAAACGGGGGGTTATGAGCTTTGTGGGGAAGGGGTGAGCTTTCCGCTAGCTCTAGCAGCCTGTGGAGAAAGGGAGTAAGTAGGCTCTGGTCTCTTCCTCTCGACGAACTTCCTGAGAGCGTGCCGCCATTCGGTGTAACGTTCGGCTAGCTTGAGGATTTCGTGAGCGTTTAGCACCACGCGCCAGTACTTGTAGCTTCCCGTACGTAAGGAGCGGACACCGGCTTTAACGCCCAGCTTCCCCAGCTCCTCGGCGCTCCTCTTGGTCTCCTCTTCGCTTTTGAACGTGGCTACTGCGCAAAGTTTTTGGGTCTATCAAACCCTAACCGCAACTTGTAGCTTCTACCCGTTAGGCTCGCGATTTCTGTGTAAACTGGGTTTCGTTTTTGCTCATTAGAGGAGGGCGGCTGATTCTCTTAAGCACCTCCCATTTTCCGGGACGTAGTAGGTTTAACATTTGACCATATCCGCGCGCCGCGCTATATCAGCGTGAGACTTCTCGGTTTCTTTTCGAAGCAGTTGCCGATGCTGAACGCGCGCTAAAGTCACGATCAGCGAAGGTGGAGGAGGCGAGAGTACCGCTATTTTCAATTTTCACTTTTTGAACATGCTTGAGTGATGTGCGCGGGGGCGACGCAAAGCTTATATTAGGACCTTAACAGGGGTCCTAATGCGGCAGCTAAGTAAAAAAAGCCTATACTTAGCAGCCGCTACAACGCTTGTGGTACTGGTACAGGCTTTAATACCTATTTTCACAGCCATTGCTGTACCGCAAGAAGAACTACCCATTAACCGCTATGGATGGTTTGATGAAGTCGTCTTTTTCCCTGTGGCAGATGCGGCCAAAGCCGTTGAAATGCTGGAAAAGGGAGACATAGATATTTATTTCAAAGATATATCTGATCCAACGCTGTTTAAAAAAATTCGAGAATCCAATGTACTAACCTATGATTTTTCATACGGCTTATACTATGAGATCACCTTTAATCCCGTTGGTCCAGAATTTTTAAATGGAAAATTCAACCCCTTCTATAATCCAAAAATTAGGGAAGCTATGAACTGGCTCATAGACAGGCAATACATAGTCGATGAAATTATGGGAGGGCTCGGAATTCCGAAATATGTCCCCGTGTGTAAAGGCTTCCCAGACTATGTTAGGCACGAAGATACTATAAAGAGGCTTGAGGAAAAATACAAATATAATTTTGAAAAGGCTAAACAAGTGATATTTGAAGAAATGTCAAAGGTTCCAGGGGTTGAGTACAAAGATGGAAAATGGTATTATAAAGGTGAACCGATAATCCTAAAGTTCGTCATAAGAGTTGAGGATGCAAGAAGGCGTATAGGGGATTACGTTGCAGAGCAACTGGAAAAAATAGGTTTCACCGTAGAGAGAATGTACAAAACTTCGAGAGAAGCTTCTCCCATATGGATGAGAGGCAACCCTGCTTTAGGTCAATGGCACCTCTACACTGGAGGTTGGATAACAACGGCGGTATCAAGAGACGACTCAGATAACTTCCAGTTCTTCTATACTAATAAGTCTGGCATGGCTAGTATCAGCCCACTATGGGCATCGTATAAGGCGTCTGCAGAATTCCAGAATATCGCGGATAAACTTGCTGAAAAGAAGTTCAACACTTTGGAAGAGAGGAAACAGCTAATGGAGCGAGCATTCGAGTTAGCGTTGCAGGATTCCGTAAGAATATGGCTCGTAGACCAAACCGCTGTTTGGGTTAGAAGGAAAGAGATATACGCGATAGCAGACTATTCGGGAGGCTACCCGGTCGGAATATGGCCGGTCACTTTAAACCGCGAAAGGAAGGTGGGCGGAACAGTAAGAATAGCGAGCTCAGACGTGATAACCGGAGACGCATGGAACCCTGTTGCTGGATCTAATTGGCTATACGATACCATGATTATGACGGCTACGAGTATGCCCGCTTTCTGGATGCATCCAAAAACTGGGCTCCCCATACCTTCAGAATATATTGAAAAAGTTACAATAGAGGCAGAAAAAGGCACATTAACATTCCAGAATCCAGAGAGCAAGAATTGGTTAACCCTCAATTTCGTCGATAAAGTTACTGTCCCTCCGGATGCTTGGTACGGTTGGGATGTTGGAAAGAAGAAAGTTGTGACAGCTGGAGAAGCGGGTGTAACAGCGGCAAAAGTTAAGATAGTTGCTGAGTACAAAGATATTATAGGAAAATTTGAGTATCATGATGGAACTGTTATGAGTCTTGCCGATTGGGTTTGGAGTTGGCCTCTGGGCTTTGAACGAGCAAGCAACATGAGTCCGCTTTACGACGAAGCGTTTGTGGAAACTTTCAAAACATGGAGAGAATACTTTATCGCGTGGAGGATCGTAAGCGAGCACCCATTGAAAATAGAGTGGTACGTCAACTACACGAATATGGATGCCGAACTGATAGCCTATAACTTTGTCGGTTTAGCTGGACCATGGCACGTTACCGCGATAGGTGTTAAAGCGGAGGAAAAAGGGCTCTTAGCTTTCGGACAGGACAAAGCTTTGAAAAAGAATGTTGAGTGGATGAACTACATAGCTGGGCCAAGCCTGCAAATACTTTACAACGTACTGAACGAAGCCATAGCCGAAGGTTACATACCATTCGCCGAGCTCAATAAGCGGTACATCTCCGTCGAGGAGGCAAAGGCAAGGTACAATGCCCTGTTGAAATGGTACAATGAGCACAGGCACTTCTGGGTTGGAGCTGGACCCTACTACTTAGATAAAGTTGACATAACAGCGCACACAGCAACTCTAAAACCTTTCCGCAAGCTGCTACAGCGTGAGCTTATAATCGCAGTGGAAGGATTTGGAACGACAGATCCAGCTCCAGGCTCTCATGGATACTTTGGACGAGAATCTGTAACGATAACTGCCAAACCGGGCTTCTTGTGGCTTCTTGAAAAGTGGATTGTAGATGGGGAAGAAAAACCAGCGTCGCCGTCTCTCACAATAGTTACAGATAAGCCGCACGTAGTTAAAGCTGTATTCAGGCTCTGGTACGAAGCTATAGCAGCAATAATAGCCGTAATCGTGGTCATTGTAGCCGCTGCCATCTTCCTGAGGAGGAAGGCAGCCTCGCAGAAAGAAAGAGGAAAGTAGCGCAGTTTAAAAATAATAAAATTTTTATACCCCCTCCCCCCAGTGAACGCCCAGCTGTGGGTGAGCCTATGTTGGCGCTGCCGAAAGGCTTTATCAAATACATGGCTAAAAGAGCAAGTACCGCGCTGATAAGCTTAGTTATAGCTGTTTATGTATCCATTATCCTAGCAAATCTAGGTGGTCTCGTAGATGAAATGGTGAAGGCGGATCTTTTGACGAGTATAACGCTAAATGTTAGAAATAATCCAGCTTACCAGGGACTTCCAGCAACTGAAAAGCAAAAAATTATAGAAAATTTGTACCAGTCTGCATTAGAGGCTAAAGGATTAAATAAACCGTTCATAGTAAGGTCGATTTATTACTTAAAGGATGCAATTACATTGGATCTAGGAACGGCCCTCTATTTGACAAGCGATAGTGGTTCAAAAAAGGTAAAAAACATAATATTGGAAAGACTACCTCAAACGATACTGCTTTTTACGACAGCTTCGCTTGTCAGCTTTTTTATAAACCTTTTTGGCGGTCTAATGCTTGCTAGGAAATATGGGTCGAGGATGGATAGGATAGTGGCAGCTTTAGCTCCAACCTCTGTAATACCGGGTTGGGTTTACGGCTTGCTGCTGCTATTGGTGTTTTATTCTTGGCTACACGTACTCCCTGCAGGAGGAATCGTCGATTACCCACCTCCGGAAAACCCCATACTATACGCTCTATCGGTTTTAAAGCATATGATATTACCATTGTCCGCTTGGATCATATCAGGGCTTTTTCTAGGTTTATACTCCAGTAGAACCTTTTTCTTAATATTTTCTACTGAAGATTACGTAGAAGCGGCGAAAGCAAAAGGTCTTCCACCGCAACGTATCGATACACTGTATGTTTTAAGGCCAACACTTCCATCAATAGTTACAAGTTTTTCATTTACACTTATAGGCTCGTGGGGGGGTGCAATAATTACAGAAACGGTGTTCGATTGGCCCGGTTTGGGTAGGCTTCTCTCTGCTGCTCTTTCCTATCCAGATCCTCCAGTTATTATAGGCGAAGTTACCATTTATGCTTGGTTGTTAACAATAACAGTTTTGATTCTAGATGTTATTTATGGGTTATTAGATCCAAGAATAAAGGTGGGAGGTGGTTAAAATGAGTAATTCGGGGATTTATATTTTGAAAAAGATTGGGGATTTGAAAAGTACAGTTCAAATGCTTTTAGAGTATAGAGGGGCTCTTGCTGGGTTAGCTATTCTTCTCTTCCTATTAAGTTTGGCGATATATGCTGTAATCACGATACCTCAACCAGAGGCTATCAGACTTTGGAGGTCAGTAAGCTTATGGATTAAAAATCCGAAAAATGCAGAGCCGGAATGGGTTGAGATCTTTTATGGTAAAAAGCTGCCACGAACTATTGTGATCTCTTTTAAATTTGATGAAGCAAAAATAACTCCGGAAGGGAAAGAGAAAATTAATGTTTCATGGATTAAATACTTTACCTTTGAATACGATGATTTTCCTTCAGAATTTATAATATTTTTCAATTTTACCAATCGTGAAGAGGTTCAACCTATGATTAATATTTATTGGATAAGACCTGATGGAGATGAAATCTTGATAAAGAAATATATCATAAGGAGACAAGACGATAAATATTACGTGAGTAATGATTTCGGATTAGAGTTAGAGTTAGAAAAAATATTCACACAAAAAATAGGTAGTAAACCCAACTTTGTGGTAACTGTTGAGAAAGGTCTTTTCGGTGCTTATGATCGCGATCCGAAGGTCTTAAAAGGTAGATACGGTTTACGTTTAAATGCTATTTTAAGTAAAAATAGTACGTTAAACATTGAAGCTGTAATATACGGGAGAGTTTTTGGTATAGCTGGAACTGATCATCAAAGAAGACCTTTGATAATTGGTTTACTGTGGGGAACACCTGTAGCTTTATCGTTTGGTATTTCAGCCGCCTTGCTGACAACAATACTAAATCTTATTATTGGCTCGATAAGTGGTTGGTATGGTGGTAAGATTGATGCAGTTATTCAAAGGATAGTTGAGATAAATTCCATACTACCGTTTTTACCTATTTTGATATTGTTAACAACTTTTTATAAAATTGATATAACAATAATCCTAATTTCTGTTGTCCTTTTGAATATTTTTTCACTCGGCACTAAGAATACACGTGTTCTTGTTATGCAGATAAAAACCTACCCGTATATCGAAGCTGCGCAAGCTTACGGAGCAAGCAATATGAGATTAATATTTCTATATGTTATCCCTAAGATTTTACCGCCTGTAATTCCAGGGATGATATCGTCGGTACCTAGTTTCGTGTTTTTAGAAGCTGGGCTTTCATTCTTAGGATTAGGAGATCCCTTCCTTCCGACATGGGGTAAGATCATAAATGATGCGTTCACTAACGGTGCTATATTCAAAGGATTGTATTACTGGGTTCTAGAGCCCGTTTTTCTGTTAATATTGACTGCCATCTCTTTTGCGTTGATCGGAATGTCTCTAGAGAAAGTTGTTAACCCTAGGTTGAGAGAACTTTAAGGTGGTGGAGATGTGCGGGGTTATACTAAGCGTCAGGAATCTACGCTTCTATTACTTCACGCGGAAAGGTATAGTTAAAGCTGTGGACAACGTCAGCTTTGATTTGAAGAGAGGTGAGACGCTGGCGGTCGTCGGTGAGTCTGGCTGTGGCAAGACTTCGCTTGCGAGAGCTATAATCAGGCTGCTGCCCCGCAACGTCCACACGTACGACGGGCAGATTCTCCTCGACGGGCAGGACGTGATGAAGCTGAGCGACGAGGAGTTCAGGAGGAGCGTGCAGTGGACGAGAATCTCCATGGTGTTCCAAGGGGCCCAGAACTCCCTGAACCCCGTGCTCAAGGTCGGCTTCCAGATCGCTGAGCCGCTGATGATCCACAAGGGCATGCCGAAGGAGGAAGCGCTCGCCGAGGCGAGGAAGTACCTGCGGATGGTGGGGGTTCACGAGAGCTTCGCCGACCGGTACCCCTTCGAGCTGAGCGGCGGCATGAAGCAGAGGGCTGTGATCGCGATGGCGCTGATCACGCGCCCCCAGGTGGTGATCCTGGACGAGCCGACTTCGGCCCTCGACGTGATCACGCAAGCGAACATCATGAACCTCCTCAAGACGATAAAGAGCGAGTGGGGGCTCAGCTACATCTTCATAACCCACGACATCGCGCTGTCGAGCGAGCTGGCCGACAAAGTGGCCGTCATGTACGCCGGCCAGATCGTCGAGCTAGCGGGCGCCGACGAGTTCTACACGAACCCCCAGCACCCGTACGCGCAGAAGCTGATGGCGAGCGTCCCCAGCTTGAGGGCGGACAAGAAGTTGGAGTTCATCCCCGGGGCGCCGCCCAGCTTAATCAACCCGCCGCCGGGCTGCCGGTTCCACCCGCGGTGCCCGTACGCGATGGACGTGTGCAGGAGGCAGGAGCCGCCCGAGGTTGAGGTTAAAAGCGGGCATGTCGTCAAGTGCTGGCTCTACGCGAAGGGTGGTTGAGATGGCGGGGGAGGCGCTCTTAA
>JAJHRM010000133.1 GCA_020832965.1 Thermofilum sp. | reverse complement strand
TTAGATATAATATCTAATTGGAGAAATCAAGTAAAAGCAATACATATTCTATACCTACCAAAAAATCTTTCTATCACAGACTACGAGGCTCATGCCGAACTCATTAAATATCCTTTAAATCTGCTGAAGGCTATTATGCGTGAAGAGGAGGTAGAAGAGTTAATAAACAGAAGGTATGACACATATATTAGGTCACATTACCTATTTGATAAGGCATGTGATCTTCATGGCAAAGATAATAAGCTTGCGATAGAGTATTTAGAGAAAGTTCTAGAATACTCTCCTGGGAACGAAACAATATTGTATTTAAAAGCACTATGGAAATATCATCAAGCACTTGTAGAAAAAGACCTGGCTCGAAAATGTAAATTGCTTAAAGAGTCTATTGAGGAGTTAGAAAACTTAATACGAAGTGGGACTAATCTAAAAGAGGTTGAAAGAACTTTGGAAGAGGTAAAGGCGGTTAGTAGGTTTTGCACGAGTACAACATAATGTGCATGTTCTCGGCATCTAGGTACAGCGTGCGCAGCAGGTGGCAAGAGAAGAAGCATGCTGCCGCTCTCTCAGAGCTGAGACTGCGAGTGCCCCGGCTCTAGGCCAGTAGCCGCCCGGTTCGAGGGTGCACGCTTTCTTCCGAGAGCACGGCAGCCCTTCCCCAGCGCTGCTTAGAAAGAGGGGTGCCGGCACCCTCCCACCGTGGCCGCCCCGGAGAGGCGCTACATCCGCAAGCGCGGGGCGGTGAGGAAGTACGGCTTGACGCCCGACCAGGTCGAGGAAGCCGTCAAGCGGGGCTTGATCACTGACTGCAAGCTCGGCGACGGCGGCGAGCTCCGGATCAACGAGGAGCGTGCGCTGAATCAGAGCTACACGCTCTTCATGAGAAGCTACAAGCTGCTTTCCGACGAGCTCGAAAGACGGCGAGACGAGCTGAACACCTGCCGGTTAGCCGGCTTAGCAGCGCTCGGCCTCGCAGTTACAGCAGCGGCTCTTGCTGTTGAAGGCTGGGGGAGGGCCCTATCACTCGTGAAGAAGGCTGAGCCCGCAAAAGAGAGTTAGCGCACGTGACTCAAAATAACGGAGGCGAGACGCTCGACGAAGCTTTCAGTATTTAATAGTCCCACCATCCACTGATGGACGAGACGCCCCTCTTTCCTGCTTTCATCGCCTATGGCATCTTGAAGAAGCTCAAACGCGCTCCTCCAGGGTTTACCGCTCAAGAGCGGCTTTAGGTCGTCGCGCCAGTACTTGTTAAAGATACTCGCGATCTCGTTCACGATGAGCATTTTCTCGAATCCTCCGAGAGCCCGCCAGCTCGACCCGTACTTTTTCCAAAGGTCTCTCCTAAGATTTTCCAGCTCCTCCATCATTTCATTAGGCGTAGGCAGCAATCTACCCACCATAGTTCTCACATTAATATCCCCTATTATGTTTTAAACTTTTCGTTCAGGAAGAACATACTTTACCGCAGCAATGTGCGCACTTGCTCAACGGCGGCACGAAAAGTATGATATACGAGATCGCGCGCTCAGCACAACAAAGATTCCTCGAGGAGCTACCCTAAGCCAGTGCGTGCTACGTGGAAAAATTCTTTAAACGAGTATGCGAGAATGCGTCTGGCCGAGCATACGCTATCGGCGAGGGAGGCGCTCAAGTCCCTGTTTAAGGCGCTCGCTTACACTGTTTTCGCGCTCTACCTCGCGTTAGGGACGATCGCGGTAGCGATCTTCGCAGCGTGCCGCGGGCTCCCCATAATAGTGGTCATCGTGGCGCCCTTCCTCCTCATCCTGCTCGCACTGCTGACGCTGCTAGCGATCTACGCGATCGTCGAGCTCTACGTGAAGCTCACCGCGCGGCGCACCCAGTACTCATAACTCAAGACTTCTCCGGAGCACAGACTTCAAATGGTAAAAACTAGACTACAACGCAGAGCGCTACCTAACGTACCTCCTAGATACCTAGCACGGCCATACCGGTAGCTGCGGCTAAGCTTGCACAATGACAGATAAACTTTTAAGGGCGGATTAGATGGTTGTTTGGTGGTGTGTGGATGGAATGGAACAAAGAGAGGGAGAGAGAGCTGCTACTCTCTAGGTTGAGCGACGAGGATCTCGTCTGCGTAGCAGCAGCCGCGGGTTTGACTGAGTACGAAGAGCCCTGCAGGAAGGCACGCCAGGGATACGTGTACCTTTCTGACGAAGCGAGGAGCAGAGTTATCAAGGATTTAATGCAGATCGAGGATGAAAAACTGGTAGAAGCCTTTAGAAAAACTAAACCGCGGCTCTACCCGGACCTGCCATTCAGGGGGAGCTACTACACCTGTCTCGGGGGTGGAGACCTGCAGCTTAAGAGCTCGTGGAGCGAGGTGAAAAGAGACGTCCACGAGCTGCTGGAGAAGGGCGGAGAGAGGATGTACGCGTTCCTGAAGGCCATCGTAGAACTGACCGAGGAGCTCTTGAAAAAGCACGGGCCCAGGTACTGCTACATCTTCGGCCCCGATTACGGGAGCATCGTGAGGAGGATGCGCGAAATCCTAGGGCGCCTCGAAACCCCGCTGCCCAGGGACTTCGTCCTCCTCAAAGCCTCCGGCATATACTACAAGTCGGGGAGCCGCCGATACCCTAGCCACTCGATACTGCTCGAGACGCTCCCCGCCGTGAAAGAGACGCTCGAAGAGTGGGAAAGATCTTCGCGCGCCTTTAGGTGAGCGTGATGGCGAGCATCCCCGAGGGCGCTCGAGCAGCATTAAGAGCTTTCTATGAATATTTCGTAATTCTGAAGAGAAATGCCGAGGAATTGAAATCTATGATCGAGCAGGAGGCAAAAGAGTACGCTGAGAAATGGCGTGAGCAAATGCCTAGCAAACCTGCGCTAGCGGGTGCAATCTCATCTGTTGGATGGAGATGGGAAGCTAGTGTAAAGTTTCTTGTGCGACGGTACAATGATATCCTAGCTAGCTTCTCGCAGTTAGTAGCGGGACTGACGTCTACATTAGGCAATGACTTGCTTTTAGCTATACCACGTCAGCTTCAGCTCGATTTCCAAGGTGGAAACCCTTACGACTTTGTGAACATGGTGATTGAGAACTGTAGCCAGGCACTCGGTCTAATTAGTGCAATTATCAAACCTGTGCTTTCACTTATAGAGCAAAGGAAGCTAGAAGATTTACGGAAAGAAGTGGAGAAGCTAAAGGACCTCAATGCACGATATCACCTTCTTCAAGCGATCGAAGAGTACGAAAGTGGGCACCACCTGGCATCTGCTCTTATTGCCGGAAAAGTCGCTGTGTACGCCACCGAGCAGCTAAGGGCCCTCTTCAATATCAAAAGCGATGAAGAGACAGCTGAGAAGCTGGCTAAGGCTCTCGGTGTAAAAGATGACGATCGAAGATTACTCATAGAAAAGTACTTGAAAGCATGCAAGCTCGCGCGAAACTTCTTCACGCACGATCCCAACGCGATGCCGACAGCATCGGACGCTCTAAGCCTGATTGCCGACGCGATTAAACTTGCAGAGTGGTTATCTTTAGTTAAGGCGAGAGGGGGGCAATAAGCTCGCGGCAACTGAAAAGCACATGAACTCTTTGTCAATTTCCTTTCCAGTCGTTTTGTCAGAATCGCGGTATTGCTGTACCGGAAATGCTTAAAGAGCGCTAGCCTTTTATCTAGGGAAAGAGCTCTTCGCGCGTGCCGAGCTACTGGACGCTGAGCGGGACGCTGGAGAACTGGAAGGTCGCTTTGGAGAAGGGCGTTTGGGGCGTGAGCGAGAAAGCGCGGGCTCTGTGGGCGAAGGTGCAGCCCGGCGACATCGTGGTCTTCTACGCGAAGGGCGCGGGCGTCATCGGCTACGGCGTCGTGGAGGGCAAGTTCGAGAGCAGCGAGCCTCTATGGCCGGAAGAGAGGGAGGTGGGGAAGGCGATCTGGCCCTACCGCCTCAAGATCAAAGTAGAAAAAGTGTTCGAGAAGCCGAAGCCGAGGCCGAAGGGCATGCTCGTCGCCTTCGCCATCAACAAGCTCAGCGAGGAGGCGTTCAAGGAGCTGCTGAGCTAGCTCGACGGGCTCCACCGCAGCTCTGCGGCGAATTCCTTCTCGAGAGCGCGGGAAAAGTGCCGGCTTTCCGCAGCGGTTCAGCGCGCCGGTTAGTGCACTTTCGGTGAACGCTCGGGCCCCCCGCGTGCGCGTTTACTGCAATCAAAGCTTATTAATCAGTTCCAGCGAGTTTCCGCGATGGAGTCGCTGCTCGAGTCCCCCCGCTTCCCCGTCAGCGTCGTGAACCAGGCTGCCGCGAAGGAGAAGCAGGGTGGCGGGAGGCCCGAGTTCTGGGAGATGGTCTTCTGGTGGACGAGGAAGCCGCTCGCGAGCGCTAGGGCCGTGCTCGCCGCAGCCGCGCTGCCGGCGGACGCGAGTGTGGACACTTTCATCAGCCAAGTGCTGCGTGCCAAGCGGGGCTTGAGGGGCGAGGTGGAGAACGTTCCGCACAGGGAGAACCCCAACCCGCCGCAAGAGTGGAGGGAGCGGTTCGCGAAGATGAAGGTGCTCGACCCCTTCGCCGGCTTCGGCAGCATACCCCTCGAGGCGATAAGGCTCGGCTTCGGCGAGGTCGTCGCGGTCGAGCTGCTCCCCACAGCCTACATATTCCTCAAAGCGGTCCTCGAGTACCCGAAGTGGGCGGTCGAGAAGGGCCTAGGGCAGCAGCTGGTCAAGGACGTGGAAAGGTGGGGCAGGTGGGTGGCGGAGCAGCTCGCCCAAGACCCCGACATCAAGGAGCTCTACGACCCGGACGTGGCGGTCTACATCGGCACCTGGGAGGTCAAGTGCCCCCACTGCGGCAGGTACACGCCCCTCATCGGCAACTGGTGGCTCGCGAGAGTATCCAAGGCCAGCGTGGAAGAAGAGAGCGAGGAGGGAGAGGAGGAGGGGGCTAGGAGCGGCTTCTTCAGCAGGCTCGCGTGGATGGACTGGGAGAACGGCTCGGTTAAGGTCGTGGACCTCAACAGGGAGCTGAAAGCCAAGCTGATCAAAGCGAAAGTGAACGCGAGGCAAGGCTACGTCGAGGTCGGCGGCAGGAAGTTCAACGTGAGGCGGCCGAACATCGACGCGCGCCGCGAGGCGGCTACATGCCTTTACTGCGGGAACCAGATCCGCTACTACCTGCCCAAGCTGAACCGGCACAGCGTCGAGAAGCCGAAGGGCGCAGAAGCCGTCTGGTACGTCAAACACGCGCTCAGAGAGTGGAACCGGCTGCTCGAAGAGTACTTGAGCGGGAGGATCGAGCTCGAGAAGCTCCTCGAAAGCCCCGCCAAGCCAACCCTCCTCGTAAAAGTGAAGGTGAGGGAGGGAGACCTCGAATTCGAACCGGCAACCAAGCAGGACACGGAGAAGCTGTGGAAAGCACTAGAGAAGTTAAGGAAGATGCGGAGTGACCCAGATATACCGGTGGAAGATTTATGGAAGTATACTTCGGGAACTGCTGGAAATCTTAGCATAATAGTTTGGGGTTTCGATAAGTTCTACAAACTTTTCAACCCGCGCCAGCTCTTGACCCTCGTCAAGCTGGTTAAGCTGATCAGGGAGGCTGGCAAGAGGGTTGAAGAGGAGAAGCTGAAAGAAGGATGGAGCAAGGAAGACGCGTTCAAGTATGCAGAAATGATAGCCACTTATTTAGCAATGTCGCTCATTAAACAAGCCGATTATAATAGTATAGTTATAGCTTGGAAACCTGATACAGGTTACGGCTCAACGCTCGCTCTTCTTTATGCTAGAGATACATTGTCGTTTAGAGGTATAACGATGACTTGGAACTTCGTAGATTATAATTTTACTTTTGAGCGTGTAAGCTATACTAAATTTGTATCACTTATTTGCGAGGGGTTATCTTATATCATTACTTTCGCTACTTCGAACGTCCCTAACAAGGTTATGGTTGTACTCGATGACGCATCAGTTTTGAGCAGCCTTGGAGACGAGAAGTACGATCTCGTAATCACTGATCCGCCTTACAGGGACGATGTGCCTTACACGGAGCTAAGCGACCTTTACTATGTATGGCTTAAGCGGGCTCTCAGCGATGTGAGTGACGGAAAGCTCGTGCCGCGGTTCTCGGGCGAAGCTTTCTTCAAGCGCGTTGGCGCGGCCTACAGGGAAGTTAGGACTCAGTGGGAGGAGCTTGCGCCGAGGGAGGTCGGGCTCAACGTTGGCCGGTTGAGCTACTTTAGTGGTCAGGAGGTTAGCGAGGAGGAGGCGCGCAGGTACTTCATCGATCTCTTGCACCGCTCGTTCCTCTCGATGAGGCGCTTGCTTAAGGATGACGGGCTGCTGGTCACCTACTACGCGCACACGGACCCGGAGGCTTGGGAGGAGCTGATTTCCGCCGGCTGGAGGGCGGGTTTCCGCGTGACCGCCGCGTTCCCGGTCGCCACGGAGTCCGCTCAACGCGTGACGGCTCGCGGCAAGGCAGCGCTGGACACGTCGATTGTGGTGGTTTGGAGGCCGGGAGTGGGGGGCGAGGCGTTGTGGGATCAGGTTTACCGTGAGGCTCTCGCCTCCGCGGAGGATAGGGCTCTCGAGCTCCTGCGCGCGGGCCGCTCGGGCGTTGACCTTTTCGTTGGGACGCTGGCTGCCACGCTCTCGGCTGTGACTTCCAAGGAAAAGATCGTTGGCGTTGACGATGTGGGCGCGTTTGTGAGGGAGCGCGCGTACCCTGCCGCCGCGCGCGGTTTGGCTAGGGCGATCTCGCGGTACGTGGGCGGCGGCGAGGCGGGCGAGGAGGTGGGGGATGCGGGCGCGCTCTTCTACATGCTCGCCAAGATCCTGCTGCCGAGGAGCCCGAGGGCCGGCAGGCGTGTGATGGATCGGAGCACGGTTCACATCATCGGCTTCGGTACGGGCTTGGACGACAGGGAGCTGGTTAGGCTCGGGATCGTCGAGAAGAGGGATGGTGACTTCCACCTGCTGGAGCCGAGGGGCGGCGGTAGGGACGATCTGGTGGAGCTTTTGCGCGAGCGGGGCCTCGACCCGGCGAAGCCGCAGCTGAGGAGCGCGGTGGACGCGCTGCACCTGCTCGAGTACT
>JAJHRM010000132.1 GCA_020832965.1 Thermofilum sp. | reverse complement strand
CGGCGGATCTCCGAGCTTAAAGCCAGATCTCAGGCTTCTCGCTCCGCCTCACGGTGCTCTCCCCCCTCAGCCTCCACAAGCCCTCGCCGGGCTTCTCTATGGCTATCATGAGCTCATTGGCTAGCCTATCGCTTATCAGGACCTCCACCTCTATCGGAGATATCACCGCGTCGGCGACAGCCTCCACCCTCTCCGCGAGCCTCACCCTGTAGACCCTGGTGGGCCCGCCCGCGGTATCGTAGATCTCGGGGATCGCGTCCTTCGGGAGGTCGGGCCAAAGCCCCGGCTTCTCAGCGGCTTTAACGGACAGGAGGATCTAGGGGCTCGGAGTCTCGAACCCTGTGTTCACGAGAGCCGACGTCTCAACCGAGCCCCTCGAAGACTCGATCCTCACCCGCACTCCCATCGCTTGCCTCTCCGATGCGCCCCGCGATGTCCCTCGGCCTGATGCGGCCTATCCTCGGGGTAACCTTGGGCTTTATCCTCCCTATCCGCGCCCCCCTCTCGACAGCCATTGGTTGCGTGCCGCTCTTACTTGCGATCTAGGCATTTTAAGCTTTCGGGCACCGTACTCCAGCAGCTGGTTGCGCGGGTACCAGCGCCATTCAGCAACGGCGCACCTTGAAGCTTTTTGCACACTAGCACATGAACTGCGATGAGAGATTTTAGACTGTAAATCAGAACCTAACTCTTTTCAGTTATCATCTCGAATGTTTTTAGTTCCTTAAGAAGAGATGCTATTACGTTATATAAATGATCCGGAAGAAGACCTTTCTCACGCAGTGCCCTAGCGCTTTCCGCTATCGCGTCTACAGGCTTCGACTCAATGGAAGCCCGCTCCAGCTCCACCCGAAGCCGCGCGATCTCTTTAGCCAATCTATCCAATGCCTCCTGCAGATCTCTCCGCCCCTCAATCAGCAATCGAGCTTCAAGAAGCTCGCGCTCCGCCTCAAGCTCGCCCAACCTCTTTTTAAGCTGCTCAAGCTTAACGGGATCCGCTGGCGCTCCGAGCACCCACCTCCTCACAGCCTCCAGCTCCCTTATGACCTCCTGCATCCTCTCCTGCAGAGCTGCGCGCTCAACGCTCCTATCCACCCCCCTCACTTGCTCATCCAACCTTATGGTCTCGAGCTTCCGCTCGAGCTCCTGGTGAAGACCTAAGAGATGCTCAGCAATGCTCTTTGCCTCCTCCATTAGGCTTGACATCTCCTTCAAGAGATCCTCCGCTTTCGCCACGTACTCTCTCTTCAGCTCTTCCTTCGCCTCACTCTCCCCTGCCACGCTTTCCAACCTCTCTAAGCTCCTCAGCAAGAGCATCAGGCTCCTCAGCGCGTCCGAAAAGCTCGCCGGAGTAAGCGGGCGTACAGCCAACGAGGGGCACTTGGAAGTTATCTCACTAAGCTGTGCCACGTAGCTAGGGGGGTCGAGCTTACCCGAGATAAACGCTGCATTTAGCTCTCTCACCTTTTCCCTCAATTTCTCTTTAATAATCTTAGATACGGGAGGTACTTTCGTTATCTTCAGATACCCTTTCTGTTCGAGCGCTAAAAGCACGCTTTCCAGCGACTCAGGAGTGATGTTGACCGTCCCGCCAACCCTCTCAGCAACTCGGGCAGCGAGCTCCTCAAGGTCAAACTCAGCCCTAGAACCCTTAGAGATACTTTTTAAAAGCGATAGAACCCCAGCCTCCAGCTCCGAGAGAGCGCCCACGTCAATCACCCGAGATCATAGTGCTCATCGTAGATCTCGAGCTTCTCGCGCGGAGGGCGAGCTGCTGGGCGCCTGACCAGAATCACAGTCACCAAAGCGATAACCATGATCACCACCAACGCAAAGCCCCAAACCCCAGCATAGACACTCATTGTTCCCATCTCCAGGCGGTATGTTTCTCCGTCAATGTAAAGCTCTCCAGTAATTCGCTCGGGTTGAAGGGGCCAGAGCGCGAGCGGCCAAAGGAAAACCCTACCCTCGCACACGTAGTAGCCCTCCGCCTGCCTACTTTCACATTTGAAATCTATGTTAGAGAGCCCCAGCTTCAGCACTCCTGAAGCGTTCTTTGGCACACCGTAAAGCCTGACAGTACCCCAGTAGAGAACCCGCTGAATCACGTTATCGAACTCGACCCGACCGGGTAGTGGTCTTGACAAATTAACAACGATCGCTGCCTCTTTCCCGTCCAAGAAGAGACGCGCTTCCAAGTCGTTGCACTTGAAAGTAGCACCGTTGTCGAGACGTACGCTACCGCAAGTAAACGTATCCCCTGCGAAGCTGATTGTAACGTTGATTGACACGGGAGTACCATTGTACTTCCTGACAATAACAGCACTCTCTCCAACACTTTTAATCACACCTTTTTCGAAAATCTTCGCAGAAGCATTGTACATAAGCGGGACCTCTACCTTAACTAGGCGAACAACCCCGCTGGTAAGCGGCCTCCTAGCGCCTTTTTCATCGAAATAGTAAAGATTAAACATGGTTTTACTTACAGGCACAGCGATATTTACGTTGAGCGTGTCGTCGCTCTTCGAATACGCTCTCCCTCCCATATACACCTCTACGGTGCGATCCCCCCTCCTCACCTCTATCTGTGTAGCATTCAATAAGTAATGCGCATGCTTATTGGCTGCGATCCATACGGTTACGTTGATGCGCTGATTCTCTCCCCTTTCCGAAAGCCCGAACAAAAATGATTTTTTCCTGCTAAGGTTAAAAGAATCAATATTACCATTCACTGTAACATTTATAAAAACATTTTTAGCTTTCAAGATTTCCTCAGTCAGTATATTTAAAGAAGCGTTAACCAAGTACCCAGGATATATGATACTGTTGGGTAACTTCTCAAGATCTATACCTACGGACTCATTTACCAGAAAAGCACCAAGCTTTGTCTTGAGAATTACAGTCAAATTACATGCTCTACCAAGAGCGGGGATTTCCAATATTCGAATTAAACCATCTTTATCTGTTTCATTAGTGACAAGAGTATAATTCTTTGACTTATCGCAACTTATACGAATGGTAACTTTTTGATTAGCTAATTTTTTTGTTAAATTTAATATTGCATTACGAGCTACTAAAACTTCAATCTTATGAGTTGCTCTTATCTCACTTTGTGTAATGTTGCTTTTTAATGAAAAGTCAACTGTTAAATTACCATATGCAGTTCGCTTTACGGTAATATTAAACTTAAAAGTTCTATTTTCTCCTGAGCCTAGGGTTACATTAACAATATTGTTTTCTAAGGGGCGAACCTCAAGCACCTCCTCGCTAGTATTAAAGGAAATAGAAATGTTCGCGGGCTTTTCTGCGTAGACTGTAACATTGATAATGTAGCTTTCACCTCTCAACGCTTTTTTACTTTCGGGCTCCACTTCAACGCGAAGCTCATCGGTACCGGTTTTCCCTGATTCAGCCGCCGCCAGCGTGGAGCCGAGCGCTACTGCAAGCAGCGCTGCGATGATGACTGAAGAAAGAAAAACTATCCTGTGTTGCATTTAGCGCACCCTAGCTAGCTTTAAGCGCCGCTGGGTGCGAAAATATCGCTCGCTTGGCCGGATCCCGCGGGCGTCGATACAAACGTTAGATCGAGAACCCCGGCGACATTTATCCTGTCGCCATTCCTCAGAGGTACTAGCCCTTTCCCTCTAATGTCCACCCCATTCACGTAGGTGCCGTTAGTACTGCCCAGATCCTGGATGTAGAACGCACCTTGCACGTAATCGTAACCGATCTCGAAGTGCCTCCTACTAATCGCGTTAATCACCTCCCTCGGCGCGATGCCGACGAAGTCCGCTCGCCCAAACACTTGCGGCAACCGCGTGATCGGAAGGTTCCGAGAGCCGGCCTGCAAAACCGCGGTTAACGTCATTGTCTCCCCTGTGGGAGCCCTGATCATTATGGTGCCAGGCTGGACAAGCTGCGTCTCAAAGCTTGGAGCCGGCGCTGGGGCTGGTGTCGGGCCCGGTGGCGCGGCTTGCTTGAGCCTCTGCTGCCTGACTACGATAAAGCCGGCAGCGCCTGCAATAGCCACCACGATCAGCGGCACTATAAGCTCCCACGGTATGGGGGAACGCACTTCGAAGCTCAGATCAGTGTCCTTGCGATCACCTAGCGGATTCGTCACAGATATCCTAACTGCATAGGTGCCTTCAGGGTCTGTAGCTTGGATCGTATAGTCAGCCAAACATTTAACCGCCTCTAGCCGGAAATTTTTAAGAGTTTTAAGAGTTATTGGCGGTCTACCGGCTTCAGGAGGGTATAGCAAGAGTATTACGATGTCTAGCGTAGCCCCTCCGGGGGGCGGGCTCGCGCAAATGTATACGGTCTCTCCTCTCCTGAAAGTTGATGTTTCAGGGCCTCCGGGAGAGTTGGTTAAGTAGAAAGTCACATCAAATACTTTCACAGCAGCTTGTACGAAAACCGCGAGAAGCAAAGCAGCGCAGGCTATAGCTAAAGCAGTGATTCTTGTTTTCCTCACATAGAGATACTTAGAAAGCGGCATTATTTAAGTTTTTCTCTTGCATCTGAAAGTAGCTACTACGTAGGGTTGGTTGTTGAGCGAAGAACCGTACGCGATGTATATGACCGCATGCTCCCCTAACTCAACGGGTTGGCTCTCGATCCCCCGCCCAGCCCACACTTCGATCAACCTACCCCTGGTTTGGACAGCGGTTCTGTTCAGCGAGCCGAGGTCCCGTATGTACCACCTCCCACCGCTCCTGAAGATCTCGAAGTGCCTACGCGAGATCCAGTTGTACGGGTCCTCCACCCCAACGTATATCACGTCGCCCTCCCGCCTAACGTTAACGCGTCTCCCTTCACCTCCGATAAGACGGCCGAAAACGAGCGCGCTCGCATCGATCTTGATGCTTGTGCCCATCACCTCGAGAACCGGCACCTCCTCGGCTTCAGCCGGCGTAACCCCCTCGATAGCCTCTATCATCTCCCGCGCGCTCAGGTACCTGTCGGAGGGGTCCCACGCCATCGCCTTCCTAACCACCGTTTCAAGCTCTTCGCTGACGTCCCTGTTGAAACGGCGGACGCTAATAGGCGTCGGCGGCGGGCGGTTAGGGTAACCCGGCAGTGTTTCCTGGGGGTGCTTAGCGGTTAGGAGGTAGAACAGGAGGGCGCCGACCGACCAGATGTCCGACTGGGGCGAGGACCTGAAGCTGTACTGTTCCGGAGCCGTGTAACCGCCTGGCGATATCACAGCCTCCCTAACTCCAGCGACGTTGTAGTAGGCTGCGGTCCCGAAGTCTATGAGAACGCAGCTGTATATGTTGTTGCCTCTAGCGAGCACGTTCTTCGGCTTCACATCCCGGTGGATCACGTTCCTCGAGTGGATGTAATCTAGGGCCAGCAGGACCTCCACAGCAGCGGCTTTCGCTTCCCGCTCGTCGAGGGGAGCGCTAACCATCCGCTCGAGGTTTGGGCCTTTCACGTACTCCATCACGAGGAAGGGCAGGCCCCTATACTCCCCTTCATCGAAGTACGCGACGATGTGCTCGTGTCTCAGCTCCCTAAGGATCCTGCTCTCGAAGCGGAGCTTCTCCACCGCAGTAGGGTTATTAGCGGCGATCTTGACAGCGACAGCACCTTGGGGTGAGTTGGCGAGCCAAACCTCGCCCATCCCACCCTTGCCGAGGAGCTCGGTGAGCCTATAGCTCCCTCTCCTCCCCTGCAGGAGGGTTCCTGGCGCTAAGCTCATTCGGGAACTTTCGCGCGGGATTGCCTATAAGCCTTTCCGTCTTTTTACAGCAGGCGCCTCACGCGGGGATATCAGTTAGTTGAGTCATCACAGCCACGGTGATGTTGTCGTACCCCCCTCTGCTGTTCGCTAGGTTGATGAGCTCCTTGCAGAGGCTTAAAGGCGCTCTCGCGTGTTCTCTTGCCAACTTGAGTATATCGCTGTCGCTCACAAGCTCCGTCAAACCGTCCGTCGTAGCCAAAAGTATTGAGCCCAGCTCCAGCCTGAAGCCCTCCGCGCCAGCGTGCAGCTCCACCCACATGCTAGGCAGCCCGAGCGCGTTCGTTATGACGTTCCGAGGGCCTGTAGGCGGCTTATGGTCAGTGGTCAACCTCAGCGCGCGCCCCCCGCTCAACATGTAGACCCTGCTATCTCCCACGTGTCCCACGTGCACCGTCGTCCCCTCCACGACAGCAACGCTCATGGTCGAAGCCATCGTAGCACCCCTCTCCCTCACCAACGCGAGAACCCTCTCGTTGGCGGCCTTGAAACCCTCGCGCAGCAGAGCTGCGGTCTCCCCCCCTTCTGCGAGACCGGGCAGGAGCACGCTAAGAAACTCAAGCACGGCTTCGCTGCTCGCGAGCTCCCCGAACTCGTGACCGCCAGCTCCGTCCGCCACCCCGATAACTCTGTAAACTCTCGAAACCCCCCGAGAGGAAACCTTCACAGTAGCCGTAAACCCCGAATCTTCGTTATTCCCCCTCACCCGGCCTCTATCGCTCTGCACCGCCAGAGCGACCGAGCCCCTGAGGAGCACCGGCTCCACCTCTACGTCGAAGGCTCCGACGGCTGAGGAACCCGCGCGCTCAGCCACGCGCCTAGCGGCGGAGTCCGGAAGTTCCACCCTACCGATGGGGCCCGCAGGCTGCTCAGCGAGCACCAGCTGCTTGCCGTCAAGAGCTGCGCTCCCCGCTACCCTCTTGGCCCCGTCGCCTACTATGTATGCTCGAACTTCGCGCGGCGCCCTTGCTAAACGGTACCGCCCGCCCTTAGGCCAACTCGGGTTGTACGCTACAAGCGCGTAATCGGCTTGAGGCGCGGGTGTGCTGTAGCCGAGCAGGCTCGCCAAGGAGCGGACGGCGCCAAGGAAGCTGGCGACAACCGGCCCCGCCCCCCCTGCGATCGCCAAGAGGTAGAACTTCCACTCCCTACCGCAGAGGTTAAGGCTCAACGAGACAGCAACGGACGCTTTATCCGTAAAAGAGTGCGCACCAGTACCCGTGTACTTCACGCGAAAGCTTTTTCTCACAGCCACACCCCACCTGAGCTGTGAGCTTCGAGGTTGAGCTCACAGATAAGCTTTTTGACGAGTTCAAGTTCGCTGTCGAG
>JAJHRM010000131.1 GCA_020832965.1 Thermofilum sp. | reverse complement strand
GACGGCACCCAGGCCAGAAGCTACGTGCACGTCAGCGACGCCGTCGAGGCCACGATGACCGCTTGGAGGAAGAGCGGGCAGGGCTTCAGCGTGTACAACGTGGCCAGCGAGGACTGGATCACCGTCAACGAGGTCGCGGACGAAGTAATAAAGGCGATGGGGCTCACCGGCGTGAAAAAAGTGTACAAGCCCGTGCTCCACGGCGTTGGGTGGCCCGGCGACGTGAAGAAAATCGCGCTCAAGATCGAGAAGATAAAGAGGCTGGGCTACAAGCCGCGCATGAGCTCAAGGGAAGCGATCAGATTCACAGCTCATGAGCTTATCAAAGAATTGCAGAAATAACAGAAACTAAAATTTCGATTTAAATGTTCACTGACGTAGCGGGCATGAAGGTTCAAACGATCAGCTATAGGCCGTTTTCATGAATGCGAGCTGGCTGATTCAGCTCGTTCAAACCCCCGTAGTTGTTTACGCCGTGGTGCTAACGATCGCCTGGACGCTAATACAGCTGGCGTCCAAAATCAGCCGCAGGGAGACAAAGGTCCGAGTGAACGAAAAGCTTGTCCTCGCGGCCCTATGGATCTATATGGTATTAGCACTTTCGGTCATTCCGATGAACGTGAAAATTTTCCCCTTCCTGCACTCGGCGATGTTCGCTCTAACGCTGTGCGCCGCGCTGAGCGCGAGCCCGAAGAGGAGTGCCCCCCTTCTAACTGCAACGCTCATCGTCGCCCTCATGCCCGTTGTAGCTATGGTGTCGACAAAACACCCCCTCCCGCTGGGTGACGACGCGCGCTTCATAGGGTTCGCGGCTATCATAAAGAGCGACGAGAGGTGGATCCCCTTCAAGTACCCCGAGAACCCCTACTACCAGCTCTTCCACCTTATCCCCGCGATGGAGTACGTCCTCGCGTCGATAACGGGGGTTAGCATTGAAAGTATCGCTGGCATCATGGCCTGCTACCTATCGCTCAAGCTGACCCTCTACCTGGCCTACTTCACTCTGCTGTTTCTGTTCGTGAGAAGTCTGGTCAACAGCGCCGCGAGCCCATTGGTAGCTGTTTTATTGCTTTCAATAACGCCGCCGTTAGCGCTGTCTCAGGTTGTTCATCAAGGCTATGCCATCGTTCTCTCTTTGGTTGCACTACTCGTAATGCTGAGGACGCAGGATAAGGGGTCAAAGGCTGACGCGGTTGCGGAGATCCTCCTCTGGGTCTCTGGGATCATAGCCCACGCAACTTACACGCTTATGGTTTTGGCTTTCGCTCTTCCAGTTCTTATTGCGGACAGAGTGAGGGCAGCGAGATTCTCAGAAGCTGTTGAGATCCTGCTCGCAATCTCACTGGCTTACTGGATTTACACTTATGTCGCAGACACTATCGTGAGGCCCACAGTTGATGCTTTTATCAGGCTTATAGACCTCGTCACCGGAAGGGCGCGCCCGTTTTACGGAACCGCTCAACCTTGGTACGGTCAAGAGCAACAGTCGTTCTTTGTGGCATGGGCACTTGTCCCCTCAATGAGCGCATCATACATTTTACTTTCTCTCCTTAAGTTTTTATTTATAAGCAAGGAATGCAACTTGTTCAATATTCCTAAACTATATTACATAAGTATTTTGGGCTTCTTGGGTCTGGGAGGCATAGTTCTCAATTTCGCTCTGAGGATGCTGCCAACATTCGGTGGACGATACTTTTATTGGTTGTATTTATTAATGTTACCTCTTTCAACATTCGTTGCTACGAATCTCTCCAAAAAGTTGCCGAGCATGATTTTCAGCGTAGCTTTGATCTCCGCAATCTCGTTCTACGGCGTGCAGGACCCCACCCTTAGCGCCAATACATACGGTGGAAACATAGGCTGGGCCGACAGAGATAGCTGGAGCCTTGCCTTGCTTCTATCGAAGCATCTCAATCCCGGCATACCAGCGTGGATCGATCCGCGCTTGTCAACGCCGCTGAGCTCTCTGAAGCCGTCACCTACTTTAAGCGAAGAAATAGCGCATCAAAAAGTAGCTATAGTGGGCGTCGATGTTGTTGGATTAAAGGCAGCGTCAAAGGACCCGCGTAACGTTAACTGGTTTATGAGATATGTGGGAATAAGCCTTCAAGATCTTGAGAAGTCGCTAGAAAAATTTGATGTGGTAGTAAATGTTGCTAAATATGTTGGGATATGGTGCGCAAGCAAATGAAGGTTCTCTTTCAAACCATAGGCATTTTAACTCAGTATAACTGGGCTCTCCCTTACTACTTGGTCAATATAGGAGATCAAAATCTTGCAGTTTCCATCAAGCTCTATACAGATGCGTTCTCGTATTTGATGGGCGGGTTTTATTATCACCTAAAGCGACCAAGGAAGTTGATCCCAGTTTTCTCAGGCACCGGTCTCTTTTCGGAGTTAGATAGAACTTTGAATAAAGTAGGGGCTTTGTATAAACTGTCGCACTTCGATGTCATTCACTTAAATAAAGCTACAGACGAACTGACAGACATTGCTTTAAAAACTGAAGTTCCGAAAGTCTTCACATTTCATGGTTCTTTGGATCCAAGCCACATAAAAGACATTAACTCTATGTGTGAATGTTTAGAGAAAATTTCCGAAAAAGCGATATTCGTTGCTGTAAGTCAATACTCAAGTAATACTCTGGCGAAGTACTGCAACATAAAAGCTCGGGTTATCCATAACGGCGTCGATGTTTCACTATTCAATCCACTATTACCAAGGATTGAGGCGAGGAGAAAGCTTGGGCTTCCATCGGATAAGCGCATAATCCTTTGGTCGGGGAGGATAGATCCAGATAAAAGATTAGACACTTTGTTAAGGATTGCTCCAAAGATCCTTAGGGAAAGGAAAGATGCCATTATACTCGTGAAGGGTAGGACAATTAATAAAAACTACCTAGCTTATCTGAAAGGCCTTATAAGGAAGGGGGGATTAGAGCGATTTATCAAGCTTGATCTGGGCTGGACTCCCAATATTTTTATGCTCTACTACTACAGAGCCTCTGACTTATACGTTCACACATCGATAAGCGAGGGTTTCTCCTTAACCCTTCTTGAGGCAATGGCCTCAGGTATACCCGTTATGGGCAGAAATGCTTCGAGTATGCCTGAAGCTATAGGAGATAAAAGTTTGTTATTTAATGACGAGGACGAATTGGCTGAAAAGATACTCGAAGTTCTATCGAATGAAGAGGAATCAGAAAAAATTGGGATAAGATTGTTCCATAGAGTAATAGAAGAAGGCTTTACATCGATTGATCAGGCTAAGAAGTATTTAGATTTATATGAAGAAATTATAAGTCAGTTAATTTCTTCATAAATGATTGTCCATCGGATAGCAAGAGGCATCATAGTCTTTTCTGCCTACATTGTTTCTAGACTGCTAGTGTGCGCTAGGCAATGTAGTGCTATTGTTGTAGCGGCACATCACTACCCACATCAAGCTCGTGACGTTAGGACATTTCTAGAGAAAAACGAATTCATCACTAAAGTTATTGAAGTAAAGAGAACAATATACTCGTATTCGGTTTTAAATATTAGCAACGATGGAGCGTCCCAAGTTTTCAATAGTTAGCCTAAATTACAATGGCAGAAAAATTCTTGGGCCTTTACTAGATGCTCATCTAAGTTCTCTGTTAAATACTGCTTATGATGATTTTGAGATAGTATTTGTTGATAATGGATCATCAGATGACAGCGTGGACTATGTACGAACGAACTTTAGCAACGAGAGACTTAAGATAGTACCACTTGAGAAAAACTATGGCTATGCAAAAGGAAATAACTTAGCGCTAAAATTCGTGAATCCGAGCACTGATATCGTGGTTTTCATAAATAATGACACCATTGTGACTAAAGATTGGCTTACATATTTAGCGGATGCCTTTAATGATCCTGAAATAGGCATAGCTCAACCGTTAATCCTCGATATAAATACTGGATTGATACAATTTTTGGGAGGTTTTACGGATCAATGGGGAAGAACAATGACGATAGGTTCAGGGAATGATGATAAAGTTGACAGACTGTTACGAAAAATCATAGAATATTTTCAGTATAGACCGCTACAAGTGTTATGGGCTTACGGTGCATGCATAGCTATTAGAAAAAGGCTTTTAGATAGAATTGGCGGATTTAATGAACTATTCAGATTTAGCCATGAGGAACAAAGCCTATGCATTCCTGCAAATGCGCTCGGCTATAAGGTGGTCGTAGTCCCAAAAGCAGTGATCTATCACAGATCAGGTGCTACTATCAGCAAAGTTAAACCAGACTATGAACTCTTGGTCAATAGGTTCCTTTACATACTGTTCTATTACCCATTCCCAATGTTAGTGAAAAGCTTACTAGGCAGACTTATTCTAGAAGTTCACTCTTCATCACTTCATAACGTACTAAAAGCTTTGTTAGAAGCTCTTAAAATATCAAGTTCATCGCTATCAAAAATAAGAGGTATTTATAAAATTAGTTATGACTTTTTAATTTCATCTCCAATAAATCTTACAAGTGATATACATATTGAATTAACATTAAAGAAGCTAATAGAGGTCAATAAAGTATATGCCCATAGTAATTGGAGAAAAGATGTCAGAATTTCCTTTAGTAATTATATTTCCAAAAGTATCATTGTCGACTAAATGCGTGCTTATTAACAGATGGGCATTATCAGAAAATTAGAAAGATTGCCGGAGAATATGTTATGGAGAGATTTTTCTGGAATAAAGTAGTTTTCAGATTTTGAATATATGCTTCACTCCGTTACGAATATATAGCAATAATGGTTATGAAGAGGTCCAATTTCATTGTGAATGCGCTATCGAATTAATGTGACATAAAGGGTGAGGTCGCATACTACCTGACAGCGCGCGCCATAAGCACCTACATCGCTGAAAGTCTCAGGTAAGTACTTCTATTAATATACGAAATGTATTCGAAAGGAAGAATAAAAGAATTTTATGAAAAAGAAGCAGAAAGGTACGATAAAACTAGAAGATGGTTTGAAAAAGGTAGATTTGCATATAAGGAGAGAAAGTTATATTCAATATTTTTGAGAAAAAGAGGAATAATTTTATATGTTGCATGCGGGACTGGAAGGCATATAAGTTATCTCGTAAATCAATTAGGTTGTGAAGTTATCGCACTGGATTTGGCTAAAAATATGATAAAGATCGCAATGACAAAGCTATCAAAAGCTGAAAGAGAAAAGGTTCACTTTCTCATTGCAGATGCAGAACAATTGCCATTTAGAGAGGGCTCCTTTAATGGAATTCTATGTACTCGAGCCTTTTATCTCTTTACTAATTAAGTTTAAATTTTTACGGGAAGCATATTATGTGCTTAAGAGCGATGGAAGGTTGCTGTTAAGTAGCGTGTTCATGGACTTATTCTTAACACGGTTAGGGATTAGAATTGGTATATTTGCTGATGACCCAGAAGACTTCCCATATACCTCTAGGCAATGTGCAAGCATGCTAAAGAAAGTAGGTTTTCAAAAAGTTTATAGAAGATGCATAACATTTTTGACAGGCGATCCTCGGTTTCTGCCACCACTTATTGTGCGCATTATAGTTTCTTGGAAGATTTATCACAGAGCGGAAGATGGGTCATGGTAATTGGAGAGAAAATATCGTGAAATTCCTTTAGTAGTATATTTCCAAAAGTTAGTAATGAAGTACGATTTGGGATATACCTTAACTTTCCATAGCCCTGGTATCGAGCCTTGGATATGCGGTCTTTTAAGAGAATTCAAACCTAACAGCGTCCTCGACGTTGGTTGCGGTCTCGGCTTGTGGGGGCTTATCCTCAAAGGTTACTTAGGGTGTTCTCGCGTCGTCGGCGTTGATGTGGACCATGCTAAGGTGGAGTTCGCTAGGCGGCTTGGCGTGTACGACGAACTTCACGCCTTGGACATCAGGGCCTTCAGCTATCCCGAGGCCTTTGACGCCGTAATAGCTGTCGAGTCGGTTCACGGCATTCTGGACGCCGAGCTGTTGAGGAGGCTTGAAGGCTTAGCTAAGCAGGGCGGCTTAATCGTTTTGGCGCTGCCTGCCCTGTCGAGGTCTGTTACCGCAAGCGTGCTGGTTAAACGGGGTTACGCGGTGTACAGGTACTTTCTGAGGGGGTTCATTCTGGTCAGGATCGATAAAGCCGAGGTGCTCACGATGCCCCGCCGCCTGTGGAGGGTTCTCGGGCTTCTGATCAAGATTTTCCACCCAGTGCTCAAGCTCTGCAGAGTGCTTGAAAAGGGCTACCTGCTCGCCTACAAGGTGGTTTAGTTGAGGCTCCCGGTAGCGGCGACGAGCGTCAAAGTCGTTAAGGGCACAGCATACGTGGCGATCAACGACGCGGGCGCCTGCAGGGTTTCCGTGTTCAAGGGCGGCTGCGTGGAGGACGTGGTTTTGCTGCGGGGGAGCCCCTGCGCGCTGGTGTGGGGCTCGCGCGAGGGCTTGCTGGTCTCGTGCGGCGAGGTCCTGTACCTCGTCTCGGGCAACGAGGCCAAGCCGGTCCTCAGGGCGAGGCCGGGCAACTGGTTCTGGCACGCCTGCGAGGGGGACGGGCGGGTTTTCGTCCAGGAGTACGGCGAGAGCCCCACGGGCATCTACGCGAGCGAGGACCTCGAGACCTTCGCGAGGGTCGCCACGAACCTGGATGTCGACCCTTCGTCGAGGCACTTCCACTTTGCCGCTTTCGATAATTCGAGGGGGCTACTGGTCGCCACGCTGGGGGACGGCAACCTCGTGAGGGCCGCGGTCTCGCTGGATCACGGGCGCACGTGGAGGCCGGTTTACAGGGGCCCCTGGCAGTTCGTCCCCGTGCTGGTTGAGGGGGATAGGTGGGTCTTCGGCTTTGACAGCGGGATCGCGCGGGGCGGCGTGGGGGTCTACCGGCCCGACGAGGGCGAATGGGATTTCATCTTCCTGAAGTCCGCCTACTGCCTCGCGCAGTTCGCTTCGCTGGCGAGACTCGGCGGCTACTACGTCGGCGGGCTCGGCCTCCCGACGGCCGTAATTGTCTCTAGGGACTTGAGGTACTGGTACAAGCTGCACTTGGGCGGCGCCACCGGCTACAACTATTTCGTTGAGGTGGCCG
>JAJHRM010000130.1 GCA_020832965.1 Thermofilum sp. | reverse complement strand
GGCGGGCAGGCTCAGCATATCACAAGAGTATACACCCGAGAGGCTCCGCAGGAAGGCCGAAAGAGCATACGAAGCACTGGGCAGGCGGGTCGATGTGTCGTACAGAGTCGTCAGAGTAGAGCTAGAGAAGCTTGAGTTGCCGAAGCGTGCACACATCATTATACAATCATTTGACTTGTGAGACCCCGCCTAAACTGCAAAAAGGAGAACATACTCAGTAGTGCGCAGCAAGCAGCATTTTTAAGAGATTGAGCACTAAATGAGGGAGAGAGCCTTTGAGCCGAGGAGCTCGAGATATTCTCTCACAGCGCTGCGCAGGGCCTCCCAGCTGAAGACCAGGAAGGGCGGGCTGTCGGGGTTGCCGGGCTCGTTGAGCCTGGAGATGCAGCCGGTGGTGGAGCTGACCTCCTCGACTAGTGCGCGGAAACCCTCCAGGAGCTCGTCGTAGGAGAGACCCAGCCCTTCGCTCTGCGCGCTCAGAAGCTAGGACAGTCGCGGCGCGAGCTCACCCTTGGGGCTCTGCACAGCGCCCCAGGAGAAGTACGCGCCCTTGCCCCTGGTGTACTCGATGCAGTGCCTCTCCACGCTCCGCGGGGCCTCGGCGTTAGCCAGCACTACCAGCTTCATCCTCGCCCTCGCGAGCGCCACGTCTAGCCTCCGCTCGCTCTCGACGGAAAGCTCTTCGTCGTGGTGGCTGTGCCGCTGAACACCCCCACGCCCTCCTCCCTCCCCGATCGCTAGTTTTTTACTATTCCCGCGCAGCTAGGACAGGTGGCGGAAGTGATCGTGAGGATCGAGGCAGGCGGGGTGTTCACTGTCCAGGTGGTTGGCGCGGAGGACGAGCACGAGGTTAGCGACGTCGTTGTCGACAGCGTCAACCTGAGGAAGACGCTCGAGCTGGGGCTGGGCGAGGTGGTTGTGATCTACCTCGAGGCTGTGGAGGTCCGCGTCTACGGCGAGGAGAAGGCGGTGATCACCACGAAGCGCCCCAGCTAGGAGTAGTTCCCGCCAAAGGTTCCGCGCACTCCCTCCAGCGCGAATCGCCTACAACTCCTTATCGCGCATGCTACTAGCGCGCCACCACCACGGAGCCCCCCTCCTCGGGTAACGGCGCCTTTCAGGCGGTGGCCGCCAGGTCGCCGCTCACCACCTCACCCCCGAACAACGTCCTTGCGTACGTCCTGAAGCTCTGCCTCGCGCTCCCGCCTGAGCAGCGCGCAGCTTTCTAACGCGCTTAAAGTTGCTTATTGGAAGAACCTGTCCAATGTTAAGTCCTTCGCTGAGGGACTATTTCTGCTTTTCTTCACTTTGCTTCTCCTTCTGCTTTTTTTCACTTTGCTCCTCCTTCCCCTCTGCATGAAATCGATACTCTCAGCCCCGGGCCTAACGGGCTCTTTAGCACCCCTTATCCTTCTCTCCATCATCTCCCACGCATAGTCCCATAGAGCATCCACGTTTACGGGCAAGTTCAGTATCTCCGCTATCTTTTTATCGATTTTCGCAAACACTGGTTTCAACCGCTTGATCATCTCCAGCTTCATGCCGCCGATTTGCTCCTCAGCCCCCTCTCCTTCAGCTTCTATGGAGCTTCGAGCCTCGCTGCTTAATTTTTTGAGAAGTTCCCTGGCCCCCTCTTCAAGCTCGTCGAATAGCTTTGCGAGCTCCTCGGCATCCCTCTCTTCAATCGCTTTAATGTTTATAATTGGCATGTCTCTGGCATGTCGAGTCTCTAGGGCAATAATGCCGCCACCAGTTCTCCTACCGCTCTGCTCAATCCACAACCAGTTAAACGTTGAGTTTAGGTAGGCTAGTAATGCCTTGACCTCAACCTCGTCAATAACTATACTTGGCTTGATTTGAGGCAAGTACTGCTTGTATTTTTCGGGCTCATACTCTGTAAAGCTCGTTTTCACTTTGACCTTTGGTACGAAGGCAATTATAGCATGGTACGTTACTACGGGCATTTTACACAGGAAAAACTGCGGGTGGTAAAATGCCTGATACACAGCCATTATGGGGGTAGGTATGTAACCGCCCAAATCATACCAGCCGTAGAACAACGGCGGCCCTGCCCTTTGTCTCGCCCTGGAAGCTTCCGCCTCGCTAGCTAACCTCCCCCCGCCCCTAGTGCCCCTAATTCTCGTCCTGCACTCAGTTTCCCCCCATTTGATGTATCCCAGCACCTCTCGTGGCAGGTGTTCTATCGGTTCATGGCATATGAATATGTAGACATTCTTATTACCGCTCTCCTTAAGTTTATTCCAGTCATCCTGTGTAAACGTAAAGGCCTTGACGTACTGGGACCTCGTTATTGCAGGCGCCAGGTACCTGTCTGGAATTCTCCTATTGTTCTTCTTTTCCTCGCTGAAGTAGAAGAACTCCTTAGCTCCTAAATCCGGCCTCCTGCCGTGTTGTAAAGCCCATATAGCCCATATGCTGTTACCTCTGCTCGGCTCAAACCACTCACCAGCTTTTATCATTAGCGGATGCTCCTCGATCTTCTTGACTACTTCCTCTACCTTTTCAAAGAACAAGCTTATCCACTTCTTATCCCTAGGTATATCGCATTGCTTCACTTGTGTAAACCAAATACCATACTTCTTCCTCACTTCATCGAGCGCTCTAGTATCGATCGAGCCGTCTTCTCTAATCGATCCCTCAATGTCCCTCAAAAGCTCGTCCAGCACGCCATGCAGCTCCCCGCCCGCAAGCTCCCTCCCTCCTATCTTCGGCGGTATCCTAATCAGCGTGACCACGTTTTCTTCTCTCCTCTTGTCTATGCTCTCCTTTTCTGCCAACAGTATTACCGTGGATATCAGCGCATCAAACAACCTGTACGAGAGGTCTATCAGTGCTACGAGCCTGTAGTGGTCTAGTAGGAACCGCCCAAAGCTGATACCATAGTCCGTCTGCAACCACATGTTAGATATTATCATCCCGAGCCTTCCACCCTCCTTAAGCAGGTCAGTCGCGTGCATTATCCAGTAGACGTATATCCCAGGCTCCTTACCGACTTGAGGTGCCGGCGTTAAGCCGTACCGATCAATCAGCAGCCCTAGTTCTTTGAGTATCCGTCCTTGAGTGTCCTCGGGTATCTCCACCCACCTGGTATAGGGCGGGTTCCCTATGATGGCGTCGTAATTCAGGCCGCTGTGCACGAAGAAGTCCCTAATGTACACGTTGAGCCTGCTCACGGGGCATTTCGGTTGCATTAGTGATAGGTGTATTGAGGTTAAGTGCGCCGCGAACGGGTGTATGTCGATGGCATGTATTTGATTTAGAATATCCTGATGCTCGTTAAACTTTCTGCCCTCCCTAGTACCGCACTCGGGGTATTGCCCCTCATCAAAAGCCTTGTTGTACTTTAAGCGCAGCAACCGTTTGTAGGCCTCGATGGAGAACGTGCCGCTCCCCGATCCGGAGTCTAGGACTACGTCGCCTGGCCCGCGTACTGCGAACCTAACTATCAAGCGGCATATCGCTGGCGGAGTATAAAACTGACCGAGCTGGTGCCTCTCACTAAGTGGTATGAGCCTTTCATAGACGTAGCCCGTGAGCCCAGGAAAGTTCATTAACTCTTTTTTCCATGAATCTATGAACTCTATCACATCATTTAGCTCGATTACCGCACGCTCCCCGCTCAACCTCACCATGTCGAACGGACCTACATTGAATATGGGTGCGAAGTCCTCAATTCCAAGCCTTTCCTTAACTCGCTCGCTGACCTTCTCAAAATACTTGTTTATTGCGTGCAAGTAGTCATCGACAGATCTGATCTCTATTCTCTCCCCGTAAACATCGACCACGCTGTTCAGCTCCATCGGCTCGAGCTTCTCAACAACTCCCGGGTAGTGTAGCTCAAGGAGTTTGTAGAACAATATCTTGTTGAAAAGGACGTACGTCATCATTTTCGCGAGGGGCTCCAGGTCGATCAGGTCTATCAATCGCTTCCCTAGATACTCCTCTTTGTACAGAGGGTCTTTCTCAACCTCCCTCGGCTGGTACTTCTTCTTCAATTCCTCGAACACGCTATACACTCTGGTGTTGACAAGCCACCTGACCTTTTCAACCAGTTCATCGGCTTCAGAGCTCTTCAATAACCTCTCTCTGAGGTAATCCAGTATTTTCGAGTTCTTGCACTCCTTAACCAGCTTAAGTAGGTTTAATGCTCCATAATGAAAACCATAACTTATCGCTTTTTCATGTATTTCCTTTATATAGTTTACATCGACAGCCTTGAATGCATTATTGATTGCTGGTAGCACATATAATTTGCTATAATCATCAATCCTCTTATGAAGACTATCTATGAATACAGATATAATAGACACTGGAATAGGCTTTGGCTTTCCTGTAATAAGCTCGACTATCTTTTCAATCAACTCACCTACATTTTCTACCGGGTTTTCGATTTTTGCCACCTGCACTATGAGCCCCTCGCTGAACGCTGACTTGGGGGTTTCGAGCAGCTCCCCGTAGTCGTCTACATGCTCTCTGCACCTATCCGCCCTGAAGTAATCTTTCATCTCATCCATCGGTCGGCTAAGCAGCTGGCGGGCATCAAACACGTACAGGGCATCGCGATTTGCAGTGGCGATGTACGGTATGGAGTTATACTTCTCCTTGAGCAAGTAGGCATAGCAGAGAGCTTGCGCGATGGGCCTCTTGTCCAGAGGATCTATTCTTTCGGACGGTCTTTGACCCTTCCTCTTAGTCTCTATTATTAAGACAGGTATACCTTTATCGTCGGTAATGACTATGTCTGGCTCCTTTCTGTCTACTGTTACTTCGCCCAGCTCCTTGACCTTAAGCCCTACCCCTTTAGCACCACCATACCTACTCAGGTATTCCTTAATGCGCCCATGCAGCTCGGATTGAAACGGCTTCTCTCTTTCCATGCTCATCCTCTCACCCTTTCCCTTGCGTATTGTCGCATGCTTGTAAAAGCCTGCTATCCATGCCCGACTTCATCTTAGGTGCCCCGGTATATGTAAACGTTTTTTAGAATAATGAAGAAGCTAGCTCAGCAGCTCCCTGAACGCTTTCTCGTCGAGCTTGTTGATGGCGAAGGCGACGAGCATGTTCTTGGGCCTGGGCTTCGGCTTGTCGAACACCTTCTCCACCCTGATCTTGAGGCGGTAGGGCCAGATGGCCTTCCCCTCCTCCCTCTCCCTGGGCCATAGGGGCTCGCTGCCCTCGAACTTCCCCTCGACGACGCCGTAGCCCAGGACCCCCGCCCTCGTCGCGTAGAAGACGACGATGTCGCCGGGCTGGACCCTCGCCCACAGCCCCCTCGCCCTCTCGCCCACGCCCCAGACACCCTTCTCCAGCGCGACCCTCCAGTTCTCCAGCGTCCCGCTCAGAACCCAGTAGCTGGGCATCGTGGAGAATTTCTAAGCCCTTTGATAAAAAGCTGGTGTTGGCGGGAGCTGGGGTGGATGTAGGTGAAACCTGCTTGCCGATAGTCGTAATGCCTGTGACTACGAGTGCTAGCCTTTTGAGCGGTCCTCTGCGTCTTGCGGCACTCGGGGGCGCTTGCCTTTAACTTCGAAGGGTGTAATAGTATGTGAGGTTATTTTTCACGAGTGCTTATCACTCCACGTTTTATACTGTTTGGTTTTCGGGGATATCTGGTCGCGGGGTCTATATGCGCTGTGCCTTGTGGCGTGAGCGTGGGCTCCGAGGATGGTGTCTGGGCGGACTGGTTCGCGGTCGCGAGGGTGCCCGTGCTGAAGGTTAGTGTGGGGGGTCAGCCGCTCTTCTTCACCCCCACGCGCAGGGTCAGGTCCCTGGGTGAGCTGCGCTCAGCCCTGGGCTCGCTGCGCGACACCCTCCTAAGGGATGCTGCCACGGGGGTGGGGGGCTTCCTGGCTTTGTTCTCCGAGGAGGTCAGGCTCTTCGAGTACCTCACAGGGGAGGAGCTGCCGGTGGAGGCGAAGGTGCTGAGCGCTGAGTGCGGGTGGAGGGGGGTGCGCGAGAGGGCGCGTCACCTGCCCGTGCTCTTCAAGGTGGTTCTGCACGATGCTTTCTGGGACAGAAGGAGGGAGGTGGAGGCACGCGGCGTGCTCGAGCTCTACAGCACACGCGCGGAGGTGCGCGTGGTGCCCTCCCCAGGGGTGCTCGGCTACCGCGAAGAGGTTGTTGTGAACGGTAGGGAGTTCGTGAGGGTTCGAGGCCTCTTCACAGCGCTCGACGAGCACGAGCCGTTCACGCCCAAGGATGATGATCTCGAGCGCGAGCTAGCCCTGCCGGCGCCCGCCGGCAACCTGCCCGCGCCGAAGATCAGGCGCCGCAGGCGCATGGGAACGCTCTCGGGCTACATGGACCTAGCCTTCTTCCTCAGGGAGGAAGCCTCCAGGGCGGCGGGCTCCTCCGGCGAGGTGTAGCGCTGCGAGCCGGTCTGGCCCCCGCGGCTGAAGATCCGCGTGGAGAGGGTGTTCTCGACTCCGAGGAAGAAGCCTGGCAGGATGCTGGTGGCCTTCCCGATAAACAAGCTGGACCCCGAGACGTTCGAGGAGGTAGCCAGGGAGGGGTAGGGCGTGCTTACCAGCTAGCCGAGCGGTTAAACCCAACGCCTCCGTAGGAGTTCGTAAAGCTTCAAAAGTGTAGTACCTCATTTATCAGTTCCGCGTGCTGTTTGAATCTAATTGCTAGGGTTCTGCGGCACTTCTCAGAGCTTTGGGTTTTCCGCGAGCGCGGTGAGTACTTTCACTACAGCAAGAATTGGGTGTATCAAACCCTGCTGAGGCGAGTGTCTCTTATCCGTGAGGAGCTGAAGGAGTTTCTCTAGGAGCTCCTCAGGGCTGCTCGCGGCGACCGCTATCTTCCCATCTATGCTTTTGAGGGTGGCCGCCTCGCCCCTCTTCAGCAGGCTGTAGGCCTTTGCCGCTGCAGAAGCCGCTGGCAGCGGTTTCCCCGCACCCACCCACGTGGAGGAGAAAACTCGCGCCGTGCTTTCTGCAGAGCTCGGAAGGCAGCTGCACGAGGGCGCCAGGGCCGAGTGAGGGTATACCCTTGCTCCTCCTCTCCAGCACGGCGTGCGCGCGTTACACTAGAGAAAAGCCTATACGCTGCATAAATGAAAATCTCAGTAATTTCTCAAGCGTAATTTTTCAAGCAT
>JAJHRM010000129.1 GCA_020832965.1 Thermofilum sp. | reverse complement strand
CCTTTTCTTGATCGTCTTAGCAATTTTCTTTACAAGTTCTCCTTCGTTTTCAAAAAAGACCTGCGGGCGCCTAGTGTATATTGCTACCTTGGGCCCCTCGAAATCCACCTTAGTTATCTCGGTCTCCTTGGGTACTGTGCTGAATATCGCTTCTCGGATTTCTCTAGCAACTGCAACTATCGTCTCCAAGAACTTCACCTGGAAAAGCCGACCAAATAACTAACTTAGACCAAGTATTTAAACTCTGAGCTAGCGCCTCATCAGCTTTACTCCATCACTTGTAACTGTGGCTACATCAACCCCCTCGCCGCTACCTGGATCCCTTGCAAGGGCAACGTTGACCGCCTTCACTGCCAAATTAACAGCCTCCTCGAGTGTCAGATCCTCCCTATACTCGTGTTCAAGCAGCGACACTGCGTATGGTGACCCTGAACCCGTGGCTGTGAATTTCTCCTGGGTCACCGTGCCGAGCCAATCAACCGAGTACAGCGATGGCTGGTCGTCGTCCAGCCCCCCTAAAAGCATCTGCACGCTCAAGACTGGCCTGTAGCTGAAAAGGATGAGTGATGTGAGTGTTGCAAGGCTTTTTACAGGAATAGGTTCCCCAAGAGTTGTTCTGTAGTACCTAGCCTCTATTCTTAGCCTTTCAATCAGCTGTTGCGCATCACCAACGGTTCCAGCGATTGTTGCGGCTACATGCGAGTCTATCTCAACTATCTTCCACACCTGCTTGTTTGCAATGTAGTACCCAGCGGTTGCCCTCCTATCTGCAGCTAGAACCACAAAGTTCTTTCCTAGGAGACCAACAGTAGTGGTCCCCCTCAGGATGCTGTGCTCCACTGACATGTCGAGTCCAACCAAAATAATGCGTGACATATAAATTCATTTTTATCTAGGGAGCCTGCGCCCAGCTAGCACTCAATTCCTCTGTGCTGCTGGCACGCCGTCTCTCAAGCCGCTAAAAATAAATGTCACAGCACCGAAGTGGTTTCCTGTGGATATGAGTATCGATGATTTAGCGGAGGCTGCAAGGAAGCAGCCACTAGTCAATATTGGAACTGCTGGTCATGTTGACCACGGAAAAACAACCCTAGTCGAAGCCCTCACCGGGGTGTGGGCGTCCCGCCACTCCGAGGAAATAAAAAGGGGGATAACTCTAAAAATAGGCTATGCAGATGCCGAGATATACAGGTGTCCCAATTGCCCACCCCCTCAAGCATATTACACGAACGCGACAATGCCTAAGAATGGTAGATGCAAGTACTGTGGTTCACAGCTAGAATTCGTTAGAAAGGTTTCCTTTGTGGACGTGCCGGGCCACGAGATGCTCATGTCCGTGATGCTCGCGGGGGCAGCCCTCATGGACGGCGCATTGCTAGTCATTGACGCAACGAAGGAATGCCCCCAGCCACAAACCCGGGAACACTTCACGGCGCTGTCAATTATAGGCGTAAAGAACCTGGTAATCGTACAGAACAAGGTGGATGTGGTCTCAAAGGAGAGAGCTAAGGAGAACTATGAGGAGATAAGGAAATTCATCGAGGGAACATTCGCCGAAAATGCACCCATAATTCCGGTGTCAGCGCTTCACAAAGTAAACATCGACGTGCTGGTCTGGGCTCTCGAAAAGTACATTCCTACGCCGACAAGGAACCTACACAAGCCTCCCAGAATGCTTGTAGTAAGGTCCTTCGATGTGAATAAGCCGGGCACAAGTATAAAGGACATGGTCGGCGGGGTGATAGGCGGCACGATAATCCAGGGCAAATTTGAGCTTGGACACGAAATCGAGGTTAGACCCGGTATTAAGTTAAAGAAGGAAGGGCAGGAGGTTTACGAACCCGTCTACACGACGATCACTTCACTAATGGCTGGAACACAACGACTTGAAAAAGCTTATCCCGGAGGTCTAATAGCCGTTGGAACAACTCTCGACCCCAGCCTCACGAAGGCAGACGCTCTGATTGGAAACGTTGTCGGATACCCGGACACGCTGCCCCCGACACTTTACGATGTTGAAATCGATGCGCACTTGCTTGAAAGGGTAGTGGGCATGGATCAACCAGTGAAGGTTGACCCAGTTAAAGCCGGGGAGATATTAATGATAAACGTCGGAACCTCTCTTTCAATAGGTCAAGCTACAAGCGTCAGGGACAACATAGTACACTTGAAGCTCAAAATTCCAGTAGTTGCTGAGACGGGAACTAGGGTGGCAATCTCCAGGCAAATAGCTGGAAAATGGCGACTAATAGCCTATGGTTACATCAGGTAACGTGTCACTTTAGCGGAAAACCCAAGTGGCGGAGAATGGGGAGGAGAGCAATCTCGATGGTGACGGAGCCGCTTGCAACTAGAGGATCAGTTTTCCAGCCTATTCTTTCTCCAAAGTGCATTGGCTGCGAATTCTTTTCCGTATGCATCGGCACCTTAAGGCCTCTTGTAAGCTACAGGGTATTAGCAACCCGGAAACACTTCAACCTGTGCCCAGCACTAGCCGAGAGGATGCAGGTCGTTGAGGTTGAAGAGCTGCCTTTCCGAGTCATTTTAGACATCCGTGTAGCTATACCCGGCGCCTCGGTTAGATACTCTAAGCCAGCCTGCGATGATGAAGCCAGGAAAAAGTACCCGCTGGAGTGCGACCCAGTCTACGTGGAGGAGGGTGAAAAGATAACAGTCCTTAGGCGCGTCTCAAAGGTTAGTGATAGGCTTTGCTTATGCGAAGTTGAAGCTATTGGACAACCCTCTCCTCGGCTTTGGATTCTTGCAAAGCACCTCCTTGCTCAGAGGAGGCCCCCTGAGGAGCTCCCTCCCCCTTAGGCCTCTCAATAGGAACCTTCTGAACGAGCTCGACAGAGGTTATTCCCTCGAAGTACTTCTCAACATCCCTGATAAAGCCGTTCAACAGCGTAGATGCGTTTTCGATGAGGTATATAGATGGGGGGGCTTCAACCTTGATGACCTCGTTGGCAACCTCAGCCTTAACGCTCTCCCTCGGGATATTCCTAAACCAGCGGTGAAACAGCTCCCTCGCCTTCTCGCTACCATCTCTAAGGATCTTTTCAAGGAGCAATTCAACCTTAACTCTCTTACCTGCAAACGGATGATTAAAGTCGATAGTTACTCTTCCAGCGCCCACCCGGATAACCCGCCCTCTCCTGCCCTCAATCTCCACCTCCTCGCCGACCCTTGGAATAACACCCCTAGTTGAAAGCTCCCTGGCGGGTAAAATCACGATGTTCTTAGGGTCTCTCTCGCCGAAAGCCTGCGACGGCTCTAGTACAAACTCCCTCTTCTCTCCCTCGCTCATTTCAACGAGCCTCTCCTCGATGGGCTTGAGGAGGAACCCCTCGCCAATGATGACAAGCTCCGGCTCAAAAACTACGTTCTCAGCCTTCAGACCCGCTCTCTCCGCAACATCCCTGTATGTGGTCTCTATCACCCTCTCCTGGGAGTCCTCAATTATGCTCAACGTGTAGTTAACCAGTACGAATTCTCCCCTCTGCAAACCCATACCTCCGCCGCCTCTGTGACGAACCCCCCTTAGAATATTAACTTTTTCTTTACCTGTTCAATACGCGAAAGGCAAGTTTATAAGCGCATTTGAAACTTTGTTTTTAGGCTTCTGGTGAGCAGTTTGAGCAACGAGGAAAAACTCCCGGAAATAGAAATGAAAGTCCTAGAAGTGAGGCAGCACGAGGCGGGGAGGGGAAGGGTCAGGATCGATGAAGACGCCATGGAGGCTCTAGGGATCAGTGCTGGCGACGTCGTTGAAATAGAGGGGAAGAAGAAGACAGTAGCTGTAGCATGGCCGGGCTACGCTGAGGATAAGGGTAAGGGCATAATCAGGATGGACGGCTGGACCCGCAAGAATGCGGGGGTAAGCATCGGAGACAAGGTTAAAGTGCGCAAAGCAGAGGTTAAGCCGGCAACCTTCGTAAGGCTAGCACCAGTATCCATGACTCTAGCTGTCGATGAAAACTTCATAGCCTACGTGAAGAAGCGCCTGCTCGACAGGCCAATAATAGAGGGCGACGTGATACAAATACCAGTCCTGGGTCAAGTGATCCACTTCACCGTCACGAACATCAAGCCGAAGGGGGTAGTCGTCGTAACGGATAAGACGCAATTAAAAATTCTGGAGCGCCCAGTCGACACGGGGAAAATCCCCAGAGTTACGTACGACGACATAGGGGATCTGGACGAGGCAAAGCAGAAGATTCGGGAGATGGTCGAGTTGCCCCTGAGGCATCCAGAGCTGTTCAAGCGCCTGGGTATTGACCCGCCTAAGGGTATCCTGCTCTACGGTCCACCTGGCACAGGCAAGACTCTGCTTGCGAAGGCAGTTGCCAACGAGACAGACGCGTACTTTATCGCGATTAATGGCCCGGAGATCATGAGTAAGTTTTATGGTGAGAGTGAGCAGAGGCTTAGGGAGATCTTCGAGGAGGCAAAGGAGCACGCCCCAGCAATAATCTTTATTGATGAGATAGATGCGATTGCCCCTAAGAGGGAGGAGGTGACGGGGGAGGTAGAGAAGAGGGTAGTAGCACAACTACTAGCACTAATGGACGGGTTGGAGGCTCGCGGAGACGTGATAGTGATAGGCGCCACTAACAGACCCAACGCGATCGACCCAGCCCTCAGGAGGCCTGGGAGGTTTGACCGCGAGATAGAGATCGGGATTCCCGACAAGCGCGGGCGGCTTGAGATATTCAAGGTTCACACGAGGAGCATGCCACTAGCCAAAGACGTTGAACTCGAGAAGCTGGCGGAGATAACCCATGGGTACGTTGGCGCAGACATCGCGGCGCTGTGTAGAGAGGCTGCGATGAAGGCGTTAAGAAGGGTGCTCCCCAAAATAGACCTAGAGCGAGAAGAAATCCCCGTGGAAGTCCTAGAGACGATAGAGGTGACGATGGAGGACTTCATGAATGCCTACAGGGAAATAACCCCCAGCGCCCTGAGGGAGATAGAGGTCGAGGTCCCGGCAGTAAGGTGGGGCGACATCGGCGGGTTGGAGGATGTGAAGCAGCAATTGCGCGAGGCAGTCGAGTGGCCACTAAAATACCCGGACTCGTTCAAGCGCCTGGGTATTGACCCGCCTAAGGGTATCCTGCTCTACGGTCCACCTGGCACAGGCAAGACGCTCTTAGCCAAAGCAGTTGCGACCGAGAGCGAGGCGAACTTCGTGAGCATAAAGGGACCGGAGGTTTTCAGCAAGTGGGTGGGTGAGAGCGAGAGAGCAGTCAGGGAGCTATTCAGGAAGGCGAGGCAGGTGGCTCCAAGCATAATCTTCATAGATGAAATTGACGCGCTGGCACCAATGAGGGGGCTCATTTCAACCGACTCAGGCGTCAGTGAGCGGGTTGTAAGCCAGTTGCTTACTGAGATGGATGGTTTGGAGAGGCTTGAGGGTGTTGTTGTTATTGCTGCTACTAATAGGCCTGACATTATTGACCCGGCGTTGCTGAGGCCTGGGAGGTTTGACCGCTTGATATACGTCCCGCCGCCGGACGAGAGGGCTAGGCTGGAGATACTAAAGGTGCACACGAGGAAGATGCCACTAGCAGAAGACGTAGACCTAGCAGAAATCGCAAGAAAAACAGAAGGATACACAGGAGCGGATATAGAGGTGCTTGTCAGGGAGGCAGGTCTCCTGGCGCTCAGGGAAAACATCAGCAACGATAAAGTATACGCCAGGCACTTTGAGGAGGCAATGAAGAAAGTCAGGCCCTCACTCACTCCAGACATAGTGAAGTTCTATGAGGCGTGGAATGAGATGGCTAGGAAAGTTTCAAAGCAGCAGTTAACCGTGACCGGCTTCTACGTGTGAGAGAAGATGAATGAAGAAGCCGTCCTATTCATCCTCTCAGAGCTCAAGCGCAATAATGGGACAAGCAACGACAGAGACCTCTTTGAAAGTGTAAACAAAGCACTAAAATACGTTGGTCAAGACATCTCGCCAAAAGAGTTTAATAAGCTGCTGCTGGTTCTAGAAACAAGGGGATTCATCAGGGTGGAGGGCTCGAGGAAGAACATGAGAATAGTGAGGCTGGTTAAGAGGGAGGCGAATACAGGTGGGAGTTGACATAAAAGAGCTTGTTGAACCCATAGCTAGGGAAGTCGACCTAGAATTCTTCTCCAAAAAAGTCATAGCCATTGATGCGTACAACATCCTCTACCAGTTCCTCGCCACCATAAGGCAGAAGGACGGTACCCCCCTCATGGATGCCCAAGGAAACATAACGAGCCACCTCAACGGCCTCTTCTACAGGACTATCAACTTCATTGAAGCAGGGATAAAACCAGTTTACGTGTTCGATGGGAAACCGCCGGAGCTGAAGCAGAGGGAGCTGGAGAGGAGGCTGCTCGTAAAGGCCGAGGCCGAGCAGAAATACAGGGAAGCCCTCCAGCGAGGCGACCTGGAGGAGGCAAGAATATACGCCCAGCAAACCAGCCGCCTGACATCCTCAATGGTGGAGGATGCCAAGCAGCTCCTGCAATACATGGGAGTCCCCTACGTAGACGCCCCAAGCGAGGGAGAAGCACAGGCAGCACACCTGGCCAAGAGGGGGGACGCCTGGGCATCGGGAAGCCAGGACTTCGACTCCCTGCTCTTCGGCAGCCCCAGGCTGGTGAGAAACCTGGGAGTCACAGGCAAGAGGAAACTACCCAGGAAAGACGTGTACGTCGAAGTAAAGCCCGAAGTCATAGAGCTAGAAGACCTACTAAGAACCCACGGGATCACCTCTCAACAACTCATCATCATAGGCGTACTTGTGGGTACAGACTACGCGCCAGAGGGGGCGAAGGGGATAGGCGTCAAGAAGGCACTAAAGCTGGTAAAAGACCTCAAGGACCCGGAGAAAATCTTCAAAGCAGTAGAGTGGACCAGCAACGTGCCCCCAGAAAAAATACTACAACTATTCCTCAAGCCAGAAGTAACCGACAGCTACACACTCACCTGGAGGGAGCCAGACAAGGAGAAAATAATCAGCCTCCTCGTAGACAAGCACCAGTTCTCCCCAGAAAGAGTAAACAACGCGCTAGAAAGACTAGAAAAAGCATACAAAACACACTTCAGGCAGCAATCACTCGAAACGTGGTTCGGCTTCTAGGAAAAACCCA
>JAJHRM010000128.1 GCA_020832965.1 Thermofilum sp. | reverse complement strand
GCATGCTCAGACGCCTCGCTCATATTTTCCAAAAGCCCGGTAGCATATTAAAACGTAGCGCGCTACTCGACAACCTAGACCCCTTATCGTCTCTTACAGCCTGGAAAATGTAGAAGTAGTGCCTGAAAACGTCTAGTCGGGAGTCGTACCTGTCCCTCGCTGACCCATACTTCTCAAGCATCATTTCCAGCTTTTCTGAGGCGGTAAGCGGGAAGAAGACGATTAAGGCGTCCGGAGGACTGGGGGATCAAAGCGCTGAAGAAAGCGTGGGGCGCGCTGATGAGACCATCCCTCAGCTAGAATGAGGAGGCAGGAGAGCACATGTATATATCGGTAGATTTGCGATTCGCGGCGTGATAAAGGCTTCTACTGCAGCGGCCAAGAAAAGCAGGACAACAGTTAGGGCTAGGTGTTTTAGTAGAGTTATGGCCTCTTTGCCTAGATCCACTTGTACGCCTTTAAGTATCCTCCTCCAGACGCTGAGCCAGAAAATTGTTGAAGATGCGGCTATGTTTAGTATGGCAGGTATCTCTATGACACCGTGGGGGAGAATTGATAAAAATGCCGTTAATGGGGAGGTTGCCGAGGAGGCGTAAAGGTAGACTGCGGAGATAATAACTCCATTTACAAACACTATGAGTGATGGCCCGATGACTACAATCCCCGAGATCACTATCAGGAGAGAGACACGCAAGTTGTTTGCCAGGATTATTAGCATTAGCAAGAAGGGCGTTAGAGGGAGTTCAAGTCCCATCTGCTTTGCCATGTCTCTTAGGGATTCCAGGACCGCTTTAACAGCCTGCTGTGGAACGAGAATTCCAGCTACAGCTCCAAGCATGAAGAGAGCAGCCATGCATGACAGTGCTTTCCAGTACTTCACAATTCCTTCACTCCTTCATACTATAGTGCATGCTCGGCAAAAACGTTTCGCCCCATAGTCTGGGCCAGGGGCCTCCGTTAAGCGTCCTCCCGCTTGAAGCTATATTTCTTCAGCCGTGCTTTCCCGGGGCTTGGGAAGAAACGGCGTTTGTCAGATCCCCAAAAAGCAGGGTCAGGTGAACCTTCACTTACGAGCTATTTTAACCCGTGCTGGATCCTTCCCGCGCGCGGGACCGAGGAGAGAGTGGGACCCGGCGACGGGCAGACCCACTAGGCGGGGATGGGTATCCCGGTGAAGCTATGTAGAGTGGGATGCGCGCGCATACTATGCTTCACTTCATACCCTGCGCGCGCTGAGCGCGTTAGACTGGTGCGCTATAAGGTTAACTCCGCTATTACGATTTTGCCCGAGGCAATCTTAATCGAGGAGGAGTCGCCAGCTAGATATACAGGGACTTTGACTAAGGTGCATGGTGCTATGGTTACTTGGCTTTGGCTGGAGTAGCCTTTCCCGCCGGTAATAACCTTCAAGGAAACAGTAAGAGAGTTTTTGTTCCTCAACTCCAAGAGTGCGTAGTTGCTGGTTTTCTCAGTGATCTCTGCTTCTACTGCCCCCAGTACGCCCTCCGCGATTTTCCTAGCCTCAGCCAGCCACGTTCTGATGAATTCTTGCTCTCTTGTGAGCTCTCCGTACCAGAAAAAGTCGCTATCCAGCCCGATGGCGAGTGCCCTGAAGAGCTTGTAGAGGGGGGATTCTGCGTCGCTTAGCAGCTTATCTGCCTCTATTCCTAAGAGCTGGTACGCTGCTTCTGCTAGAGTTAATGTTTCCATGGCCTCTTTCCACAGCTGGTCTTTCACGCCTCCAGTCCACTGCTTGTCTGTCAGCTCTACCCATGACCCCGTCGGCAGGTAGTTTAGGACTCTTTTGGGTGGATTCTTCTCGAGGTACTCGGATAGAGTTGTGAGTAGGAGGAGTTCACTGCTCTGATCTACATAATCAACGATCTTCTCTAGAAACAGGGGCGCATACTTCCTGTAGCTGGGCATTATCATCCAGTTTTCGCCGTCAAGCGCGATCACTACGATCCCGTTTGGGTGCTGCTCCCTCCTCTTCGCTAACTCGATTACAAACCTTCGTGCCTCATCGTCGGCTTCCTCTGGATCCTTAAAGTCAACCTTAAAGCTGATCCAGTTGCTTAGTGCCAAGTCCCTGAAAAACACTATGATGGCTTTTCCTGAGCATGCGTCTTGTACGAGGTACGGCTGGTAAATGTCCTCCTTGTCTCCGCCTGACTTGATGAAGTGCTGTTCACAGAGCACAGTGTAGCTTACTCCAAGCTGGGTGTAGAGATTAACTAGTTCCATGTGCCAAAACATCTCTGGCGTCCATGCCCCGCGTGGTCTTCTGCCCAGAACTCTTTCGACGACGCTAAGGCCGACGGCTATTTCCCATGCTAAAAGCTTTTTAACGAACTCCTCCAACCCGTATAGCTTTGCCTCTCTAAGCAGGAGTCCTTGGACCGTGTGGGCGTAAACGCTTCCGAGAAGCTCGATCCCCCCCTTAGAAGCCTCCTCTCTGATGGAGTTCAGCAGGCTCCTTATTTCTTCTTTGGATGCTACCTCTGAGTGAAGCTTACCTTCTAAAAAGAGCTCCCATTGCTCAAGGAGCGAGGGGGAGAAGTGATCAACATCCTTAAATTTTGTGGATTTCTTGTGTAGGGACATGTGAACTTTGTAGGGACCGCCCTCATATGAGTAAAATTCTCCTTTGACTACATGCACGAAAGCCCATTCGTCCTTCAGTTTGCCATCCGGATAGACTTGTGGTGCTTGGTGGTGGTGCCACACAAAGGCGATGTAGAGTGGTGGACCCTCGCTTGCTACGTAGACCGGCTTTTCTAAGCATAGAGTCTCCTCCCCCTCAAAGCAGAAGGAGGCTAGGGCTTCCCCGCTTGGCAGGTCGAGTTTTACCTCGAATTGGAAAGACTTCTTCTCGCCTGGTGCAAGTTCTACAGCATCGTATACTACGTGTAATTGATGTTTACCGTCTTGAGTTTTTAAGCTGAAGAATGGCGTTCCCCTAATTGCTCTGTCCTCATTGTTCTCCACCGAGAAGCCGAATGCTTGCTTAGACCCTCTAGGGTAAACTGCCTTCAATTTATCGCAGAGAATCCTGGGCATATAAAGCTCCCAGAGAGCGTAGAAAGAAAATTCTAGGTTCTTTCCCCTGCTGTAATTTCTTTACTCGGTCTTCACCAGTTCTATTTCAATCGTCGAAACAGTTCTTTCCTTCCCTGGCTCTCCGACTTTTTCGCTGCCGATCTTGATGCTTCCATACTCGACCTTTCCTCCGAGGAACCTCCTAACGAGTTCCGCCGCATCGACAGCTCTGCTGATTGCCCTGCCTCTCGCCTTCAAAACTACTTTTTTGCTCCCACTTGTAAACTGTGTGACTGCTGCTAGCACATAGCTGCTTACGGCTTTGTTTCCTACAAATACTGTTCCAACCTCTGCCATTGCTTTTCACCTACCGTGTTGGTTTTTGTGCAGTTGACTAAAAACGCGTTTTTTTAATAAATCTTTCGCATGGCCAAGCTGCTCCTCTACTCTCGCCCTGCCTCTTTCTCTTCCAGGACAACATAGTAGTACTCCTTCAATACTTCCTTTTGGTACCTGTCGAGCCACGAGCCGGGCTTGTTTATTCTAGGCCTCTTAGTTTCGGGGTCTCTTCTGAAGGTTACGCCTACGTTTCTAAGGAACGAGTTCATTCCGTCCCTCATGTTCATTGGCCTATGGGCTATGCCGTGTCTTCCTGGCTCCCCTTCAAAAACCATGATCGTGTTTGACAGGAAATCTATAGCGACAACGTCGTGCTCAACAACAAAAGTGGATACCCCCCTCTCCGCCGTCAGCCTCTTCACTACTCTTGCCACAGCGTACCGTTGCTCCACATCCAAGTAGGCCATGGGCTCGTCGAGCAGGTACAGATCGGCTTCCCGACCCAGGGCGGCGATTATCATTACTCTTTGGAGCTCACCACCGCTTAATTCCTCGACATAGTTGTCGAGCAAGGAGTGCACTCTAAGAGGTTTTATTAGCTCTGACTGGATAAAGGAGGATGAGGTATCTACACCAGCATCTCTGAGAAACTCTCGAACAGTCCCGTACGCCTTTACCTCCCCTAGGAACTGTGGCTTATAGCTGAGTGTTGGTGCTCCGATCCTCTGTATCCACCCGCCGTCAGGCTCCAGGATGCCTGCAAGTATCTTAACGAACGTCGTCTTGCCTATCCCATTCGGCCCAAGGATGCCTATGACCTCGCCTCTGTGTATCTCGCCGCCGTGTACTTCTAGTTTAAAGTCTCCCAGGGTTTTCGATAAATTACTCCACCTCAGCAGCGCCGTTTCAGGCGTGTAGCTCGTCTCAGGAGGCTTCTCGTAGAACTCAAGCTTGTACTCTCTAAACCTAATGTTTTCCTCTTTCAAGTAGCCTTCAATGTAAGTATTTATGCCAGACCTTACGCCCTTTACTGTTCCAACGACACCGTAAACGCCCGGCTCACCGTAGATGATTGCTACAAGGTCGGAGATGTAGTCGAGCACTGCTAAGTCGTGCTCAACAACCATCAAGTATGTTCCAGGCTTCGCTAACTCCCTAATGATTCCGGCGACTCTTAGCCTCTCCCTTACGTCCAAGTAGCTCGCCGGCTCATCTATCAAGTAAGACCTGGCGTCTTTCACGACCGTAGCAGCTATTGCGAGCTTCTGTAATTCGCCTCCGCTAAGCGCCTTAACAGGGCGGCTCCACAAATGCGCTAGGCCAAGCCTCTCGGCTACCTCCTTAGCTGCCCCCTTCTCGTCGACTTTTCTGAGAGCTTCCCCGACTGTCATTGTAACTTTCGTTAATGCATCAATAGCCTGGGGCTTATACGCCACGCGTAGCTCACCGTTGGACAGTTTTTGGAAGTACGTTTGCAGCTCTGACCCCTTAAAGAACTCTACGATCTCGTCCCATTCAGGAGGCTCATTTATCATTCCCAGGTTAGGCTTTAAGACCCCTCCCAGTATCTTGAGGGACGTTGTTTTCCCGACACCATTGCTGCCGAGAATTCCGAGAGCTTTCCCCTCCTTGGGGACGGGTAGCCGGAAGAGCTCGAAGCCGTTAGCTCCGTACCTATGGACGAGATTCTTCCTCAGTTTCTCGGGCAAGTTAACTATTGAGATTGCCGCGTAAGGGCACTTCTTCACACATATACCGCAACCAACGCACAGTTCCTCAGCTATCCTAGCCTTGTTTTCACCTTCGTCTATCCAGACGCATTTAGAGCCTGACCTGTTGATTGGGCAAAACCTTACGCACTCCCGGTTGCACTTAGACGGCCTGCATAGCGCCTTGTCTACGACGGCGATCCTCATCCGCCCCTCCCTGCCTACGTGCCTACATTAGTCTCTCGGGCACAGCACCTCCTTCACTCTTAAGTCCCCGAAGTGGTTGTACCATTCTGCGTGCTGGCGAACAGCAGTACATAGGATGCTGCTCCCAGCATCCTTCACATGCCTCCTCCAAGCATGAGCAGCCACTCTCTGAGAGCTAAGCATGTAGGGGCATAAAGCCACTAGCGTTAACCCTGGTAGCCTTATCCGGGAGTGCATGGTTGAGGCGCGCTTCAACCCGCAGTCCCTACTCTTCTCCGGATTCCTCCGCCTCGGAGTATGTTTCTAGGAAAACTTCATAGTACTCCTCCTTTGCGTGTTCGCGCTCCTCCTCAATCTGACTAACACTCCTCACATCAAAAACTGATACCCTGGTCTTCTTCTCCTCCGCAACCGTTTCACGAGTCGAGTAGCCTTCACTCCTCTTGGCTTTAACCTTATAACCGCAAGATGTACACACCAAGTATAAGCTTTTACCCTCTCTCCTCGGCACCATTAAACCTCCACACTTGGGGCAAAACTCCATTGAATCATCACCGTGTAGGATTGCTTATTGTATAAGGCGATTATTAAAATGTTGTGCTCAACGCGCAACCTTCCAGGTGGAAGAGTATAAGCAGTGACACGCGCTATGCTTTGGGTTTTAAATTCTTCTCTGTTTTAGGGGACAGGCTTTTCGCGAGCTCGAGTAGCCTGTGCGCGCTAAGGACCCGAAATATACCTTGTACCATGTAAAGATGCTTCCCGCGCGGAGTTGAAAATAACGTGCGCTAGGTGGCAGACATTAATTGTTCCCAAGGACACAACTCGGAAAGAATTGAAAGATGATGCGCGCCGAGCACCCCAGGGCAACAACTAGGGCGCGGTGAGGCCGCCACCAACAAGGCGGAGATGAGGGTGCGCGCGCACGGCTTGAAAAGGAAAATCCTGAAAAGAAAAAACCGTAGTAAAGAAAAATTTTAAAAGCCACCTCGCGCGCGCAGCATGGTGTAGAGACTTGCTCGACGAGTTTAACTTGGTTGTTGCTACTTACAGGCAGCGGGAGAACGACTGCATATCTGAGCTATGGTTTTTTGCCCGAGAGATTGGGGACACGAGGTTTGATGCTAGCAGGACTGGTCTTCCATCACTCGTCGTTGCAAGGACAAGCCTGGACCCGGAGCTTTTTGCAATAAGAGCTTACGAGAAAATACTGGAGAATCCGTGGTACTTCAGGTACGTCTTGAAGCTTACACCGATTCACGTGACGGTCACTTCCGATGTTGAGAGCATTGCAAGGGCAGCCTTGGAGCTTGCATCGAGGAAGCTGAATGCTGGCGAGACTTTTAAAGTAGAGACCCATATCAGGCTTTCCAGCCTGAATAGGGAGGAGATAATTAGCGCCATTGCGGGCAAGATTACCAATAAAGTAAACTTGGACTCCCCAGACAAGGTTATCCTGGTAGAAGTTATCGGCGACAAGGCAGGAGTCTCCGTGATCCCCCCTGAAATGGTTGTCTCCATAGAGAAGGCTAGGCGGCGCGCGCGGAGGGTGAGGGCTGACCAGGAAGTCCAGTCGTACCGGCATTGACCCCCCGGGGCTCGGGGTGGGGCTCTGGGGTTGGTGGTTCAGGGAGGCCATCAGTCGGGGGCTCGGAGCAGAGCAAGCTCCTGCCCCGTAGTGGGGAATGGCGTGCGCGTCGTGCCGCTGAACGCCTGGGCCCTGCTCCTCTTGGGCTTGGGTGATCCCCGCTGCTACGGCGGCGGGTTGATTGGGGTCCAGGTTGAGCGGTGCGACGTGGTGCGCCTTCGTCCCACTGCGGAGCTGGATGAGCTGC
>JAJHRM010000127.1 GCA_020832965.1 Thermofilum sp. | reverse complement strand
AGGGATCGGGCCGTCGTGGCTGACGGCGCTACTGCTCTGGGTGAAGCTCGCTGAGGGCGTCTTCCTCACGTTTCTGACCTCCGCCGCTGCCCTCTTGGCTCTGAGAAGCTGACAGCTGGCGCACCCCCCAGGGGTCTGCGTGCAGCGTGCGCGCGGCGCTCGGCGCGCGGTAGCAGGCGTGGCTACGTGGTGCTTTCACCAGCTCCCTTTAGCAGCAGCTCGACGTCCCTCACGTACTCCTCCGCTTTCTCCAGCTCCACCTCGACCTCCTTCAGGTCGATGACACCCTCGTAGAAGGTCTCCCCGTGGAGGACCTTGTACCTCGCCATGTACCTGTCCCTCAGCCCCAGCCTCCTCACCCCCTCGAACCTCCTCTCGAGGTCCCTCAGGGCAGCCCTCCTCTCGTAGTGGCTCATGGGCCTAGCACCTGTGAGCGCGTACACGAGGGCGTCCGTCGCCTGGACGACCGCGTTCCAGGCCTTCTCGGCAGCGTCCCTGACCCTGACCGGGTCCCCCCTCGACTCGGAGAACTCCTTCTTAGCAGCCTCGAGGAAGCGCCAGGCGTCGCCGAGCCTAGCCTTCACGAAGTCCTCGCCCATCAGCAGGGGTGGAGGCGAGCCGTGTAGTAAAGATGACGCTTCCTCGCCGCCACCCTCTGTTCCCGCCAGCTTCTCAGCTCGAGCTGGGTCCCGGCTTTAAGTACCAGCCGCCCTCGAGTCTCAGGCGCGCGCCAGCTTTTAATACATGCTTGCGTAGCTTCCTCGCCTGCAGAAGCGCGGGTAAACCCGGGGCGGTCTATGGGCGAGGCGCTCCCTGAGAAGCCGCTGCTCGAGCACGTCACCGACCTGCTAGAAACCATTAGGAGGATTCTCATCTACATCATATCTTTCCTCGCCCTGGTGATCGTCCTCCCGGCGCCCTGGCTGCTCCCGCGCGCGTACTACCCCTTGACCTTCGCGCTGATGAACGCGACAAACCACTACATGCTGGACTACCACCACAACCTGTTCAGCAAGCCCTTCGCCCTGCTGTTCGGCTTGAACAGCTCCGTCGTCCTCATAGCGCACGGGTGGTTCGACTCCCTCACGGCAGCGCTTCTGCTGGCAACCCTCCTCTCAGTCACCGTCCTAAGCCCCGTCATAACCTTAGAGATCTACAGGTTCGTGGAGCCGGGGCTCTACAGGCACGAGAGGGAGGTGGTCAGGAGGTACATGGCCCTAGCCCTCTCGCTGTTCATCATGGGCGTGCTGTACGGCTACTTCGTGGTGATGCCGATCGTGTTCACCGTCGCGGTGTGGCTCGCCACGCTCGGCGGCGCGAGCCTCTACTTCTCGATCCTGGACTTCTACGAAGACATCCTCCTGGGCTCGCTCTCGACAGGGGTCTTCTTCATGTTCCCCCTGGCGATCCTGGTGCTCAACAAGATGGGCATCGTGACCTACGAGACGCTGAATAAGAACTGGAGGTACATCGTCTTCGCGGGTTACGTGTTCCTGGCGCTCATAACCCCCGACCCCACCCCCTTCAGCGACCTAGCGCTGGGAATACCCTTCGTCGGGCTGTACTTCCTCTCAATGTGGCTGGTGAAGAGATCGGAGGAGAAGCAGAAGCAGAGGCGGTAGTACCCGGCGGAGGCCCCGGCCTGCTCCCGGCGCTGCGCAGGGCGTCGGAAAGGCTGATACCCCTGCTGGAGGGGTTCTAAGGGTTCGGGGATGAGCTTCGAGCTGGCCAGGGAGGTTCTGGGCTACGCCAAGGCAGAGCTCGAGAAGGCTCTGAGGACGGGCGACACGTTCCTCTACAGGAACGCCGCTGACAAGGCGTTCCTCGCGCTCGTGGTCGCGGTGAACGCTTGCGTGAGAGCCATCGGGGGCGCCGAGCCCGCCAGCCACAGCGGGAGGAGGCTCCTGGGGAAGATGGGGCATGCAGAAGGCCCCGTAGCCGATGCCCAGCGTGAGGACCGCGCTCACCCCCCGCCTGGCGAGCTCGCTGTACATCGCCCTCTTAGCGGGCCGAGCCCGCTGTCCCTGCCGAGCACCCCGCGCACCACCTCCCGAACCCCCAGCATCCTGAGAGCCTCGAGCGCGACGCCCGTGGGCTGCATCGTCACCACGTAGACCTCGCAGCGCTCGGCCAGCGCAGCGCGCAGCACGGCGCTGGGGTACGAGGAGGCGGCGCTGAAGCTGGTGAGAACGGTCACCGCCAGGCTCGGACAACAAGCACCTTCGCGGCACTAAGAGGCTTCATAAACCCCTTGAGCCAAGTTAAAGGCTAGTGTTTCGGCACGAGGTCAGGGTCAGCACGCGCTTAACAGAGGGCAAGCGTGTCCGGATCGATTCCCAGCGGGAAAACATTAATAAGCTAATTTCGCCAGCTCTCCCGTGCTTCACGTTGAGGTGCACAGACTTGCGGACCAGGAAGCGTGGGATAGCATAGTGCTGAGAAATCCCCTTGCGACAGCAGACTACTTATACATGACGTCGCCAGAGCACTTCATTGTAAAAGTTTCCGGGCACTATCAATATGCCCTCCTCCTACCTGCCGAGAGCGTTTCCATCGCAGGTCGCAAAGCGCTTGTGAGCTTCGGAAATAGGCGTAGCGGGGGACCGCTACCGCTGCGCGTGGAAGTCTCTGATAAGGAGATTTCAGAAATCAGCGAAGCGGTAATGCTGGCTGTAGACAACTTTTTTAAAAAAGGATACGCAATCGTGAATTTCACTGTGAAAACTTACATTAATGAATTATTTAATAAACTGCTATTAGCTATCCTAACTAGCGGGAAAAATAAAGAGAAAATAAAGCCTTTTATAAATATTTTGAATGCAAGAGTTCTTTATATGAATGATTTAGATTACAAAAATTTATGGAGCAAAGTATACAATAAGAAGGTTCGTAACGCTATTAGAAAGTTTGAGAGAAAAGGAGGGAAGGTTGAGCGCGTTAAGGATCCTCTTAACTATTTTGAAGAAATTATGAGAATAAACCTGAGTACCCCTCTTAGACAAGGGACGCCGCTTCCACAGCATTACACAGATCCCCAAATCGTCTTTTCAACGCTGAGAAAATATCACGAGGCGTACGGTAGAGATGGAATTTTTAGAGTTTATAGAGCGTATACTCAAGAAAATAAAACCGTTGGATACGCTTACGTACTAAAGAAAGGAGGACATGTTTACATTTCAAGGTTTTTAATAGATGTAAAGTATTCATCTATAAACCCAGGGGAAGGATTACTGAATGGAATTCTAGAAGATCTGTTAAGCGAAAGGGATATTAAAGTTGTCCAATACGGTTATTGGTCGCCCAAAGCACACCCAGGCATAGATCATTTCTTAAAGCAATTCGGTTTCACTATAGGTCAAGAGGTGGCTTTATGGTTTTTCAAAAACAATCTTGACTTTAAGCTCTTGAGCACTTACCTGAGGTTAAAGCAGGCGTACGTGCCATTACGCCACGTTATTAAGCGGCTTGCCAGCGAGTCGGTGCCGCTTTTTAAGTGGGTGTAGAAGGGGGGCGCCGGTATGCAAGCCGGTCTTTGCGAGGCTTTGGTTTCAGAGTTTGGAGAACGTGTCGCGATACTGAGGTACGATGTAGATAACGTTTTAAACGTTTATAAACCAAGTACATACAATAAGTTAGTTAAGATTTCTAATCTAGCGATAGAAATCGCGATGCTATCTACAACAAAGTTTAGGTTTCTATTTCCATTATACGAAAACCATTTATCAGAGTTAATAGATATTGAAAAAGAATACAATGCTCATGGTACATTCTTCTTTAGAATAATAACATTACCTACACCTAAAATTTTAAATGTTATACGTTCGCAAGGTGATGAAATAGGTTACCATAGCGATCGAAATGAAAGTTTTGAAACGTGGTACGAAGATTTAATAAAAATGGAAAAAAATCTCGGGATAAAAGTGCTTGGATATACGAAGCACGGCATGAGCCGAGTGAGGAGCGGTGGCATGTGGGATGAAAAGAAATTCATCGCGTTCGCGAAGCTGGCCAATCTTAAGTACTTTGCTCAAGGGGCGGGTCATCCTGAATGGGAGCTGCCCCGCAGGGTGAAAGGGGTTTGGGTGTTCGGGCACCACATAACCCTGAAGCACGCGTCTTGGAACGACGTGGTTATGTACGTGAAAGGCAGGTGCTTGCCGATGCTTCTAGTGCACCCCGAGGATCTAGGAATTCCTGGAGTGAAAGAGAAGCTAGAGTACGTTTTGAGCCAGAGGAGAGGAGTGGAGGTTATCAGGGTGGTAAAAACGCTTGAAAGGTTAACTGCAGAGCTTCAGGCACACTGAGCTGCAGGTACGAGAAGAGCTTATATGCACTGAGTGCAGGACGACGCAAAATGAGGGTTCGCGTAGGCGTTGTCGTTCCCGCGCGAAACGAAGCAAAAACGATAAAATACACTTTAAGGAGCTTGTTCAGGCAGGAGTTAAAACCGGAGATCGTCGTCGTGGTCGATGACGCTAGCAGCGATGGGACAGCGGAGGTGGCAGAGCGGGAGGGGGCAGTTGTAGTAAGATTGAAGAGAGGGTTTCAAGCGTCCGCGACGGGTACCCCCTACCTAGCGTATGTAGTAAACAAGGGACTTAGCGTTTTAAAAAACTTAGACTTAGACTTCGTCATGATATCAGGTGCCGAAGCGGTATACCCATCGAATTACATAGGCGAGATCGTCAACCGCATGGTTAAAGAACGCGTCGTTGTAGCTTCCGGCGTTGCCGCGGGAGAGAAGACGAGAGGCAGTCTCGCGGTTCGCGGTAGCGGTAGGCTAATAAACGCCATTTGGTTCAAGAAAATAGGCTTTGCCTACCCGTTAGCGTATGGCTTCGAAACATGGTTGTTGGCAAAAGCTCTATCTCATGGGTTAAAAGTAGCTGTATATCCTGTGAAATTCTACCTTTTGAGAAAGACTTCTATGAACGTTCAAAAAGCGTACTTCTACGGTAAAGGTGTACGTGCGCTTGGATATTCAATATTTTTTGTTCTAGGTAGAGCCTTTACTCTCTTTATGTCTTCAAAAGATAAAAACATTTTAGCATATTTTATCAAAGGTTACATCGAGAATGGACTAACTTACGATGAAGAAATAAGGAAAATTGTTGTATATTTGCAAGCAAAAAGATTACTGTCCCTAAGATATCATGTTATATGATTGGCACGCGTAAATTATCGTATTTAGGTATCTCTCGAGGTATTGATTCCTAAGGGCTATACAGTCTCTACGACTATGATCGAGGCGTATTAGCACCCTTAGCGAGTGTTGAGATGGCGATATGCAAGTGCCGCGGGTCTAAATAGGGTATTCCTAAACGAAGCGATGCAAACCGGTGGTAGTTGTGCTCGGTTACCCACATAGGCAAGTAACCAACCCTCAAAGCACTTATCACGTTTGTTAAATCATCGTCAAACACGATTGTTTTCCCCTTAGCATTCCTTGAGTATGCTCGATAAAATTCCTCCTTTAAGGGACCGAATCCATTATCTCTTCCTACAATTGAATCTACTTGTAAATTGATGCTATGAATGATTTCGTTTGCAACATTTTTAGAATGAAATGTTGCAATATGGTAAGTTAACTCATATTCTTTTCGAATATCGTTCAGAGCCTTTACGTTCGCTAATATCTCCACGTTGTCCAAATACTTATATTCGAATTCTTCGATTATTAACGATGCCTTATTATATAAATTCTTATCCACATTCCATAATCTAAATAAACCTTCGCGTATATTTTCCCATTTATAAAGTATCCCATCAGAGTATAATTTGCGCTTAACTTCTTGCCAGGGAACTCGAAAGTTAATGAGCGTGCCATCAAGATTGAAAATAACTCCTGTTATTTTTTCTCTGAGCGATCTAAGATAGCTTTTTAACCTTGTATTAGCTAATACTAAGCAACTTGTCCACTCCTTTCTTGACCTCATTCCTCCCAGCATACCGGTAGCAAGGTGGGCGGTAACTCTAACCGGATCTTTTAGGTTAATATCTGATCTTACGATTCGACTTCTAACAAACATACTGATCCAAACCTCAGGGATTCTGAACGTGTAAAAGAGACCGTCAAGTAGGAAATAATACTCTCCGTTTCTCACAGATAATTTTCTGCAAAATCCCTTAGCCTCATCTACGCCCTTTAGGTACGCTACCGCCAGCGCGGCGGGGAAGTGGTAACCCAGTGAAACCGGTAGCGCCAAGCTCCCCCAGAACTTAGGGTTGAGCTCCAGCAGGTAGTACTCCCCTGTCGCCGGCACCCACTTGGTCTCCACCATGAGAGGCCCAGTCCATTCAAGCCTTCGAACAATCTCCCTCCCCAACCTGAAAAGCCTAGGATCCAGGATAGGTCCCCGCGCGGCGATGCTCGCGCCTCCCGATGGATCGGTCTCGTATACTCTCTCGTGTGTGAATTCTATGAGGATCTCGCCGTTGAAGGTTATAGCGTAGTACCCTCTACCCTTCCCGGCAACGTACTCCTGCACGAGACAGGGCGCTCTCTCCTTGGCTCTCTCGGCGGCAAGCTCGTAGCTGGAAAAGTACTCGGGTTTCGATGCGTCACCCAAACCCTTCACGACGAGAGGTAACTGCAAGCTCTTAACAGCATCTAAAACGACCACGCCGGTCGATGCGCAGGGGATTGTGCGTGGCACGCGCACTATATCGCCAACAAGCTCCGCGAGCGCATCCTTCCTAGATACCCTCAATACTGCGCTAGTCTCAGGAGCAGCCAGCTTCATGCCTAACCTTTTGAAAACTTTCGCGCGGGACGAGAACGTTACTACATCCATGAAATCCACGGGGAACACGAGGTCGGCTCCTTGCGCCGCCGCGATCTCCGCTACGTGCACCGCCCAAGAGGCGCTCTCCCTATCCACTCCGCGCAAAACGATAACGCGATCGAAGAAACGGGAGAAACGGTGGGGGTCGGTAGTATAATGCGTCACGCCGAGAACTCTAGCTCCAAAGGCCTTCAGCGATTGCGCCATGGCTAGAGCTTTTCGAGACCCCGCCGATGCTAGCAGTACGGTGTGCTGGGCGAGAATGCTACTCGAACATTTCAACCCAATAGTCATACAGCTCGCCGCAGTTGGTCAACCAAGCCCCCCGCGCTTTAAAGTAGCGCAAAAGCCCCCTGT
>JAJHRM010000126.1 GCA_020832965.1 Thermofilum sp. | reverse complement strand
CGAGCTGCTACTGGGGTGAAAGCGTGGGCGAGCGCCAAAGCTTGCTCGAGGTAATAATTCGGGAGATGAGGAGCGCGGCCGAGGAGGAAGCCGAAAGAATACTTAAAGAAGCGGAGTTGGAGGCGCAGAAGATAATCGAGGAAGCCCGCTCCAGGGCGGAGGCTCTGAGAAGCGAGAAAATAAAGCAGCTGGTCTTTGAATGCAAGCAGAAATTACTCAGCGAGCTTGCACCGAAAAGGTTAGAGTTGAAGGGGAGGTACCTGCAGGACAAATACCGCTTGGTAGCATCACAGGTCGAAGAGTTGATAAGTGAAGTTGTAGATGAGTTAACAAAAACTAGGGAAGCAAGGGTAGCATTCCTCGCCCACACGCTCCAGAGGGGTGTTGCTTCTATGTCCTCGAAAGAGCTGGTGGTATACCCGTGCCTCGGCTCAAAGGACATTATAAGTAGCGTTATTGAACAAGTTAAGCAAAGACTGTCCCCCGAAAAGCCTAACCTCAGAATAGAGATAGCCTCTCCGATCGATTGCAAGGAGGGGGCAGTTATCATGTCGGCAGATGGGAGAGAGATATACAATGCAGCGCTTGAAGCAAAAATACTGGAGCTAAAAGAACTAGCCCTGCCCAAAATACTCGAACTTATTTCTCTTGAAAAGTAACGCGCATTTGGCGTTTATCCTTTTTTAGGAAGCTTCAGGGGCGGGCTGGGTCTGCTGGTCCCTGCGTGGGCGCGTTAAGAAAGTATGCATGAAAATGAAAGATTATCATTTTTCTGGTGTATTTTGTGAAGGTTTTAAAGGGCGGGTCTGGCTGAGGTAGCGCGCGCAAGCTCAACAATGGCTGGGTAGGGGTACCTGTACTTTAGTTCCTTCAACTTCTCCCTGCCTATCCTAGACACTATGGCGTTGTCGATCAAGATGAGATCAGCCCCTTTCTCCCTGACTAGCCTCTCAACGCTATTCAAGGCGTCTGCAGGGCTCTCAACTGCTATAACTATGTCAGCCCCGCTAGCCCTAAGAGCATCTTCCAAGTCTCTAAGCACTATCGCAGCTATCTTCATGCCCCGCATAAGGCCCTCAATACTTGCTTACAATATCTTTATAAATTTCCAAGAGGCTAAGATTTCCCGGTGACGCCTTATTAAGTACAGGCTACTTGACTTGCTCGCATGCCCATACGACAAGCACTTCCCTCTGGAGCTCTTTATCGTCGAGGTCAATAGGTATGAGGAGAGAAAAGTTTCATTTAGGTCAAAACCAGCGTGTGAGCTATACTGCGCCTTCAGGGGTAGGAAGGTTGAAGAGTTCGGGGGCAGGGATCCGGGATGCGATGAGTGCATCAAATTCGAAGTGAAGACTGGAGTGCTTTACTGTCCCGACTGTCAAAGGTGGTTCCCAATAAAGGATGAGATACCCGTGCTGTTGCCCGATGATTTAAGGAAGAAGGACGAGGATCTAAAATTCCTCATGCAAGTCAAGGAAAAGATACCGGAAAAGATTTGGGCTCAGGGAAAGCCAGTGCACCTGTAGTGCACACCTGCAAGAGGGTGCTCCACCCACGCCGAAGGGTGGGAAGATGGTAAGTGTGGAGAAGGGCAATTAGAGGGGTGGGTTCAGGGTCTTCAAGATCCGCGTGAAAGGCGAGGATCTGCCGAGGCGCCGGGGCGGCAGAGTAGCAACCTGCTTCTCGTCTGCATGGACGAGAACCTTGGGCACGGGCTGTGGACTACGCTGATTAGATTCGACGGAGAACGCGTGAAGGTGTCGGGGGCCACGTTCAAGCCGCCGAACTGCGCCACTTAAGGAGGCTCGCGTCGAGCTTCAGCAAGCAACCAAAGCAAAGAAGACGGAGAGAATCTTCGGGTTGCACGTGACGCCAGAGAGAGCTCACGACCTTCGCTGAGAAACACTGGCAAAGGAGAAAAGGCTGAACAGGGAGTGGCAGAGCGCGCTTAGGGCGCTAATCGTGTGTAAATAGGTAGACTTCGCCTTGGTCTTTCTTCACGTAGCCTACTCTCACAAACTGCAGCTGTTCACCTACCCTGAGTTCCCGGGTTGAGGGCTCAGCATAACCGTCAATCCTTCTAAGCATATTACCCTCGGCTTTTAAGATAGAAGCCCTGACAGCGCTTTCAACGGGCGCCCACTGCACAATCTGTAGCTTCTTTTCCTTGGCGAATGCCACGTCATTATTCAGAAACCTGAGCATAGACCCATTCATGACCAGGAAGTTTCCGAGACCCATAAGCCTCACCATCTCGCTCCCCAGGTCTCTCTCATTGACGTAGACGACAGGCTCCTTGAAAGTTAGTTTCCTCCTACCCCTCTCAGGAAATGATGGATGAACAATTATCTCGGCGGTTACTGGTGCATGGAGGCCTTCCAGCTCCACCTTCCTCACAGGCTCAGGCACAAACATGTATCTGTTAGCCCTAGGCTCCAGGTACTTCCTGTTAAAGGCGTGAAGCTTATCAATGCTGATCCTCGCGGTGGACGACTTTATGCCTACCTCTAGAACCACGTCCCAGATGGCTTCAGGCAGAATGCCACGTCTCCTCAGAGCCGCAAGCGTACCGAGCCTTATATCATCAAACGAAGTATACATTCTCCTGTCAAGCCCTCTCTTAATGAGAGACTTGCTGAGAATCATCCCCTCCAGGTTCATTCTACCAAAGTGAATGCTTACCGGGGGCCTCCACCCCATGTGCTCGTACACATAGCTCTGCTTCACGGTATTAACTGCATGCTCCTCACCCCTAAGAACGTGAGTCACGCCCAAGAAATGATCGTCAACGGCGCAGGCAAAGTTATATGTAGGCCACACTCTATACCTATTACCCACTAGCGGGTGGGGCGACCTCTCAGTGTCCAAGACCCGGAAGGCAATCCAGTCCCTCACTGACGGGTTCGGATGAGCTGGGTCAGTCTTTACACGCATAACCGCGCCCCCCTCAGGGAACTCTCCAGACAGCATCTTATCCCAGCGCTCCAAGTGTTCCTCGACGGGAAGCCTAGAGCACGGATCAGGGACTCCCCCCTCCCTATACCTCCTTATCTCCTCTTGGTTATGCGTGCAGACATACGCCTTACCCCTCCTAATCAGCTCCTGAGCCACGCCGTAATACATCTCCATACGCAGGCTCTGGATATACTCCTCATCCCAGAGCGTATTTAGCCACTTTAAATCCTCCCTTATCAGGTCATACGCCTCCCTAAGCGGGCGCTTCGTCTTCGGATCCGTATCCTCGAATCTCAAAATAAACTTGCCACTATACATCTTCTTAGCATAGTAGTAGTTGAGGATTGCTGGACGAGCGCTCCCCAGGTGTAAAACAAAGTCAGGGTTCGGCGCAAACCTCGTTACAACCCTACCCCCCAGCTCCTCCGCACCAGGCAAAGGGGGCAAGCGCCTCACCTCCACCCGCTTCTCCGTCGAAAGCGCCTCAGGCCAAACCTCTGAGAGAAGCCTCAGCTGCGAGTCCCTATCCATGGAGTTAACCTCCTCCACAACCTCCTCCACTACTTCTAAGATTTCCCGTGCACTCCTCCTGAGCTCAGGCACCTCAGCGAAAACCTTGCTCGCTACAGCGTCTACCCTAGCCCTCCCCCCAAACTTCACAGCATTAGCAAGTGCATGCTTAAGGGCAACCCTCCTGACATCAATCTCCAAGACATCACACCTCCTGAACACCTCTCTAAACACACTAATTAAACTTTAGTATACACACCCACGAAAGCCACTACCACATCACTGCTTTAGAAGAGCTTGGTGGACCGGCCGGGATTCGAACCCGGGACCTCCGCCGCTCTCGGTACTATCCTTGCGAAGGCGGTATCCTCCCACTAGACGACCGGCCCACATACAGCATACTAGGAACAGCGCGCTACGCGCGCCACCCGTTACCCCGCCTTATCGCAGGGTTATGGGTTTTATGATGCCGCCGGCCTCATAAATATTTTTCGACGTCTGCGCGAAACAATATATTTTCGCTGAGCATCTTTAGGCATTGGCCATGCGCATCCGCGAAGTATTAAAGGGCAAGATTCCCGATAGCTTGCTACCTCTGGTACCGTCAAGTTTTGACATTATTGGGTCACGTGAGAAAGCCGTAGCCATTGTAGAGCTTGATGATGCAGTACTTCCCTACAAAGAACTTGTGGCAGATGCTATTTTTCGAGTTCACAGGAACGTCAAGGCGGTTTATAGGAAGGCTAGTGAGCGGATGGGCGAGTATCGGGTAAGGGAACTCGAACTGGTTAAGGGCGAAAACATAACCGAGGTCGTTCACGTGGAGCATGGCTACAAAATCAAACTGGACGTGGCCAAGGTTTACTTTTCTCCACGCGAAGCAACGGAGAGGCAGAGGGTTGCCAGCCAGGTGAAGCCAGGCGAAACAGTCATGGTGATGTTTGCAGGTGTCGGACCTTATGCTATAGCCATAGCTAAGAGGCAGCCCGCTGTGAGGAAGATTATTGCCATAGAGATAAACCCGGTTGCCTACAACTACATGGTTGAGAACATAAAGTTAAACAAGGTTCAGCACATGGTTCAGCCAGTCCTAGGAGACGTAAAGATAGAAGCCGTGAAATTCTTTAACCAGTGCGACAGGGTCGTAATGCCACTACCCAAAGGCGCGTATTCATTTCTCGACGAGGCTGTGAACTGCCTAAAGGAGGCGGGCGGCTGGATACACTTTTACTACTGGTCCAGGGAAGAAGACCTTTACACTGAAGCATTCAGGCTAGTCCGGGAGGCAGCCCAAAAGAGGAACTTCGCGGCAGAGCTTAAGGGGGCGAGAAGGGTATCACCCTACGCTCCGAGAACATACAAGGTAGCAATAGATGTTTTGCTGAGCACGCGCCCACGCGGGTGAATCCACGCTTTTCTGCCCCCTCCTCGCCTGCTACCGCGCGCCTCCTGCAGCACTCCAGCACAGCACGTGTAAATGTCCCAGCAGCTAGGAGGGGAAGGCTTTACCTTCTAATGCTCGCAGCGCGCAGCGCGCGCCATCCGTTACCCCGCCTTATCGCAGGGGTTATGGTTACTCCGCCGGGTGTCGCTAGGAAGCTGAGCACTTTGATGCGCTTTGGCAGCTCCGCCTTGATCCCCAGCGCCTCCAGCCCGCGTAGCATGATGCCTAAGCCGCCGTTGACGTCCGCGTGCAGAGTGTGCCCGTTGGGGCAGTGGACGAGCCCCCTCGGACCCCTCCGAGCCTCCACTCTGTGGTACGCGCAGATCTTCGATGTCCCGTCCTCGCTCACTGCGAACGCAGGTATGCCAGCGTTCTCAAGCGTCGTTGCAAGCCTCAGCATCAGCTGAAGCTGGCCCCACATGTTCGTGTTGCCCTTCCCAGGCTTCTCATGCGATATGTACCATGGGTAGCCGATGAAGACGATGCCGACGTTCCTCCTGACAGCCTCGCCTCTCACGTGCGAAGCAGTGTTCGCGAACGTCTGGTCGCGGCGCCTCTTCCTCTTGTCGTAGAGGCGCCTGCGCTCCTTCACAAGCACGCTTTTGGTAGCCTCCTCGCTCCTGGGGTCTGACAGGGCTTTGTCGATCTCCGCTATTTTCTTCTCGAAGTAGAAGTAGTCGCTCTTCAGCGCCGAGCCCTTGTACAGCAGCGCAGTGCCGTCGCTCGCAACGGCAGCGACCAGCACCTCCCTTCCCAGGTCTATCCCCATGAAGCCTCCTCCGGCGCTCCTCCTCTCGAGGGTCACCCTGACTGATATGTGCGCGTACCAGCGCTTCTTGATGGGGTTGTATGTAATCTCCATCCTGCCGCGCTTAGCTCCAGGCTTCGAAAGCCATCGTAGCTTGCCGGTGAACGGGATGTCCACGTTCCAGTAGCCTAAGTGGATCACCTTCCTCTCAGCATCTATGCGGTAGTTGTCCGCACGCACGATGATGATCGGCACCCTCTCGCCGTTGCGCTTCCTGTACCCCGGAGGCCTCGGGTTCATCCAAGGAGGTAGCTTCCCCTGCTTCTTCTCTTTCAGCAGCTCGGCGAAGCTCCTCCAAGCCTCGCTCACCTTCCTCAGCGCCTCGTCGAAGTTCGCAGAGCCGAGCACCCCCTTGACCTCCTTGTACTCGGGAACGCTCTTAGCCAGCTCCCTAGCGACCTTCACGCCAGCGTCGATGCCCCTGCCAGCGAAGAAGAGCTGCCTACGCCGATAGTTCTCCATGTTGATCAGCCTGGCGCACTGGTCGCCAGCGTAGAATAGCAGCTCTTCGTGCTCTGCGCCGGGGCGCAGCCTAACCACGTCGCACCGCTCAACCTGGACCCCAATCAACCAGCCGCCGTAGCAGCGGGGGTCATCTAAGCCCAAGAGGAGCAGGGCCCAGGCATTCAGCGGCACGACGCGCACGCCGCCCCCGCGCTAGTAGTAATATTGAACCCCTTTATATGGTTAGCTCCCCCTCCCGCTCCTGCGCCTCCTCGGCTTTGCCCTCACGAGGGTGATCTCGATCGCGCTCACGAGCCTCCCGCTGCCCACGGCCTCGCTCGCGATCCTGACGCCCCCTAGCTCGACCGCTCCGCTAAGCAGCCTCCTCGCAACCTCAGCCACGTCCACCGCCCTCGCCACGTGCCTCTCCCTAGCCCTCAGCGTGACCCTCTCAGCCCCCTGCTGAGCGCGCGCGCTGCGCGCGCGCTATGCTCGCAAAGGGGTAGGAGCCGCTTACTAGCTGGTAATACGTTTGTTCAGGCCTGAGGTAGTAGTCCCGGACAACTTTGCTGACATCCTCAAACCTGTTCACATTATTCTTGACCAGCAGCTCGAGCACTGTTTTTCTCCTCTGAAGCTCCTCCTCCATGCTCCTCTGGGGGATGTACCTTTCCTGGGAAATCGCCCTCAGCAACTCGCTTTCTCCCACCTTCTCGATCCGCATGGAGATGGGATTGTACTTGTACACAACGTTAAATGTTACTTGACCGCTCGCCTCATCCACGCCTGTGGCCTCTGCCACTGTTACTATCCGCCTCACTACACGCTCCCCTATCTTTATTCTCTTAATTAGCAGGAAAACGTTCATCATGGGCACGAGGAAGAGTGGGATGTTCATGGGTGGGGAGATTATTCTCTTTACCGCGTAGTCTATGCTCTCAGCATGCAGGGTACTCATGCCCGAGTGCCCCGTGGCTATTGC
>JAJHRM010000001.1 GCA_020832965.1 Thermofilum sp. | reverse complement strand
AGGTCGAAGAGTTGCCCAGGCGCTAAGACAAGCTCTCTCCACGTTAGCAAACCCTTAACCCTACGTTCCTCACCCGTGACCAGGCTCTCCAGAGACCTAAAAACCTTTATTTTCTGTAAACTCTGAGTGATTAGTGCTCAGATGAAGGTTGCTGTGCTGTACTCGGGGGGCAAGGACAGCACGCTGGCGCTCCACAGGGTGCACCCGCTCTACAGGGTTGAGTGCCTCGTAACCTTCCAACCGAGGTCGGAGGAGAGCATGCTCTTTCACTACCCGAATACCCGTCTCGTGGAGTTGCAGGCGCGTGCCCTCGAGCTGCCGATTATCATACGTCGCTCTAGCGACACGGCTGAGGACGAGCTGGAGGCCTTAGAGGATGCCTTGAGGCAAGCGAGGAAGGATTACGGTGTTGAGGGGGTAGTGACTGGAGCCGTCAAGTCCAGGTACCAGCAGGAGAAGTTTAGCGAAGTTTGCAGGAAGCTTGGCTTAGAGGTCGTCAGCCCTCTATGGATGAGGGACGAAGTTGAACTACTGAGGGAGGTTGTGGAGACAGGCATTGTCGCCATTATTACACGCATAGGCGCGTATCCCCTAAAGCTAGATTTGCTGGGCAGGCAGATAGACGATGAGGTCATCAGTTACCTGGCTGGCCTTAGGCACATGCTGAATCCAAGCGGGGAGGGGGGAGAGTATGAAACATTCGTCATTGATGCACCTCTCTTCAAGAAAAGGATAGGGATCCTGAAAAAGAGGATAGTTGGGAGGGACTACGATGCCTCGTTGATCATTGAGGAGGCTTTTCTCGAAGATAAAACACCCAGCAAACGTTTAAATATCGGGAAAACTGAACAACTTTGATCTTAATGCCGAGGAAGATTGTTAAAAGTGCAGGCAGACTAGAGGAGTTTGACAGAAACAAATTGATTAAGTCAATTGTTGATGCTGGGGCACCAGAAGAAATCGCCGTTGAAGTAGCAAAGGAAGTCGAGTCAAAGCTTCAGGAGGGGATGACCACGAGCGAGATTAGGAGATACGTGCTTGCAAGGCTGAAAGAGCTTGCTCCACAAGCCTACGAGTCATGGACATTCTACGACAGGATTGCTAAGGGCAGGATAACCTTTGAAGACGGAAAATACGTGGTCGTAGAGAAGGGTCACCTATACCTTGGAAGAGAAGTCAAGGACGTCGGCCCAAAGGGGCTATCATCATCGGAAGAAGTCGAGGGAATACTCCACGAGCTGGAAGAAGACATCAAGTACGGCGTGTCAAAGGCCACGATAAACGCTAGGCTGTACGCGCTCTTCATGGGAGTGCTGAAGAGCAGAGTGATGCCCAAAGAGGAAAAAGAGAGATCCATAAAGATTATCAACAATTTCCGGGAAAAGTTAGGATGGAAGCCCTACGAGTTGAAAAAGCCCATTGCCTAACACCCCTTTAACGAGCCAGCCAAGCCCGCGCTAAGGGCGTGGCGCGCGTAGTAGCGCGCGCTTTCCTTACTTTCCTCTTTAAAATCCAAGTGCTTTCATTTTTAGGAAGCGAGCATAATTAAAATTATCATTTCTCAGAAGTTGTCGGAGGCCTGGCTGTGAGCAAAAATTTAAATGTATGCAATTTTAATTATAATTGTGAGCAAAAGCACAACGATCACTGTTTCGAGGGAGACGAGGGAACTACTCCACAAGCTTAAGGGTAGAAAGACGTGGGACTCTTTCTTGCGGGAGCTGGCACTCGAGGAGCTTAGGAAAAAGAGGGAAAAGATTAGAGAGGAACTAGAGAAACTACTGGAGCTTGAATATGAGGATGTAAGGGTGAGGTCGTGGGCGAGGGAGTTCTGATCGATACGGATGTTCTTATAGATTACGTAAAGAGGAGAAAAGAGCTGCCGGACGCCATTTGGTACCTCCCGGAGGTTACCCTATACGAGTTCATACGTGGTTCCAGAGAGCCTAAAAAGGCTAAGGAGCTATTAGAGAAGGATTTCATCATAATTTTCCACGATAATGAGATTATTGAGAACGCTGCTGCAGTCTGGAGGACGCTGAGATCCAAAGGTGTGCTGGTAGAGGACAGGGATTTGCTTATTGCCGCCACAGCAATTTCTAAAGGTCTGCCATTGCTCACTGGGAACGTTAAGCATTTCGCTAGGTTTAAAGGTCTCGGTTTAAGGTTTCACGGCGAAGAGACTTAGATTGTGATGCATGATTGAGGAGCTACTACGTTAAGTAAGGGTGACAGGGGACAAGCACTGTGCCGCAGGCTTGCCTCCTAGCTCTACTACCATATGACGCGCCTCTACCTAAAGAGTCAAAACAGCTGTTGTTTATCGTTACCTTGCCTTTAGCTGGCTTATGCCCTCTCGCTTTACCGGCACGCGAGAAATGTTCCGTCACAGGTGATGCCTTTATCGTTTAGCTCGGTTAAGCCCTCGCGGCAAGCCGCAAAGGATGCTCCAAGCCTGTGCGCAATATCCCGGACTGTTGAAAGGACACTGTACCGGTATTCTTTGTCTGCATAAATGTATCCCCGTACCCTGCTTTTTCTATCACGATACACCTGGGAGAGCTTTGCCTCAAGATCTGGAAATGTTGAAAGCATTCGGGCTAGGTTATCTGGCTTAATCTTGTAGGTAGAAGAAACAACGTGCATAGCTCCAGCAGCTATGGCGGCTTCAAGCACTCCCGAAATAGAATCTTTCGAATCATTTAGGCCCGGGATGATGGGGTCATACCTCAGCACTACGGGTATCCCAGCATTGGCTAGCGCCTCAATTGCCCTGATCCGCTTAGAGGGGGAAGGCGCCCCTGGCTCTAATCTCTTTGCTAGCGTCTCATCCAGGGTAGTAATCGTTACGGAGACCACGCTTCTGGCTTTCAAAAGCAAGTCTAGATCGCGGACAACGAGATCTGACTTAGTAACTATCTCTACAACATAGTTGCTGGAAACAAGCTCCAGGAGCCGCCTCGTATAAAGATACCTAGCCTCCAAGGGCTGGTAGGGGTCACTACTACTGCTAATGTTGATTATAGCTCCCTGAGGTATCCTTGTAAGGTCTCTCCTTACCGTATCTAAGAAGTTGCTCTTTGGGCGTGGACTGAAGAAGCCCCTGATGTAGCTGGACGCATAGCAGTAGAGGCACCCATGCTGGCAACCTGTATAGGGGTTCACAGTGTACTTGAATGGACAGGTGCAGAGACTCCTCTCCCTCCAGGGGTCAAAGGGACTCAAATAGCCCATCCCTTCCTCATGAGCATAAGCGCGCCAATCTTTATAACTTAGCGCGCACTCGTCCAGGCATGGAGACTGTGCCGGGCGCCCTCAAAAGGGGGAGGTGAGGGCGTGACCAGGAAGTCCAGCCGTACCGGCATAGACCCAGGGGCTCGGGGTAAGGCTCTGAGGTTGAAGCTTCATAGCACTGCAAAGAGGACGAGAACGAGTAAGGCAAAGAGGGAGGGGATATCATCATCGAGCCCTTAACGCCTGGGCTCGGCTCCTCGTGGGCTTATATGATCCTCGCTGCTACGGTGGTGGAGCGCTAAATTTTTATCCGGATGTTTTGCCTTTAGTTAGTAATGGAGGGTAAGGACGAAGAGCTGCAGGAAAAAGCTTCACCTTTTGCGAAGCTTGAATACGAGGAGTGGGTAAGGCATCAGACCCCCCACATCGAAGTCAACAGGAAGGCTAGCCAGCGAACCCTCCTCCTCGCAGTACTCACGCTCGTACTAGTGCTTGTGGCAATCTACGTCCTACTGTTCCTATAGGCATGTTTACTTAAGCTTTTCTAGTAAACTTTTAATAAAGTTTTAGTTGCAGAAGGGGTCGATAAATATGTCTAAGGTAAAAGTAGGTGTGGCTGGTTTAGGGAGAATAGGCAAGGTTCACGCAGAAATAATTTTTTCCCGCCTGGAAAAAGCCGAGCTGGTAGCAGTCATGGACATAGTAGGGGAGCTAGCCAGAACAACTGCAGAGAAGTACAAGGTAAAGGCTTACACAGACTACGACGCCATGCTGAAAGACCCAGAAGTCGATGCGGTGTACGTAACCACTCCCACAAATCTTCACAAAGAAATGATAATTAAGGCGGCAGAGTCGGGGAAGCACATTTTCGTGGAGAAGCCGATTACTGTGACTGTCAGCGAGGCGGTAGAGGCTGTCAAAGCTGCTGAAAAAGCAGGAGTTAAGCTCATGGTTGGCTATATGCGGAGGTTTGACGACGCCTATAGGACAGCCAAGGAGAAGATTAGTGAAGGGGCGATCGGCAACCCCCTCGTCTTCATCAATGTTGCGCGTGACCCGGGACCTCCTCCAGGATGGGCGCAGGATCCCAGACTCAGCGGCGGCATATTCCTGGACATGCTTAGCCACGATTTCGACATGGCGAGATTCCTAGTGTCAAGGGAAGTAAAAGAAGTCTACGTGAGGGGGGAGGCAGCACTCTATGAAGAGATTAAGCAGAAGGGCGACTTAGACATTGTAACTATAAGCTTTGAATTTGAGGGTGAGGGGTATGGGCTAATACACGGGAGCAGGAAGAGTGTATTCGGGTACGACCTGCGCACAGAGGTCATGGGGACCGAGGGAACAATATACATCGGCTCACAGACGGATCCAAACCTCGCAGTGGGGACAAAGCAGGGATTAACGTACAGAGGTGTGCAGTGGTTCTGGTCACGGTTCTACGATGCATACGTGTCGGAGGGAGAAGCATTCATAAACTCAATACTAATGGACGAGAAGCCACCAATCACTGGGATAGATGGGCTGAGAGCAGTAGAGATAGCCGAAGCATGTTGGGAAAGCTTACGAGAGCATAAGCCTGTAACAGTCAAGAGGAGACTCTAGCATCCCCCCAGCCCGCATGCCCGTAGCAGTAGTTTCTCTGTTACTAATGCATAGTGCCTTACTCTTCCCAATACTTTCTAGTTCTTGTATAATTTGCTTCTGCCTGCAGCACGTTTCTTGCAAGAACCTCTATGTCAACACCTCTTGAAAGTATGTTTCTCGCGGTTGTTGGCCCCACGCCGTGGCCCGCAAGGACGAAAACTGCTGGGTAACCGTAGGAGAGAACTAGGGAAGCAGTTTGCCTAGCCTTCTCAACGAACTTCCTCTCCTCAGCTGTGAGTCTCTCTTTCCTCCTCCACTTCTCAAGGATCTTTACTTTTTCTTCCTCATATGGTCTGAGAACTGCTAGGGCCCGAGAGCCGCAGCGTGGACACTTCGAGAATGCTTCATACTCTGAGACTTTAATTGTTTGCCACCACCGTCCACAGTTAATGCAGTAAAGCAGAACGTGGGAATTCTCAACTCTCTTTATGATTGCCTGTATAATGCTAGAAGCCGGAATTTCTGAAGCCACTACGCCCGCTCTCACCGCTGGCTTTTCGAATATTAGCTGGGCCAGAGGGGATAGATCGCTCAGCTCCCTTACTATGAGAGGTCGCTCTCCGCTCTCTACCTGTCGGAGAAACTCCTCAACTGCTGGTAAGTCGAAGTGCTCGAATATTGCTGCGCGGATAGTTTCGCGGTCAACAGGTGTTCCGACAAGCCTCCTCCTTACATTTGACAGCACTCCAGGCTCTGGCTTAGACCTCTTTACATCTATTACCCCCATCTTAGAAGCCACATGCGTAAACTCAACCAAGTACGAGTTGCTTTCACGAATAGCTTCATCTAGGAACTGGAGCTTCCACTTTAATCCCTCCACAATGATTTCCCTCAACTTGCTGGCAGAAACATACTCTTCGCTCACAAGCAGAACTCTGTAGGGGTCTGAAAAGTACTTAGCAGAGCTACCAGTGTATCCTCGAAAAGCCTCTGCAAGTAGAAATGCGAGTAGGTTGTTCCCCTTAGTTCCCAGGTACGAGTGAACAACGACCAGAGTCTTACCGCGACTCCGCACAAGCTCCACCACAGCGTTCCTCTCGCTAGGAACAACCCCTAAAATCCCCACCTCCCTGCCGATCAGCTCCACCAACCTCTCGAACACTCCCCGAGGAAGGTTATAAAATGCCCGCAGCTTCTCCAGCCTGCCCGGGGAATCTAGATCCTCGCCTACACGCCTGTAGAGCGAGGCAACCTCGCGTGAAGCCTTCTTGTCAACAGGTAGAGACATCCCCGCCCATATCGGCGGCTCGCCGAACTCTTGAACATTCTCAGTCACGTACACCTTGTTCGCATCGACATCTACGTCCTCGACGTTCCAAGCCTTCCCCCCAAGAATGATCACTTTCCCCTTGCCAATGACTGAAGCAAAGGAGTAGTCTAGCGCGCCGATAACCCTCCTGGAAGCCATCTCCACTACGTCGAAGGAGAAAGTCTCCGGGATCATGGAGGCAGACGAATAGTAGTAGGAGATCGTTCTCCTTCCCATGAGAACCCTACCATCCAGGAATTTAGCAGTGCCTATCGAGTGCATGAACGCCAGTAACTCTACAAGCTCCCTGAACTCGAGATTCTCGTAGGGAAAGGCCCTCGTAACAACATCGTACAGCTTTTCAACGCTTAACTCCCGGTACTCGAGCAGGAGCCCGGCTATCTGATGCGATAAGACGTCCAATGGCTTCCCATGCGGCTGCTGCTCTTCGAGGTTTCCGCTTAGACCTCTCCTAGCCAGCACGGCGGACTCAACAGCATCCTCCAGGAACAGGGGGACAATGACCCCCCTCGAAGTTTCACGCAGGGTGTGCCCAGCCCTGCCAACTCGCTGCACAAGTTTGATTGCCTGCCTAGGAGACCCGAACTGCACTACAAGCCTTGCGTAGCCGATATCAATGCCAAGCTCAAGGCTGGAAGTAGCGATCACCGCGTGGATCTTCCCCTCCTTGAACAGTTTCTCAGCCTCTTCGCGCTCGCTCCTCGAGAGACTTCCGTGATGCACCCTAACATTTAGCCCATAATTGTGGGAGAGGACTCTCCCTATCAGCTCCGCAGTATCCCTGGTATTAGTGAACACGATCACTCCCCCACCCCGGCACAGCTCAGCAACCCTCCTGAGCCCCTCCTCGAGGTCCCCCTCCTCCCTTAGATCCTCGACGAGCACCTCGTACGGCTTCTTCTCCTGCCACTCGATGACTGTTCCAGGTCTCCTCCCAGACAGCAGTCTAAGAGCTGTAGAGGGATTGCTAAGCGTAGCCGATAGACCTATCACCCTGACATTCGGGGCTAGCAACCTAAGCCTTTCAAGCGCAAGCGAAAGCTGAGCACCCCTCTTATCGTCGAGGAGCTCATGCACCTCATCAACTACGACCCACCTAAGATTCCTCAGTTTCTCACGGTACCTACCGTCGACCAGGATGAACTGAGTCGTCTCAGGAGTCGTGATGAGTAAATGCGGGGGGTTCTCCGCAATCCTCCTGCGGGCACTCTGAGGGGTATCCCCGTGCCTGATTTCAGCCTCAAATCCAAGCAACCGGAATAAGCTAATCATCCTCCCATAGATGTCTCTGTTGAGAGCACGGAGTGGAGAAATGTAGAGTGCGGAAATAGGCTCTCCCCCCTCCCCTATAAGGTCCCTCAGAATCGGCAGAATAGCAGCCTCAGTCTTGCCGGAGCCTGTGGGGGCAACAATGAGGATGTTCTGCGAAAACTGAGAAGCCTCCAGCGACTTAACCTGTACGTAGTTAAGCGACCTATAACCTAGACTGCCTAAGCCGGCTATGAGCTTTCCCGGTAACACGCCCACGAGCTCGCCCAGCCCAACGCTCTGCACACCGCATCCTGGGGGATACATGCCCACAACTAAAATCATGAGAATCCCCCTTAAAAAAGAAACCTTTTCCTCGGTGCACCTCTGCAGAGCACGCGTGATCCTCGACGAAACCTCATGTCATAGCGTACATAAAAGGGTGCAGAAACGCGGATTGCTATGTAAACGCGCCAAATCTTAATAAAGATGCACAGCAGATAGTTAAAAGTGGGAAATGGACGAGGTAGCTGAACTAACGAGAAAACTTTCAGACTACATAAAACAAAGGGGAGCTGTATACGCTGAAGAGTTGGCAGAATGGGGCAGAAAGGAGGGATTGACCTCGGTTGTTCTCTACATACTCCTTCAAGAGATCCTCAAAACCGGAAGTTACAGGGCAAGTGCAGACAAAAAAATTATTGACCCAATCTTCCGCATCGAAATCCCAGGACAGGTAGAGTACGTAGAGAACGTGCAGGAGAGCACCCCCCTAAAGCCTGCGCAAGTACGCGAGGAGAAGAGGAGACCGCGGAGACCCGCTACCCGGAAAACCACCAAGGGGCCATCCCTACTAGTATTTCTCGAGCGTGGTGAGGAAGCCCAGGAGGAGCCAGAGGCTTACGCAGCTGCAGAGAAAGCCGAAGGGGTCAGCAGCCAGAAAAGCGAGGCATCCCCCCAGGAACCCCTGCAGAAACCGCAGGAAGTGCAGCTGCCCCCACAGGAGGCTCAGCCCCAACAAATCGAAAAGATCCCCGAGCCGCTGGCAATAAAAGAAATGCAACTGACCCCTGAAGTCGAGGCTGCCGTAAGGTATCTTGGAAGATACTGGAGCGTTGGTCTCCTCAGGCTACTAGACGACCTGTCTAGAATGGGGGTGAGGGAGCCGAGGAAAGTTGTAGCCGAACTAGCTAGAAAGGGGCTAGTAGAAGTATCCGAGCTCGAGGTAGTCAACGCGAAAAAAGAACTAGTAGAGTTCGCCAAGAAACTCGTAAAGGACAAAAACATAGCAGATATCTTCTTATCCTAGCGAGCAGCCCCTCAGCCTCCATCCTATACCTGCGGTGCTCCCACTAGGCTATGAGCTTTCGGGAGGCTGCGGTGGGGCTACTTTCTCATGCGCAGCGCGTGCGCGTGCGGCTGGAACATAGATTGGAACTCTGCTATTCCTGTCATGGGCGACTACTATTCCTCTCTGCTCCAGCTCTCTCAGCGTCCTCTTAGCCCTGCTTAATTTGATCGAAAACCTCGAAGCCAAAACATACGGTGTGAGATACCTTAATCCCTTAATCTCCTTGACTACGTGCTCCAGTGAAACCTCCGTCAAGTTTCCGGTGGATGCCTCAAGCTTCATCTGCGGTTTCTTCGCCTCCTCCTTCTTCTTCGCCTCCTCCTTTGAAGCCCTCTTTTCAAGCGCCGATATCGTCGGCCTCTTCTTGCCTCCCATAGCGCGCACCCAGTACTGGCTAGGGGGTATTCGGCCTAAAAAGTTTTCCGCTCATATGTCAGTAACGCCGTCCTCCGTTATGGCGAATGCGACCTCCTTCTCTGCGTGCTTGGGGCTATCAATTATCCTGGCTATGCGCTTCCCCTCCTTCGCCTTCCTGAGCCAAATCCTGTAGGTGCATCCATGCGCCATGATATTCCCGCCAGCAGGCTTCATCGGGTTACCGAAGAAGATGTCCGGGGACGACATAACCTGGTTAGTGACGACGATCGCCAAGTTGTACAGGCTTGCAAGCCTATGCAGCTGGCTAATGTGCCTGTTAAGCTTCTGCTGCCTTGAGGCTAGGTTCTCCCGCCCAGGATACTCAGCTCTAAAGTGATTAATAAGACTATCAACAACGATCAGCCTTATGTTCTGGCTCTCAATGTACTTCTTCGCCTCATCAACCAGAAGCATCTGGTGATCGCTGTTGTAAGCCCTCGCGTATATTATGTTTTCCAGCGTCTTTTCTGGGTCTAGCTGCCTCGCCCTCGCTATCTGTACTACCCTCTCTGGCCTGAACGTGCCCTCTGTGTCCACGTACAGCGCCCTCGCCCCCAGCCCTCCCCTCTCCTTGGGCAGCTGGACCATCACTGCTAGCTGGTGGCAGATCTGAGTCTTACCTGCACCAAACTCACCAATCAGCTCAGTTATACTACCAACCTCAACACCACCCTCCAACAAGTCATCAAGGCTGCGGACACCAGTACTGATGTACTCGAGGTTCTTCCTCCTCTCAAAGAGAGCCCTAGCAGTGATAAACTCTTCTCCCCTGTTGACCAGCTTCTGTGCAGCCCTAATAATGGCTATTGCCCTCTCCTCAGACCCGAGGACAACCGCGAGCTCATGCGCTGACGCGAACGCGAGGTCACGCACAGTGTAGAAACCAGCCGCCCTGAGCTTCTGGGCAGTTATCCTGCCCACCCCATCAAGGTCCTCTAATCTGATTTCACCCTCCGGCGCAACTTCCTCAGAGGGCTCTATGTATTCCTCCTCTAGGATTTCCTCCGCTAGCTTCTCGGCATCCAGCTCTCCCTCAAATGTTTTCTCCTCCTCAACCTTTGCCTTCTCCTTCCTAGGCATTACCACACACTATAAGTGAAATCGCCAAGTGATTATAAAAACATTGTTGTCAATGTAAGTTGAAAGTAGCACGCGCGTATCGACATGCGCGCACCCTTCCTCACCATTACGTCCAATCCGCTGTTCACGTCGCTGTGCATATGTGTTTATGTGGGCACGTGACAAGTCCTGAGGCACCCTCGCAAACCCGCACCCATGGTAAGCGCATGTTCTCGTTGTGCCGTCCTCGCTTACTATAAACGCGGCTATGCCATTGATCTCATAGGTTGTCGCCAGCCGTTCCATCTGCCTGCGCTGGCTTCACACGTTCGTGTTACCCTTACCAGGTTTCTCTTATGTAATGAGTCATAGATGCTCAATGGAGACGACGCATGCATGATGCCAGAGTGCGCGGCGCCCATCGATCCCCAGTGACTGAGAATTCGTAACCATCCAGCAGGTGCACGTGATTCAGCGAAAAATTAAATTACGCTTAAGTTACCTCAACTACTGGATGAGGGTTTGCAAAGGCTGAGAGAGCTTGAATACAACGCATTAAAGTCTGCGGTCGTCGCGAGGAAATATATTGACATTGCTAGGAGTCTCAAATCCACATCGTCTTATGCATCAAAGCTGATCTCGAGGCTGGAAAAGAAGGGTTTCAAATTAAGGGGTAACTTCGACTACTCGGCTATCGGACTGAAAGAGTATTTAGCGATCACCCCCTTCTCCATGCAGGTATTTGAGAAACCCATACCATTCATTATTGAAAAAACTCTCTTCGCGGAGTCGAAGAGAAAGCTCCTAGCAATAAGGGCACTTATACCTGTAGGTTGCGAGAAAGACTTCGCAGACATACTGCAAATAGACACGCATGAGATGTGGAGCATCGCTTACTTCTCCTGGAATCCATACGCGTCGAGGCTATCTGTTCTTTCGAACGGGAAAATCATCTCTAAGACTAACGGCCTTACACAGCTACTCGAGTCCAAGACCAAGATACATGTGCCTATTGGGAAGCAGCTAAAACAAGTAGACAGCTTAGACTTGGAACTAATGGCGGAACTAACTAGGCAGCCTTTCCTCAAGCTATCAGAACTATCCCTGAGGAAAAACATAAAGAATCAAACACTAAACTACCACTACACGAATCACGTCAAGCCGGTAAGGCTGGAAAACCTAGTGATAATCACCCCGCCGCAGGGCTACATGGTAAAAATAGTGCAGCTAAAAACCCCTCCACACAGCGAAGCACAAGTAGCCTGGGCTCTCTCAAACCTCCACTACGTCCTAAGCGCATACGCTCTCCTCAACACCGGTATAGTCCTCTGCACCCTCCTCCCCGACCCCTATGAAGAAAAACAGCTCGCAGAGGCATTACACACAAGCAGCGCCATACTAGATTTCTCATACGTAGGCTACGTGATAGGCAGCAAGCGCTACACAATACCCTTCGGCGACATACTCCAAGAAAACACCTACAATATAGAGGCGGTCTACCAAGCCCTATACTCGCACCGAAGGAAAATAAAATACGAAGTATACGAGCTCTAGCTTTTAGCAGCGCACGCCAGGTGCTACTCCTCCTTAGGGCGGGGTTACAGCGCGCGCTATGGCGAAACGATCACGGTGATGCGCCTGCCAAGTAGCTGCTGTAGCCTGTTGATGGTCGCCCCTCCTCTACCGATGACGCAGCCCCTGAGCTGCCGGGGGGACGAAGAGCTGCACCTCATCGTCGAAGACCAGGATGTCGATGTACTTGCCGGGGATCTTCGAGCGCGCGCCTCAAATTTCTAAGCTCAATATACATTCCGGGGAAGATAAACGAGGGAGAATTGATCATCTGAGGATTTATCTCCAGCGCGCGCTTATATTTATACTTTCGAGGACGCACACAGCCCGCTTCAGCTCCAGAGCCTCTTGGGCTTGCAGCAGGCCGGGAAGCCCAGGAAACCTGGTGAGGGCGTCTCATTAACCCGGGGATTATAATCTCGCTTTTAGCTTCCTCGCCTGATCAATGGCGCGCTAGAGGGGGTAATGTCCATGGAAGCAAAAAAGATATTATCATATTACCGCAAGATTTATTAAAAACCAGTTAAATGCTACCTGTATGAGAGGGAAGGGGTTAAGCCTCTTACTGGCTGCTTTAGTACTGCTTTTAGCCGTGGTGGTGATGGTAGTTGACGCTCAACCTGAGAAACCCGTTGTAGTGGCTTCTACTACGGTTCTAGCCTCAATAGTTGAGGATTTGGCAGGCGACCAGGTTACAGTTGAGTACATAGCTTTACCATCGGTGTGCCCAGCACACTACGATGTTAAGCCGAGTGATGCCGAGAAGCTTACGAAAGCCGCACTAGTACTATCACATAGTATTGAGCCATGGATTGATAAGCTAGTAAGCGCCAGTGGATCTAAGGCGCGGGTCTTTAAAGGCCTCTGCAGATCTTGGAGTACCCCCACTGATTTGAAAAACTGCTACATTCAAGTTGCGGACGTCCTCAAGAGGGACTTAAATGTACCCGTCGATGAGCGGTTAAACAGATCGCTAGAAGCCATAGACCGGGTGGCCCAATACCTAAAGAATTACTCAAAGGAGAACGGGTTCGAGGGGACACCCGTAGTCGTCATGAGATGGCAAGGTTCTTACATCAGCTACCTGGGATTCAAAGTTGTCGCATCGTATGGTCCTCCCGAGACAGTATCTCTTAAGGAGTATAGCAGCGTTGTGAACAACGCTACACAGGCACGCGCCCTCCTGGTAATCGACAATTTACCTAGCGGCGTGGAGCTGGGCATGAAGATAGCAAGAGAAGTGGGAGCAGTTGAAGTAGCTCTTCACAACTTCCCAAAGGCTGCGCCTGAAATCTCCAACGTGACAAGCATGTGGGTATACAACGCTAAACTACTGGCAAATGCTTTAAAAAGTGTAAAGGTTGCTGTCGAGGCACGTAGCCAGGCTGCTAATGCCACCAGCACTATAGAGATGCTCACCAGCGCTGTGGAAGCGCTACGCGACCAGAACCTAAAGCTCAGGAAGGATGTTGACACGCTAGCAATGTACCTGTCCATCTCTGCGGTACTCAACACCATCCTAATCGTAGCCCTAGCAATAGCTCTCATAAAGCTAAAAGGTGTAAAGGGGTGAGCTATGGTTTAACAATCGATGAAGCATCAAGGTTTCACGGCCACCTAGGTCCATGGCTGGTGATAGGCTATAGGGCTGGGCAAATAGCTAGGGATAGGCTGAAACCCGGCGATTTCCACGACCTTCGATGCATCGTCAAAGTACCATGCAAAATACCTTTTTCATGCAGTATCGATGGCGTGCAGGCTTCAGCTTGCTGCACCTTAGGCAAGGGAAACATAACCGTCGAGGACAAAGAGGATTTCGAGTTCATATTCACCAATAGTGAGACGGGAGAGACGTTAAAGCTCAGGCTAAAGAGGGAGGTGCTCAGCAAGCTATCAAGTTTTAAATCAACAGATGAAGCTGTAAGCTACGTCAAGGCGCTGAGAGAATGGGAGCTATTCGAATTGGGCTGAGAGACGTCTACGTAACTTACCAGGATGCGGAGAGACCTGCCCTTAGGAAGGTAAATCTGCTAATAGGCGAGGGTAAGTTAGTGATCATCACAGGGCCCAATGGCTCCGGCAAAACTACACTACTCGAAACATGTTTAGGGCTCCTCAAACCCCTTAAAGGCACAGTCGAACTCCTAGGTATGCTTACGACTAGCAGGAAGATACACAGAGCTAGGAAGCTATGCAGCTATCTCCCCCAAAACTTCATGAGAAGCCCCTACGAGTCATACACCGTCAAACAAATCATTGGTATGGGTTTACTCTCGATTAAAGGCTTTCCAAGCACTTTAACGCATGAAGACTTGCACAGGATTAGGAGCGTGGCCGAGATACTTGGTATAGATAACCTGCTGGATGAACCTATTGGCAAGCTAAGTGGGGGTCAGCAGCAGAGAGCCTTTCTGGCACGAGCTCTCGTGAGGGAGCCGCTGGTGCTACTACTGGATGAACCTTTCTCAAGTATTGACCCCGCTGGGAGGGAACGCATTATATCACTGCTGGATAAATACGCTCGCGAGAGGGATGCAACGGTGCTCATTGTATCTCACGTGGTGGACCGGGAGCTGAGCAGGGTAGCTGATGCGGTGGTTACAATGTCCGATGGTGAGCTGGTGAGCATTGTAGGTAACCCTTACTAGGGTATGGCTATGCTCGAGCTAGTCTATCTCTCGTCCGCGATCGGCGGTCTTCTCTTGGCACTAGTGGGCTACTACATCTCGAGGCTCCACCTAAGCACGATAGCTTTCTCAGCGGCACACGCAGCACTTGCGGGTGCAGCAATCTCAGCGATCCTGGGCAGTGACCCGTACGTGATACCAGCGACGCTCACGCTATGCCTAGGGCTGGTATTGGGCATGGCTCTACCAAAGGCTAATGCTGAGGTCATGAACAACCTATCAATGATGATGTTTTCGATGTTTAACAGCGTCGCCCTCATCGGTATTTACCTTAGCAACACTGTTGTACTTTCCACTACTAGAGTCGGAGGCCTGCTCTGGGGAAGCCCCCTCGCAATTACCGCAGACAGATTCATCGGCATTACAGTGATTACTGGTGCTTTTCTAATCTACCTCATGCTTTTCAAGCCTAAGTTAGACGCGGTAGTATTTGATAAAAAGCTTGCTGAAAGCGAGGGAATAAATGTCCAGGCACACTCCATAGCTATTATAACTTTTACGTGCATAGCATTGGTGCTAATGCTAGAAATGGTCGGAGGATTCCTTGTCTTCTCTCTGATATACGTACCATGCATAGTATCAGTGGTCGCAACATCAAGAGCTGATCTCCAGCTGGTAATCTCCGGCTTATTCGGAGCCATCGTAACCCCCCTTGGAGCATACTTTAGCTTACTACTAGACACGCCGATAGGCTCTACAATAGCTTTAACGATATCACTCCTAGCTATAGCTATTTACCTGGCTAAAAGAATAGCAAAAACCATTACGCGCCCCCCTCTCCGCACATCCTCAGCATGTTCTGCCACTCTTTGAGCCACTCCCCCCTGTAATAAAGAAGGCCCTTGACCCTAGCACAGCCATCAACGAAGTCCCCTGAACAGCCGCCTAAGCCTCTCCATGTTCTCGCTGCTAACGCGGAGCTTGAACACCCTGAACCCACCCCTCCAACTACCACTCTTATTCTCCATGTCCATCCTCCTACCCTCCGACGCGCGCGCTAGGCAGGATAAGTTTTCCGTCATTCTTATCCTCCTCACAGGCCTCCTGAACAGCGAGGGAGAGATTTACAGTGACTTTCCAAAGCACCTATAGCTTTTTCCTCCCAATCATTCACGGGAATCATTTTCGAAGGAGCCTTTACAAACACCTCTGGCTTTACTCCAAAGTTTAGGGAAGCTAGTAGTCCGTATATACTCGCCTGCACAAACTCGGAAGCTCTAAGATCGTTGTAACTCTTCACCTCGACAACTCTGTATGGCTTCAAGGATCTGAAGCACACCAGGTCAGCTACGCCCAGAACCCATCCAAAGCGGAAAAGCCAAGCCAGGGGGAAGGGGATGCAAATATCCCTGTATTCCAGTACCCAATCAATGTCCCCGAAAATCCTGGAATGCACCCTTAATCCCTCACTGCATCCCCTGCCCTTACCCTTCCCCAACCTAGAAGAAACTCCTGAAACCGTAAATTTTTCCCCACTAGACACTCTTGCATACTCAAACCTATCCAGCACTGCTCTCAGCAACCTATACGAGTCTCTCAGCGCGCGCCACCTGTTACCCCGCTCTTTTTCGCGGGGGTTATAGGTTTTACTCTTGAGGGTGTGGCTAGGAAGCTGAGCGCCCTGATCCGCCTCGGCAGCTCTGCCTCCATGCCAAGTGCTTTCATTCCTCCCACTAAGATGTTAAGTGCCGCGTTTATACCGCCGTGCATTGTGGCGAGCAAACCATCAACCCCAGAGCCCCACTCCGGGTCCCGGGGGTCTTTGTTGGTATGGCTAGATTTCCTGACCACGCTCTCACGCATCCCAGACCCCGTCATCCTTGATGGCAAATTGGGCGGAGGCCCCCCTCGCGAGCCTTGGGGAATCCAGAACCTCGATCAGCCAGGAGTCTCCAGCCCTCCTCAAGAAGAACCTGTGGGTAGATGCATGGGCAATAATGTTTCCTCCAGCTGGAAGCTTCACTGAAACCCCCCAGCTGCTCGGCACAGAGACGACCTGGTTCGTTATAACGACGAGCAAATCGTAGAGTCTACTCAGCCTCTTCAGCCAGTCCAAAACGTAGTTTATCCTCTGCTGGCGCATTGCCAGCCACTCCCTTCCACGAAACTGCGCTCGATAGAGTGCAATCACGGAGTCGATGACTACCAGCCTCGTGCCCTGCCTGAGGAACGGCTTTAGGCCACGCACTACGAGCTCCTCTAGCTCATCAACATTTATTGGCCGAGCCACGAAAACATTCTCCAATGGGTTCCCAACACTGAAACGCTCAGCAATCTTCACTATCCTCTCAGGGCTAAAAGTCCCCTCCGTGTCGATGTAGATGGTCTTACCGCCCAGCCCACCCTTTCCAGGAGGGAGCTGCGCAGTAACAGCTAGCTGATGGCACAGCTGGGTCTTGCCAGAACCATACTCGCCAGCAAACTCGTATATCTCCTGGACCACTAGGCCTCCACCGAGCAGCTCATCAATGGCGCTCACACCACTCGTAAGCGTGTCCCTGCTCGAGAGCTGAGAAGCATACTCATCACCCTTCTGCACCTTTACCTCCCACCCGGCAAGCCTTCTAGCGATTCTAACGAGGCGTAAAGCCCGTTCAAAGTCTATTCCAGCGATCTCTTCAAGCTCCTCAGGATTAAAAAGCAATAATTCTTCAACTGTATCTATTCCAGCATTCTTCAGCCTTGAAATCGTGACTTTACCTACACCCTCCTCCTTACCCAGCTCATCAATCGGGAGAGGCACCCCCACCACCACAGGGCTTCCCATCAACGAAGCATACCTCTCTACCCTCTACTTTTTCACAGGAAAAAGTCCTAGCGAAGCTCCATCTCTTCTCCGACTCCGAGTCTCCGTAAACAATTACGGGAACCCTGTAAACCCTCGCTATCCTTGACAGGACGTCAAAGGAGTATACTAAGCCCTCCTGCACCCACCTTGTAAACCTCCTGTGGCAATCCTCAACAACCACTGGGTTCCTCCTCTCGTCAAGCTCCCTCGGCAAGTCAAAGAGAAGATACTCGAGGTACTCCTCATCCAGGTACCCGGGCAGATACAGTGCGCCCGGAATCTCCAGCTGCACCCCCCTAACATGTGTTAAGCCCGCAGGGATGACATGCCTCCCTCCACAGAAGGTTATCTCCAACCGGACAGGCTTAAAAACGATGATTGCGTTGCTAGCCAGCGAGATTAATTCGCCAGCCACATCCCCCATGAACTTCTCAACCTCTTCCCTACGGAAGACCTTCAAGTGGGCTAGGGAGAAAGCCTCCCTACCGACTACAATTTGGCGGCTCACCCAAACACCCGGGAGCGGCTCCTACTGGCCAAAACCTCCAGCCAGGGGTTATCACGCAGAAAACTTGGAAGCTCACTACTAGTATCGGCTACAGACGCTGCCCCTCCAGCCGCCTCCTCCAACCTTTGAACAAACTCCCTACGTGCAAGCGGCTCACCGTAGATGATTCTTCTAGCGGAGAGTATGTGCCTGTAGACCTCTAAACCCCTTGGACTCAGCGATACTAATTGAAGCCTACCCCTCCTCCGGCAACTTATCAGCTCGTACTTTCCTAGAAGCTCAACAACCTCCCTAGCCTTCCTGCCGTTCTTAGAAATCTCACTAACCAGGACTTCAGACTCCCCAATCTTCGTCAGCCACTTAACGATCCGCGTGAACTCGTCCACAATAACCTTGTTACTTCCAAATATAAATTTGTTATCATCAAGCATAACAATGTTATACATGAAGAAGGTACATAATTGTTAGCGCGCGCATCCAACAGCGCGCATCCTGCCAACACTCTCAAAAACGATACCCATAAAACCCTATATCCCTGCGAAAAGGCGGGGGTAACGGATGGCACGCGCTGCTCCGAGGCAGAAAGATCTATGGTACCAGCTGACCTAACCATAGAATATCACTGCACTAAACATGGGATAATAAGATCAGAGAAAGGAAAAGACTGCGGAGAAAACCTAGCCAGAATACCCGGAGGACTATACATTGCTCTCGAAGGAATAGACGGCTGTGGAAAAACCACTCAGGCATCTTTGCTCCATGGATACCTCTCAAACAAGGGTTACAGCGTCATAGTTGTCCGGGAACCATGGGTCCCCGCCATAAAGGAAATTCTATACAAATACAACTTGGACGTTGAGGCAGAAGTCTACCTCTTCGCTGCCGACAGAATAATACTACAAAAAGAAGTAGTCATACCTGCGTTAAGCGAAGGAAAAATAGTTGTCTCAGATAGAACATTCTATGCTAGTATAGCCTACCAGTCATCCAGGGGGGCGGACCAGGGCTTCATCCGAAAGATAAACAAATCCGTAAAACCCCCAGATGTAGTCTTCCTTTTAGACATACCCGTAGAGCAAGCAATAGAAAGGCTCAAGAACAGATCTTTGCTCACAAGGTTCGAGGATCCAGTATTCATGAGCAAGGTCCGAGAAAAATACCTAAAACTAGCAGATGAAGAAAAAGACAAATTCATAATAATCGATGCCTCTGGCACAGTTGAAGATGTACATAGGCAACTTGTAAGTAAAGTGGAAGACATTCTTAAAAATTTAAAGGCAAAGAGCACGAATTACAGATTATGAGTCGTAGGAGCTCTACAGGTATAATACTTGCAGTGATAATTATTGCAAGCCTAGCCTTCTACGCTGGATTCCGGCTAGGACAAACCCAAGTACAACAAGTTCCCCCCGCTACACAGCAAGCAAAATGCATAAAGCTCGAAGTAATCAACGACGGAGACTATTACCCTAAACTTCTAGACCTAATCTCGAAGGCTAACAAGTCCATCTATGTTTCAATGTACGAGTTCAAGAGCGACACAAGCGAGGTATCAAGGGTTCTCGAACTGCTAATCTCAAAAGCAAAGAAAGGGGTAGACGTGAAGGTTGTGCTGGAAAACACCATAGATGTAAACGAGTTGACCTATCGCCGTCTCCTAGACGGCGGGGTACCTGTAAGATTCGACACCAGGTCTAGGACTACACATACAAAACTCATCATAATTGACGGCTACATTGTCATCGTTGGGTCTCACAACTGGAGCTACTCAGCATTTACGAGGAACCACGAGGCGAGCATCCTAGTATACGATGAGGACGTGGCAAGACAAGAAACAGAGTACTTCATGCAGATATACAGCGGCAACTGAATCCACTAAAACATTAATGAAAAAGTCATATATTAGAAACAAAAACAATAACAAAAACTCCTAAATCTCTAATTTTATTTAATTTTTTCCAAAAGTTTTTCACCTCATTTATACCATGTAAGATTTAAATATCGGTTGTTACGTGAATATTTGTGAGAAAATGAACCCAGGTAGAATAGTTGGTTTGTTTCTTTGGAGTATTGATTTTAATTGCCTCGTTCGTATTGCCATTCTCTTTTGATCGCACCTTCTACGATTTGTCACTATGGACCTACAACAATATCCACGAAATCCAAAAATCTGATGAGCCTGGCCTCATTGCTCTAGCGTATCTTACTATGGTTTCCTTTCTGCTTCTAGTCATAGCAGGAATCGTGGGAATTTTCCCCTGGGCTGTGGAGTTATAGGGATTGTTGCGCTAGCCATGCTAACAGCTGGTTATACCCTAATTTTCCACGCCTATGGCGAGACATTTGACCTTTCACAAGTAGGAATAGGCTACTATGTTGCATGGATTGCATCCATAGGTGCATTACTTGCAAGCTTCTGGAGAAAAGGACAAAAAGCACAGCAAGCAGGAGTAAACGTTACAATAGTTAACCAGCCTCAAGCACCGCCTCCGCCTCCATAGCAAAGGAAAGCGTTACCCAATCATTTTCTTTTCGACAATTAGAAAGTAAGCTTGAGCTCCAAAAATGGGTCCTAGAAACCAGCAATTTACGGCTCGGGCTTTTCAGTACTAGAAGACAATTTTTCAAGGCATTCCAGCATACGGCTAAGGGTAATCGAAATTTTCTCCACCTCAGAGGCTATGTGAATAAGGAGCAAGAGAGAAAAAACCATCCATAGAAACCAAGCAAGCTCTAGAAACCCATCCATACCTTCACCCCATAAACTAAAAAGTCAAGGGAATAAATTAATTTAATTACGCTTTATAGTGCTGAGAGGAACAAAGGCTAGAAATTTATAGCCCTGCAACTGGGAAACGCACATGAAAAAATCGCCTGACAAAGACAGGATAGCAGGCCTCATAATCCTTTTGTTCGCCCTGCTCCTAGGCTCTGCGTACGCCTACCTGCTTTTCTTTGCAAGCATAGAAACTCAGCTATTCGTAATGAAACTCACATCCCTAGTAGTAGTGGAAACGTTTTTCCTCGTTGTCGCCTGGATAGGCATAACACTGCTGCTGTCACCCCCGGAAGCAAAGATAAGGGAAATCGAGAAACGCCTAGAAGAAGAATACAACAAACTCCGCAAGCAGGGCTACCCGTTCCCATGGTGAAGCCGGCGCAGAGCGCGCCTCACCTCAACGAGAACGGCGGAGTGGTTGGTTGTGACAAGGCTTTTCACGTCTTGCGCAGAGCATGCGTGTTCCCATCAAAAAGTAAATAAGCAACATTATTACAAAGGCTGTTGTGGAGAATGTTCTTGGAAAGGTTTCGCATAGCGCGCGCGCACCCACATCCCGCCCGTCATTTTTGGTCGGGGTGCCCCTCACCGCCTGCTGGCTTGGGGTGTCATGGGGTCTACTCCTTGCGGAGCTTCACACCCTCCTCGGTCCCGCGCGCTGGAGCCCCGGCGGCTTGCGGGCCGTGATCACGGCTGCCGCTCCGCTGGGGAACGGGTTGAGGAACTTTGCGTGCCTCTTTAGGAAGCCGGTGTACTTGTGGAGTAGGAGTAGTGGTAGTGCTGAGTGGTCGTCGCACTCCTCCCTGTACGATTCGTGCAGTTTCAGGAAGTACACTACCGGTAGCCTCGCCACAGCGCCGCGGTCTCTGTTCCAGGTGATACCACAGCTGGGGCACCGGCATGTCCTCGGCGCAACTTCCACGCCCCAGCTGCCACAGATGGGGCACTGCTTCCCGCTTGAACGTAGTAGCCTGAACTCCGCGCCCTCGTAGCGGGCGAGGTTGCGTATGCGCCTACTCACCCTTAGCAGGGTTCTCTGTAGGGGTGTGCCTCTAAGCGTATCTGCATCAATGGGGTCAATGAGTACTGCTACATGCATTCCGCGTTCGCGTGCCTCCCTTAATATTTTCCTCAGGTCGCCCACGAGTTGCGCGATGAAGGCGTTGTTCGCCCTCCTTTCCTTGCGCCTTGTTTCCTCGGCTAGCTCTCTCGCCCTCTCGGGCGTCAGCGCTAAGTCGTGGCGCTGAGATAATGCATCATGCATCTCCCTAGTGGGCTTGTCAGCGTAGCTCTTGAGCAGGGAGATCACGCGCTCGCGGTACCCATGGTTCGGGGGACGACAGATCCTGAAGCAAGCCAGCCTCCACTTCCCATCGTAGTCGAAGACCGCGACCACGAAGCCGTATGAGCTGTTCTCATCGATGCAGATGAGCCTCAGCCCATCTCCCTCGCCGAGCGCTGAGTAAGTCTCTCTCTGAGCAATTATGCGCACGAAGCCCCTCCTAGTAACCTGCAGGACGAAATCCGGCCTAGGCTCCAGCTCGTTCTCCCCGACCAGCGCCTTTGCAAGGCTTCCACGCAGCGGCACGGAGACGCCGTAGCTCGGTACCCGCAGCTCACGCCTGCGCAGGTCGATGACGCACGGCGCGTTCTTGTCCCCCCTCGTGGTGCCGTCGGGCATGGTGAATCGCGCTGGCAATAACGCTGCTGGCGGATTGGGCATCGTCCTCTTCCCTGCTTCCTCGCGCATCCTTAATACGTTCCCCCACTCCTCTAGCCACTCATCCCTGTAGCACAGCGCGCCCTTGACCCTGGCACTGCCATCAACGAAGTCCCTGAATAGCTGCCTGAGCCTCTCCATGTTCCCGCCATCGACGTGCACCCTGAACACCCTAAACCCACCCCTCAAACCACCACCCTTGCCTCTGTCCATCTTCCCACCCTCGCGTTACCTCAAGCCCCGGAATCCCCCTGCTGGCTCAGCCCCTCAAGGTTTTCCTCCCCAGCCACTTCCCCGGGCATTGCTAGACACGCCGAGTAAGCTCCTCACAGTAGAAAAGCGTTGTCGTTGGAGTAGACCGAAAGTAAGCACAGATAAGCCGATAACTGCTCATGCAAGCACCCCCGCGCCAGCTCAGCGTGCGGAGGGAGTACCTGGGGCTCCTGAGGCTCATCCTCCAGGGTGGAAGTGGGCTTGTGGAGGGCATACAGGAATGTCACCGTGGCGGCGCAGGAGCTCATGCCGATGTTGCTTGTGCATGTAGGGGCACCGACCTTCTACTTCAGGTTCCTGGACAGGCTCAGCAATGCATTACTCGAATCCATGCACCTCGCCGCGACCTACGCGTGCAGAAGGGCTTGGGAGCTCCTCGGCGAGGAGGAGAGGGGCTGGGAGCGGCGATCTGCTTCACGGGCTCCATGCTCACGGTGGAGAAGATCGAACACGAGAGGGCCCGATACGCAGCATACCGCGGATGCGGGGGGAGCACAACAGGATGCTGGAGGAGGGGGCGAGCACGCTGGAGAGGCTCCTCATCGAGCGGGGAAAACTGTAACACGCCAAGCGAAACCGCTCCGCCCGGGAAGCCTAAGCTGGTTGGAAAAATGTGAAAAGATATGGGGAAATATATGAAGATTTTTAAGAAATATGCACGTAAATGGATAAAAATATCATTTAGCGTGCACTCTTCCCTCCCCCAACAACTGTCATAGGCGCTCTCGCGGAGTCTGCTGCAAGGAGGCTTGGGAGAGGCGAGATGGACGGGGTAAAGCTTATGAGCGCGCGCGCATAGCAGGATACTTGAGGCGATAGGTACGCGAAGGCTAGAGCTAGACTCGAACGAGCTTTTTGAAGACTACCATGCCACTGTGAATCCTGCCATCGGCGTGCCAGACGAGGTTTTAGGATTCTTCGCCTATCACTATGCAGCTACAAACATGGCTGTAAGCTTCGCCAAGCCAGAATACGCTCTATTAAACCTGAACTTCCCTGAGGGCTACAGTGACGACGTAATAAAGCGGGTTCTGAAAGACTTTGCAGAGGAATGTGAGAAATACGGGACAAAACTCGTGGGAGGACACACTGCTCGATACAGGGGCTTAGAGTGGCCCCTCGCCTCAACAACTATTATCGGTAAGAGGATTCGTAGAAAAGAGCCGCCCGAGAATGGAGACGCCATACTGCTGGTTGGAGAGGTAGGGGCTGAAACAGCCTGGCTAATGGGAAAACCCATAGACCCCAAAACACTTACCCCACTCCCAGCCGCGCTGAGGCTCATCAACGCCCCGGAAGTAAAACTCATGCACGATGTATCTGAGGGGGGAGTTTATGGGGCGCTGGAAGACGTTGCACAAGCATACTCAGCCACTATTAATGTTAGGAGCCCGGAGGTACCTATCTGCATAGATTTCCCAAGGGAGCTAGACCCATTGACATCTCCAAGCTACGGAGCAATAATCGTTGTAACAAGCAGACCTACGCAGTTAATCAACTACTGTAAGGCAAATGGCCTTAAGTGTAAGGAAATCGGCAAGGTAACCTCTCTGGACAAGCCCCACGTCCTAGTGGATGGAAAAGTGTACCGACCTCAACCAATACTCAGGGTAGAAACCCTCTACTCTCCACAAACACGTGAAGCTGAGGAAGCCAAGCTAAGGCTGGCAGCCGAGTCTTTGGCAAAGATACTATACGAGGAGAACCTGGTACCGGAAGTGGGAACAAACATCGCCTACATGCCACGAGTCACAGACAACCCTGAAGAAGTCCTAGCCCTAGACGGCAGAATCATCAAGACAAAAAGCGGGCCAAGGATATGCGGCAAGCCGAGCTACGGCGGATCCACTTACCTCGCAAACCTCCTCATCACAGCTAGAAAAGCTGGCATGCCCTACAAAGCCGTGATTAACATACGCTACAGTGATGAATTCGTCCAAAAGCTTACAAAAGCCGGGGTACGGGTCTACGACGCCTCAAGCTTCCAGGGTCCATGCCCAGCAACGGAGGCAATAAAAGCCGGGTACAAGGCACAAGCATACTTTTACAGGAGCAAGCCAAACCTAGAGCCGTCCCTAGTCATCTTCGGAAACGACCCCCTCGAGCTGGTAGCCCTGCTCAAAAAGATCACTGAACAAAACTAAACTGCCTTATAGCTTTAAAAAATAAATACCTGCATCCAAAAATAAGAGTGATGATGACGCGATTGCCCCCGGTGAAGCGGTGAGCCGGATTACCGCGAGCTGACCATGTGTTTCGACTTCCACTTCATTCCTCGTTGTTAAGAGGAGTGCTCTCGCGTTGTTTCCTGAGTCGTTCTCTAGACTTCAGCTATTACGCTTGCTAAGCATTTAAGGTCGGCGAAGATGGGACCTAGCAGCGTTCGTTAGCGAAGCAATAAAGCTGCACTAAGTTATTCTCTCCTCTATCCGTTGCTGTGAATAATTGGACCGTTCGAGGATGAAAGATGCAAAGGCAGGAGTTTATTCTCCTATCCGTTATTCCAATGTGTTAAGAGTAAGAGGAGCTACGCCAAATCAATAATCAGGGCAAGTAAATTAAGTGCGCTAACACCGTCATCATTCCCAAGTAAGTGAGATGAGAGGTAAAAAGTGACACTGCTAAGACACGTTCACGTACAACAAGGAGAGAGGTTGCACTTACTCGCTTGGGCAGTATATTAAATGTCTTTTCCAAAAAGTTTATATATAATCATTGTGTACAAGTGATGTGCAACTAGAAGAACTTGACAGAAGGATAAGTATTCTCGTGGAGCGCTTTAAGGATCCTGAAGTTGTCAAATCACTCAAAGGCTTCACAAAGACTATTCTGTTCGAGTTTCCAGACGTAGGTGCAGTCTACACGTTTTACGTGGAAGACGGCTCACTGAAGAGCTTTGAGAAGAAAGCTGCAGAGCGAGCCGATATAAGGATATCTACGAGCTCTACGGTTTTTATCGACATCATTGACAGGAAGACGAATCCGATAAAAGAGTATCAACTCGGTAAGATAAATGTGAAAGGCTCTATGAGTGACCTTCTTAAGATGAGGAAGCTTCTCTTCTAGCTATGCCAAGGCTGAGAGCTCTCATAACTGCTAATTTTTCAAAAAGTGCACTTGAGAAGCTGAGCGCTAATCTAGACGTTATCTATAGACCTTGGGGTGAGACGAAGAGAGTATTAAGCGAAGTAGAGCTAGCAGAAGCATTGCGCTCACTTGGGGCAGAGATCCTTGTCGTCGAGCTTGAGCATGTAAGCCGGGAAGTCCTAGAAGGAGCGAATCTCAAGTTAGTTGGTATTTGCAGGAACGATCCCAGGAGGAGCATCGACTTGGAAGCAGCAAGAGCGAGGAGTGTTCCAGTAATTTATACTCCCGGAAGGAACTATAACGCGGTAGCAGAGCTAACAATAGCAGTAATACTTGCGCTTCTGAGGAAGGTTGTTTTCGCAGATAGGCTGCTTAGGAGCGGGAGGGTCTTTATAAGCAGTACCGAGGACTTTACAGAGTACTACAATACGTATAGAGGCTGGGAGCTTCAGGGAAAGACTGTGGGGATAATAGGGTTGGGGAAGATAGGGTTCAGGGTGGCGCAACTCCTCAGAGCCTTCGATGTGAAGATACTTGTGTACGACCCATACGTGAGCGAGGAACGCGTGAGTAGTGTTGGAGGAGAGAGAGTAGAACTCGAGACGCTGCTGAGGAACTCAGACATAGTCACCGTGCATGCACCCCCATCTCCTGAGACAGCCGGCATGATTGGCAAGAGGGAAATAGAGCTTATGAAGCCAACAGCTTTTCTTCTCAACCTCGCGAACCCTGTAGTTGTTGACGAGGACGCTCTTTACGAAGCACTTAAAAATAAGAGGATAGCCGGCGCGGCATTAGATGTTTTCACTGAGGAGCCTGTAGACTCGACGAACCGCTTCCTCGAGTTCGACAACGTCGTCGTGACGCCGCACATAGGCGGTGATACCTTTGAGACCATTGAGAGGCAGTCCTTGGCGATCACAGAGGACATACTTCGCTTCCTCAGAGGAGAGAGACCCAGATTCCTCCTCAACCCAGAGGTGTGGAGAAATGGCTCGTGAAGCTTTTCTGATCATCGACTTTGGAAGCAGCGCGGTCAAGGTAGATGCGATCTCCTTAAATGGAGAGCTCGTAGCAGCAGAGAGGTGGAGACCAAGGCTGCTAACTGATGAAGCATTACCCATCATCGCCGAGTACTCTCCGAATGAAGTCGAGGAGAAACTCTTGAACAGCTTGAGAGCAGTCACCGAGAAAGCCAGCGGCTTAGGGTACAGGATTGTCGGGCTGGGTTGTACAGCTCAGAGGTACAACATGGTTCTCCTCAGCAGAGAGCATTGTGCAATCCGGGTAAGCCCTAACCTGGATTCTCGTGGATTTATGGTTTCTAGAACACTCGAAGAGGCAGAAGTAGAGGAGCTATACCAGTGCACGGGATTATACCCGCCTCAGCTTTTCACGCCTATGCGTCTAGAGTGGTTCAGGGAGAACGACCCCGAGAACTTCTCAAAAATCTTTAAGATCCTGGCTATTCATGACTGGCTAGTGCACATGCTCACAGGAGAAGTCGTGACGGATCCTACAATTGCTGCAAGCACGATGCTCTTCGACTTGGATAAGGGCGCGTGGAGCGGGAAAGCGCTTGAAATCTTCCAGCTGGAGCAGGATGCTCTGCCAGGCATCATTCCCACGGGAAGCATCGTAGGTACAATTGATAAAAACATAGCGTATGCCCTGAGCTTGTCTGAAGATATCCCCATTATCGCGTGCGGAGGCGACTCCCAAGCATCCTTAGTCACCACCGGAAGGTTTGAGCTCGGAGACACAGGCATAGTCGCTGGCTACACGGTACCCATTTTTATGGGCGCTGAGAGAGGCGCTAGGGATCAGGCGAGGAGAGTCTGGTTCACATCTCACGCGGTACCTGGGATTAAGCTCGTCGAGTGTAACTCTGGACCTTTAGGTAAGCTTGTCGAATGGTTCCTCAAAGCGTTTAGAGTAACCAGCTACGAGGAATTTGAAAGTCTCGCAAGATGCTCCCCGATTGGCTCACGTGGGGTGAAAATGAGGCTTTACCCCTCGGTGATGGATGCCAGCAAACTGAGCGAGCGAGATGTTCGCGGCATTATTGAGCTTCCTCCAGTTGTTCTTCCGGGGTCGGAAGGCGCAGAGCTACAGGATATGGCTAGAGGGCTTTACGAGTTCATAGCGATGAGCATAAGAGCAAACATAGAGGTAGCTTCTAAAATCTGCGGAAGGGGTCCTAGATCAGTTAGGTTAGTAGGCGGGCTTACACGGTTAAAGCTCCTCAAGGATATGCTACCGCAAATGCTACGCAGCCCAATAATGGTTGCTACAAGGTACTACTCTGGCAGTCTCGGATGTGCAATAATGTGCGCCACTGCACTCGGTTACTACCACGACTGGCGCGAAGCTGCAACTGTCATGTCACCACTTGAACTTATGCAACCAAACGAGGCCTCGGCGGCAGATTACCAAGCCGTCTACACAGGCTGGGAAGACTTTTATAGGCGTTTTGAGGAGGGATAGGTGTGAAGTATCCAGAGCTTAGGAAAGCAGTTGTAGAAGCGTTTCGCTTCATGGAGGAGAGAGGGCTAAACTGGGGGTACAGTGGGAACATTAGCCTGCGCCTGCCTGAGGAAGGGCTCTACCTGATTTCACCTAGCGGTTTAAGGAAGTCAACCACAACTCCTGAAGACCTCGTGATACTCGACGAGAGCGGCAGGGTTGTAGAGGGCTCTAGAGCACCCTCTATAGAGTACAGGATGCACCTAGCCGTGTACAAGGCTAGGAGGGATGTCAACGCTGTGGTTCATGCACACCCACTCTACACTTCGGTTTTCGCCGCGCTCCGCCGCCCCATCGAGCCAGTAATCGAGGAGCTGGCTATGTATCTAGGGGGCCGGATCGAGGTGGCAGAGTACGCCCCTCCAGGCTCTGAGGAGCTAGCAGAGAACGTTGTAAAAGCCTTAAGCGATAGGAGTGCGGTCATACTGGCAAATCACGGGGCTCTAACCTGCGGTAGCAACTTGGAGGAGGCTCTTGATGCACTTATGTACCTCGAAAGAGCAGCGCTTATTAGCATTTTCTCGAACTTACTCGGCGGAGCTCACTCACTCCCAAGCGAAGTACTGGAACTTGAAAGAGAGATCTACCTAGCGAAAAGGGGTGTTTCCTGATGCCTACTCCTTACCGTGGGGTCTTCGCACTAGTAAACCTCAAGAAGCGCGAAGTGAAAAAACTAGAGATCCCTGCAAGCCTCTACCAGCAGTTTATCGGTGGCTCCTCCATCGCAGCTGTACTCTTTTCTGAATACGTACATGGTAAACCAGACCCGCTTTCTCCTGAAAATGCCTTGATATTCGCTACGGGTCCTCTTACTGGGACTCGTGCACCGACCTCAGGGCGGTACGCGGTAGCAGCCCGCTCCCCCCTAACGGGCATATGGGGAGAAGCAACTTCCGGAGGCCGCTTTGGTCCTCAGCTGAAGTTCGCGGGTTACGATGGGCTGGTTCTTACTGGTGCAGCTGAGAAACCAGTCTACCTCTGGGTGAGCGATGGGAAGGTAGAGCTCCGAGAAGCCGCAGAGCTTTGGGGCTTGGGCACTTACGAGACCATGAAGCTTGTAAAGGCTGAGACGGATAAGCATGCCAGTATTGCATGTATAGGGCCTGCCGGGGAGAATCTGGTCCGGTTCGCCGCTATAATCAACGACAGCGGTAGAGCAGCAGCGCGAACAGGTTTAGGAGCCGTTATGGGCTCAAAAAAAGTGAAGGCTATTGCAGCTGCTGGTGGGCAAGAGGTACCCGTGGCGAAGGAGGAGTTCGAGACCTTTGCACGCGAGCTATGGAAGAAGATAGCCAATGCCGCGTCTTCTCAGGCACTTAGAGAGCTAGGCACCATGTCATACTTTGATATGGGGCCTGAGTTTGGAGACATACCTGCGAAGTATTTCACCAGCCTGGACTTTGACTATTTAACTCTATCAGGTCTGAAGCTAAAGGAAGAGTTCCGAGTAGAAGCAACAGCCTGCTACATGTGCCCGATAGGCTGTGGTCGAAGAGTCTTCCTCGAGAATTACGCGGTTGATGGTCCTGAGTACGAGACTGCCGCTAGCTTAGGCTCCTTGAACATGGTCAGCAACTTAAGGGAAGTTGTACTGGCGAACCATATGTGTAATGACTTGGGCCTAGACACCATCTCAACTGGAGTGATAATAGCCTTTCTAAACTACGCCGCCGAGAATGGCTTTGTAAACTTGTCACCGGCTTGGGGAGATAGCGGGCAACTAAAGAACCTAATTATGTCGATAGCCTACAGGCAGGGCATAGGAGCTGTTCTTGCGGATGGCGTGAGGGAGGCTTCGAGGAAGCTTGGAGTTCCTGAGGATCTAGCTGCCCACGTTAAGGGATTAGAGATCCCTATGCATGACCCGAGAGCATTCTTCAGCGTCGGGCTTTCGTATATCACGGGCCCTCGAGGGGCTTGCCACCTTCGGGCAGATACATACCTTGCCGACATGGGCGCGTTCATTGATGAGGATTTAGGGCTAGGTCCTAGCGACTTCCACACCCTAACGGGGAAAGCAGTGTCCGTGGCTAGGATGCAAGATCTACGTGAGGTGTACAACGCGGCGATAGTCTGCGTATTCTCCAACATGACATCTAGAGAGCTCTCAAAGTTAATCTCGCTAGCTACTGGTTGGGAGTTCGCACCCAGCACTCTCGTAGAGGTAGGGGGCAGGTCCTTCACACTTAAAAGGCTCATAAGCAATGCCCTCGGCGCTAGGAAGGAGGACGACAAGCTCCCTGAAATCATGCTAAAGCCTTATACTTCTGGTCCCATAAGGGGTATTTCCCCGAGAGAAGAGCTGGAGTCTGCGGTCAAGGAGTATTACGAGCTCCGCGGGTGGGATAAAGAGACAGGCACCCCCTATGAGGACGCCGTGAGAAACCTTGGTCTTTCCGAGTACGCGACTAAGCTCGGTGTGCACTTACCCCGCAGAAATCGTCAACACTTAAACATGGCTTTTACGTAGCTCTAGGAGGCTTGTGCTCAAAGCAACCCATCTAATCTCCACCTCGAACCCCATCGTAGGCTCGCCATCAACAGCTGTAATTTTCATGGATAAACGGGCTGGAGAGTCATAACATACCGTTCCAGCGAGCCAGGTTAAAAGTTAACCCTTTTTCCACTATGCAGTAAAAAGTCACCAGCAGTGCGAGAAATGCTCGCTGCGTTTCATTCTTTGCCTCAACTGTTTCAAGAATCCTCTCCCCAGAAAATGGCATACGAGCCATTACACTTGCATAAGGGTTCTGCCTCTTTAAACAAGCTTGGCTTTTCAGCTTTCTTCAACTCCTCGACAAGAAACATTGCATATCTCCTTGTCAACCAAGCTTTATGCATCAACATGCAGCCTCACTACTCAGGAATCGCTTTGCCCAATAGCGTCCTCACTAAGCACCGTAGCCAACAGGATAGCACTTCAAAGAATGCTAAAAGGCTAAAGATCATTAGGTGAAGGATCATGGTTACCAAAGAACACTCAAGAACGATATATGCGTTGCCTATCGGAACATTAAAATACTTGTCTCAAAAACTAGCCAGTATGGCTAGGCTTATATTCCAGGAGGACAGCTACTTGAAGGAGGCAGAGACTACAGTTACTAGGGTTGACGGAAACAAGGTCTTCCTTGAGGCAACAATTTTCCATCCAGGACCCTCAGGGGGACTTGACACTGATAAGGGCTGGCTCGTCCTGCCGAGCGGTGTGAAAATAGAGGTCGTACAGGCAGTTGAAGAGTCCGGTGACGTTGCACATATACTGTCTAGACCAGTGGAGCTGAGGGCAGGCGACAAAGTGAAATGCATCTTGGACTGGGACAGGAGGTACAAAATAATGAGGCTCCACACAGCATCCCACGTACTGGCATCCATCCTATACAGCAAGTACGGAGCACTGGTTACCGGCGGGCACATCCAGCCCGAAGAGGCTAAGGACGACTTCGACCTCTCAAGCGTAGAGGACTGGAAAACAGCCTTCCAGCAGGCAATAGAGGAAACAAACAACGTGCTGAAGAAGTGCATAGAGGTAAAGGTATACTGGCTCAGCAGGGAAGAAGCACTGAAAATCCCAGGCATAGTCAAGCTTGCAGGAAGGCTCCCGCCGAGCATAGGGAAGCTACGAATAGTAGAAATCCCAGGAATAGACATTCAGGCGGACGGTGGACCCCACGTAAAAAACACCTGCGAAGTTGGAGAAATAGTCCTAAAGAAGCTGGAAAGCAAGGGGGCAAGGCGCAAGAGAATATACTACTCCCTCAAAGGGTAATAGCGCGCGCTCCTCCTCCCGTATGCTCACATAACTTTCATTCAACCAGTTCTACCGCGAGGCATTTTAAAGACTACCGTTTGAGAGAATCCTGTGTAGCCGCGCACTCGTTGATGCGGCTCATCTCATGCTGAGGTACTAAGCACAGCACGCGCTAAGCTCATCCGCGGCGAAAACCCTGCGGAAGCCCTCAGAGTTACACGGGTCTATTCAGGAGAGCTGGATTAATTGGAAATGAACGAAAGAATACTTCCATAACAATAGGCTCAGCACATGAGTCCATGGCAACCTCGAGCTCGCATAGCTCCCTAAGCGCTCTCACAAAATCAGCGCGCTAATAAAAATAACCAGGCGTTGATTTTTTCTCCTTGAACAGGGATGCATGCTCTAAAAGAAATCGTAAAGCTCTTCGACACTGTAGTTGAGAAATACGATTCTTGGTACGATAGCGAGGCTGGCAAGATCGTCCTAAAGACTGAGGCGGAGATGCTCAGAAGAGCTCTCCCCGAGGGTTTAGGCGTGGAGATCGGGGCTGGAACATGCAGATTCAGCAGCCTCCTCTCAGATGGAAGAAGTATAATTTGCCTGGAACCGTCCACAAGCATGCTGATGTATGGCTACATGCGTGGCAGGTGCCCAGAAGCGCTAGCGGCTGTTGCCGAGTATTCTCCTTTGAGGTCAGGGTGCGTCTCCTTTGCCTACATGGTCACGGTCCTGGAGTTTCTTGAAGAACCCGTAAAGGTGATTGCCGAGGTAAGGAGAATACTAAGAGAGGGGGGAACAATTGCCGTACTTTTTATTGAGAGGGAGAGCTCTTGGGGCAAGCTCTATAGGGACGCAGCTAGCAAGGGGCTTGACCCCGTATTTGCGAGGGCTAGGTTCTACTCTGCAGAGGAAGTGGACGAGCTACTAAGGGAGGCAGGGTTTAAAGTTAAAAGGCACCTCAGAGCACTGGACTATCCTCCCTTAACTGTGCCTGAGAGACCTCCGAGAATATTCGAGGAGAAGTGTGAGGACTGCGGCGTAACACTCGTCATGGGGGCCAAATGATTTTTTAAATGGTCAGGCGCATGTAGCTTGTGAGCGAATATTCAAGAGCGATTGTAGCGGTCTCTACGCGTGACGGCAGGCAGGTCTACCTGTCCGGGGAAGCGAGGCCCTCCCAGCCGGGGCTCGAGGAAGCAATCTCGAGTATTCTCAAGTCTCTGGCTTATCACTCCTACAGCGAGCTTCACGGAGACAGGGTAGTGCTTGAAGCTAAAAGGATGCTTGAGTCTCAGGGCTTCAAAGTAGAGAGCCTGGAGATCTATGTTTCTTACCGTTGCCCAATGTGCGGTGCATCCATAAATCTCTCTCCAGAGACTGTCGTTTACGTCTGCCCCTACTGTGGGTGGAGCGGAGACGTGTACGGGCGAAATATTGCCCTAAGAGTTTGGCCCGCGCCCCCACGAGAGGCAGTCGAGCAGGCTGCCAGGAAGCTTGGAGGGGTTCTGGACAACGCCTCTCTATTGTACATTCCCTTCTGGGTTTTCAGGGTGAAGGTCACCGGGGAGTACTCGGGGACAGCCGTCTACACGGTTAAGCGCTACGAGAGGGTTCCAGTGAGGCGAAACAGGGAGATAGAGTGGGTTACTGTGGCGAGAACCGAGACGAGGACGAAGAAGGTTTCTGGGAGAATCCGCTTCGAGTCCTTAAAGAGTTCAGCGGCTCGGCTGTACTCGGAGATCTTCGGCGGCAGTGAAATGAAGAGCTGGGTTGAGCATTCCTGGCAAAGCGACCCTCCACGCGAAGTAGAGGCTTCAGAGCTGAAAAAGTATGCGGAGAGCTTCCTAGCGGCGGAGGTGAGTGGGGACGAGGCGCTCGGCATGTTAAGGGGGGAAATCGATTCCGAGATTTACCGTGAAATAAACACCTCTGCAGCCAGGCAAGTTGAAGGCTCCCTCAAGGAGGTCAAGATAGAGTACTTATCCGCACAGCTCAATGTTGCTGAGAAGCACTTGGCATACGTCCCCTACTGGTTCTACACCTACAGGGTTAGGGGAAACCTGTACGCAGGCTCCCTCGTAGGACCAAATGCCACCCTCCTCAAGGCTGAAAGATACGTCTCCAACGTGGAGCGCGTAGCCAAGATTGTAGGTGCATGGGTAGCCGTAATAGTCACGGGGGCATTTGCCGAAATCGCACCCAGTTGGGGGATAATGTCCATCCCGCTAGGGCTCATAGGCGCCTACAAACTCGCCACTTCAGCCTTCAAGGCGGCGGAGGTGGTATAATGACTGTTTGCCCATACTGCGGTGCAAACGTTGAAAGACAGGCAGGAGAGGTTGTTCTCACGTGCCCGTACTGCGGGACGGCATTCACGATTCAAGGGGTAGAAGTGGGAGAACACTTAATGGGCAGGGTCAACTATGGCGTTCAGCAGCTCTTCCATACCTTTAAGGCTTGGGCTTTAAGGATGCCTGAGACGCCCAACGACTTCGTGGAGAAGGCCTCATTTGAGAACTACAGCCTGGTGTTTCACCCGTTCTGGCTCTACGTGGTAAAGGTAAGGGTAGCATACCCAGGGGGCTCGGAGGAAATAGTCCTCAACATTGCTCTACCAGCGTCTACTTCCATGATCGGCACGCCGATCGAGAAGCCAAAGCTGTCGCTGGCCGGAAAAGTCTACTACAGCCACAAGTACGTACTCAGCAACGGTGGAAAAATCGTTAACCCGGACGTTGACCCCTCCTCCGCCGATCAGAAGGCTCTGACACTTGCAGAAGAATTAGCCCAGCAATCGGTAGCTTTCAGGTTTCGTGAGAAAGCGCGCTTGAGGGTTGAAGGCAAGGAAATTGTAGAAAGAAAACTAGTTCACCAGCCAATATACCAGGTGACTTATACCTATAACGGTAAAAATTACAAGTTTATAGCTGATGCCTCAGACTCGAGAGTGCTTTACGCAGAAGTACCGGTAGAGCTAAAGTTCCGCGTAGCAGCATTGATCTGTGGCATCTCTTCACTCGTACTGGGCTCAGTTACACTCCTCTTTGCAGGAGACCACCCGGCATTCGCACTCACTTCTCTCCTGGGCTTCCTTGTAGTTGGAGCGGTATCGCTCAGTAAGGCGCTAGCATCCACTGTAGTTACGAAGAAATTCTTCGCCGAGTAAATTTCCAGCACCTCCACTGGAATTTACAAAAATTTTTAAGTGTGAAAAGCGAATCATAATTCATGTCGGATAGGAAGCCATCGGGCAGGCTTCGTCTCCTCGAGAAGCTTGAACTAGTCATACCAGGCTACAGGGGCTATAAGGAGAAGGAGCTTAGGAGGGAGACAGACCGCCTAATAAGAAGCTACCTGCTTTCAAAGCTACAGCCAAGTTACAGGGACTTTAAAAACTCCATGAAAACAGCAGCCCTAACCAGCGACCCAACCTTTACAGCGCTGTACAACGAGGTACAAGCAGTATTCGACCGGGTAATCTCAAAGCTGAGGACGATGAGCTACGGGTATGCAGGCTTCTTCGACATCGTTAAAGTGGAGGAACCAGAACTCGACAAAATGCTCGAGTTTGACTGGAACCTAGTTTCCTCCGTGGAAAAAGTCTCGGAGAAAGCCAGGAAAGTTTCAACGTGCGAAGCTAGCAAGCTTCAGGAGGCCTTAGCTGACCTGAAAAACGAGCTATTGTCGCTGGAGGACACGTTAATCATTAGGGAAAACATGATAAAGGGGGTGACGGGTGAGAAGTAATGCCGCAGGTAATAGAGTGGGTTAACCCTGGACCAGAAGACATCGTGTGGCGCTACCCAGATGAAAACATAACTTGGGGCGCGCAGCTAATCGTACACGAATACGAGGTAGCAGTGTTCTTCAGGGATGGAAAAGCATATGACGTGCTAGGACCGGGAAGGCACACACTCACAACCCAGAACCTGCCACTACTCACAAGAGTTTTAACGGCACTAGCAGGATACCCTACATCACCATTCAAGGCAACAGTAATCTTCGTATCGACGAAGCAGTTCAAAGGACTCTTTGGCGGAAGAACACAGACCTCTGAGCTGGCACCACTAATGTTCAGAGGAGGCTACTGGTTCAAGGTCAGCGACCCCAAGGTCTTCGTTGCAGAGGTCGTGGGCGGACAAGGCAAATACACCTCTGGCGAGGTAAACGAATTTATCAGGGGCTTCATAAACGAGAAAATAATCAAACACCTCTCAACATACTCCCTCGCGGACGCATTCACGAACATAGAGCAAGTATCCTTCAAGACGAAGGCCTTCCTACTAGAAGAGCTCCGACGCATAGGCCTCGAACTGGTAGACCTAAGGTTTGAGGCAATTGACACAACCCCAGAATACCGGGACAGGATCTTCTGGATAAAGCAAACAGGAGCAGCAGGCTACGTACTACAGATGGACACAACAAAGGAAGTAGCACGAGAACTAGGAAAATCCCCCGGAGCTGCAGTAGGCGCAGGAGTAGCAATAATCCCCCCACTCATGTACCCTCCACCCGCCCAGCCACCACCCGCGCCGCAGCTTCAAACAAAAACATGCCCAAACTGCAAACGCCAAGTACCCATCGATGCACTCTTCTGCCCATACTGCGGCTACCGCTTCCAGCCACCCACAAAGAAGTGCCCAAGCTGTGGAAGAGAAGTACCAGCAGACGCCCTGTTCTGCCCCTACTGCGGGACAAAGCTAGCCTAAAACCTCGAGAAGACTGAGCACGACAAGCACACACTGCAACGTTGCCCTTCACCTATAGCGCGCTTAGTGCTAGCGCGCAGCACGGCACCTCCCTCACCACCAGAGGGCGAGCATGAGCGAGGAGAATAACGGTTGGGTGAGGACCGTAATTCATGCTAAGAATTTTTTAAAGAACCCCGGCCACCTTGCAATGAAGCTGGCAACCTCAAGCTTTGTCAGATTCGCGGCAGTCACTCTCTTTAATACCTCTGCTGGAGCAGACCGGTATAGTTTCCTCCTATCTTCCGGCGAGGCTCTCTCCAAGTACCTCAGTATCCTCAACTGAAGGTTAATATTGAATGTCAAGCCGTAATCATCCAGCAGTCTCCTGAAGGATCTTCCCCCCGAGAGCGACTCACTCAGGGCTTTTGCGGACAGGAAGCCCGGTCTTATCCCTTCACCCGTGAGAGGCATCACTGCCCCCATGGCTTCTCCGACAGCCAGCTCGCTTCCCCTCGGAGACGCTATGCCGCCTGCTGCTATGGGTGAGCCGGCCAAGGAAACTAGCTCTGCTCCGACAGATCTCGCAAGCGAGAACAGCCTTCCCCTCAGAAACGCGGCATCCATGAAGCCCCCCACACCCAAGCGAACAAGCCCATTATTTGCTGGGAAAATCCAGCCGTACCCCACCATGTCCGAGAAAAAGTACACCTTAATTCTGTCCCGCTCAACTTCAGCCCTAGCCTCGGCTTGCAGGGCTAAAGCCTTCCTACCCTTATACGCAGCATGACCTCTAGCATCAACAACTAGCCAGCACCCAGAGAGCCTCCTGGGATCCACACCGCGGTGAATAACCTCTATACCTTCAAGAAGATACCTGAGGAGCAACTCCTTGTCCACAATGTAGCCTAAAACCTCGCCACAGTATTCATGTATAGGTTGCCCATCCAAGAAGATCTCATATCCCCTAATCTTCTCAACTATAACTTCCCCGGGTAACCTCATGAAGTCGTCAATTGAGTACGGAATACCCCAGCCGCAAGGCTTCAATGCCAGCCTGCTGTTGACCTCGTACACTGCGGTTCTGAAGCCTCTATCAGTTAGAAGCCTAGCTAGGTACGCGCCAGAGGGACCAGCCCCGACAATGCATATCCTCCCAGGCATAAACCATCCATGGAGCAGCCTAGAGACTATTCAAAATTTTTTCAAAATCCTCCGCTGTCAGCTTGCTAAACTGGAGGATTAACTGGATCTTGTCAGGCTTTAGAAGGGTTACGATGGCATCCTGGTACAATCCCTTAACCAGGGGACCATAGCGCGCAGTAATCCTCCCGTTTTTCCCCAGCCACTCCTCGATCTTCCCCATACACTCCTCGCTCACCGTGAAAAGGTAAGTTTTGCTTGAAGCACAGACGAGGCTACTGGATCTCACACACGTCATCCTCAATCCCAATGCTTTTTCTGACCTTAAGATATTAAGCATTTCCAGTTTAGCGATTCACGAGAGGTAAGGTGGCAAGAGAGTAGCCTTTTTAGCGCGCTAGGGCACTGCACACCGGGCAGAAGGAATAGAGGCATACCTCACCATCGCCCACCTGCGGGTTCATCGATCACTGCGCCACATGCGCCGCAACGGTAGCGCGCTAGCTCTATTTCGGAGGTCGTGCTTACGCGCGCTACACAATGATTAACTGCCACGAGGCAGAGAGAAACCATGACGCCCCAAGCTTTATAGCCTAGGATACCCTAATATAAGGAGGGGCTCGCGGAGGTGGAAATGTGCCTAAGAAGGCTGCATACATTGTTGTGTGTTTCGTGGTCCTAGCCTTATCCCTAATCTTCCTGGTCTGCATGAGGACGCAAGCAGACCCAGAGAAGGTGCTTGTAGAGGCTCGTGGGAAAACATTCTCTTCGAAGGGCTGGAGCTTCGAGGAAAAAGTAAACTTCTCATCAGCACGCCTGTTGATTAGCGGGAATGTAGACCTCGAAAATAACGCGTTAAATACCACAATAATAAAGCTCCAGGACAGTTTCCCATCTCTAACCATAACCTTCTCAAACAAATCCTCGACCTACGTTAACATCGAAGGAGGATGGATAAGGGTAGGAAGTGGCTGGACACCGGAGCAAACGGTTCTCTACAGGGCTCTCGAGCTAGCAATAAGTTCTCAGGACAAGTCAGCCAAAGCGATGGACCGCTTTCTAGACGTATTCTTCGAAGGCAGGTGCTCTCTTAATTGCAAAGAACTATACGAAACGCTTCAAAGCCTAGCTGCTCTGGCGCAAGAGCAACCCGTCAACTACAGAGGAGTAGTGAGAATCGAGGATGGATTTGTCAAGGTTCTATACATCGAGTTTCTCAGTAGGAACCAAACCATCTGCACACTCCTCTACGTCCTGACGGAGATAAGAAAATAGCTAAAACCTTTTTACCTCCTGAAAATTTACATCAAGTTTAAATGCCACTTATTGAAGCCTTGCGAGGAGTTAGCTATGAGTGAGCTCCGCGATTACATAGAGGTTTTCAAGTACAAGCAAACATTAATGGCGCTGGCAGTTGGAGTCCTTTCTTACTTAGGAGCACTAAAAATCTATAACTTACCACTTAGTGTTACCACATTTCTCGAGGCTCTAGCGGCGATATTACTGATGACAAGTGGGGCTACAGGCGTAAACATGGTTTTAGATGCGGATATTGATGCACTAATGCCTAGGACTGCAAGCAGGCCCATACCTGCTGGTAGGCTGAGCAAGAGCGAAGTGCTTAGAGTGAGCCTAGTACTGCTGATGGTCGGTGTGCTGATTAGTTTTCTAATCAATATTTACGTTGTGATTGCAGGGCTTCTAGGAGTCTTCATCTTTGACGTTGCCTACACTTTTCTCCTCAAGAGGAGAACTCCATGGAGCGTTGTTCTCTGCAGCTTTGGAGGTGGCATGCCCGCCCTGGGAGGGTGGTCTGCTGCCACAGGTAGCTATGACTCATACAGCATAATGCTAATGCTATTGGTCTCTGTGTGGAGTCTGCTCCACATATGGACGGCTGCCACATATTACTTGGATGATTACCGAGCAGCAAACGTCCCAATGCTGCCAGCAGTCTATGGAGAGAAGAGGGGTGTTCAGGCATCACTTACTGCGTCCTTCGTAGTTCTCGTAACCGCTTATGCTACCTATGCGCTGGGAATGATTTCGCTCTGGACCTTCCTCACATCGCTTTTACCACTACTCATTGTACAAACGCTTCTAGCATCCTCACTAGTGAGGGGAGACTATAGGGAAAAATCCTTCAAGGCTTGGAAAGTAGCCAGCATGTTTCCAGCTTTATACTTCCTACTCCTAGTGCTATCATAGCATACCCTTGACTTCGTATCTGCTTATTGGCGTGCGTCTCCAAGGAGGAGAAAGGAGGCTTATGCAAAGTCTATGCGAAACTCCAAGCCGTGGCGACGGAAGCCCAGCTTCTCGTACCACTCGTGAAGCGCTTCTCGGCCGAACCTGCTAGTTGCTATCATCTTGTAGCAGTTTTGCCTCTTCGCGAGCTCGATCGCCTCCAAGACCAGCCTTCTGCCTATCCCCTTGCCTCGATGAGCTTCCTCCACGTAAACATCCTCCAGTAAAGCATAAGGCTTGTCATGCAAATCATTCTTTACCAAGTAAATATAGCAGTGAGCAACCTCCTCGCCGTCAACCTTTAGTGACAGCCTGAAGCCGCGAGTACTAACAATCGTAGTCTCCAGCTCCACAGGTCTCTCCCTCAACATGCACTTGCCTATTTCTTCGCCCTAATATAGCTACCGCCCGCGCGCTAATACTAAGCTTATCCTCTATATGCATGAGAGCTCATCTTGGCGGATCTGGAGGAGTGGTTGAACGGAGAGGTGAAAAGGTTTAAAGAAGATTTTTCATCACACGACAGATTGGGAAGAGGAGAGAAAATATCTTTACTGGATTTTGCGCCAGAGTACGAGGAGATCCTGAGGGAAAGGAAGTATGGCCTATGGCTACCTTCAGGCGCGCGCTACATATATATATAGATAAAAAAATTATCATTTTCTAAATTTTTTGAAGATTTTAGCAAGTGCCAAAAGTTGGAAGCGCGCGCTTAGGGCAGAAACCAGATAAGTACATGTTGCTTGATACAATGCTAAAACGGGATAAGCTGGAGAAGTAGGCGCAGGAAGGTTCTTCATAGTATAAAGAGCGCTACTAGATGCCATTGGGCGGCTCCTGTCAATGCTGCGCGCGCGTGCGCGAAAGAGCCAGGTTATGAGGCGCGCTGCTATGCTCGCTCTGAAGATCTATCGTTGTCTCCAGTATATCGGTTCCGTACTCTAAGATTCTCCTGTAGCTTCCAATAATTGTTCTTACAGTTGAAACCTCCTCTGGGACCTCGAGCGAAAGTTTCCTGAAGACGTCATTCTCGAAGTTCTTTAACTCCACCGCGTCAACGTCTAGCAGCCTGTTGGCGCTGTCCTTGTCTCGGGTCATGAAAGCGTTCAAGGCAGACTTTATGAACTGGGAGGTCCGATCAGTGAGGGCAATGAGCTCTTTACCCACCCTCCCTCTATCCCTCAACTCCCCGAGAGTCAAAGCTATGGCAGTAGTGTGGTCCCCAATTCTCTCCAAGCTCTTCAGCACCATGGCGTAGTGCAGGACTTCGTCAACTTTCTGCAATCCAATCTCTTCAAGGCTAATCACCCCTCTAAGCCCTGTATGTAGCTGTCGAAGACCGTAGAGGTAAAGTTTATCGATTATGTCGTCACGCGAAGAGACGTCACTCAGCAAAATCTTTCCATCACTTTCAAGAGCAGCCTTGATGTCGGCTAGCATGCTGAGGGAAACATCCAGCATCTTCGTCAATATCGAAGACACAGGCAAGTCCTCCACGTTTACAAGTATCTGCAAAACCATCTCCCTCGAATCCTCGTGCAGAATCTCCACACCTATCAACTTACGCGTAATAACATCCTTTAATGCCTTCCTAAACTCTAAGTCCTCAGAAGAAAACACCACCCTGATAGTCTTGTAGCCCGTAAGGTACATCGACATGATCTCCCTAAGAACTGAGCCGTGGCTCATGCCCTTCCTTACCCGAATCTCGGCTGCTGCCAAGGGCTCAGGTCTCCTAGAACTCGGCACTAACCTTATAGAGCCGTCGCTCTCCAAGGAGAGAACAACTAAGCTCCCCTTATCGATATTCATCTTCTCCGCCCACTCCTTCGGTATAGAGACTATGAAGGTCGACCCACCCGTCAGCTGAACCCTCCTAATGATTTTATTTGCATCCATCTTTCTCAATAGATTCTTTATAAAATCGTATTTATATTTTTCCTAAATATTTAGGAGTAATTTCCCCCTCAAGTACGCTTACCAATGTAAAATTCTTCCTATGATGAACTTAATATTTTCACGTAATTTAATTAGCAGAATTTTTAAAGTTTTCAATTACGTTGAAAAATGCTTGTTAAAGATCTACTTTACAAACAGTTAAGCATTTAAATTAATGCATACAGCATCCTCAACCATTAAGGTCGGTTCCTTCGCCCTCCCGGCATTTTGCCTCTTAGCTAAGTGACTTGGAGAAATGTCTACATTTAAATTGAATCTAAGTCAAATCATATTTTTACTATGTTATGTAATTTTATATGCAGCATGTCACACAAAAATTTTTAAATATCTATCAGGTAGTATTTAAAAGAGCATTATGCTCTCAGACTCTGAGACGATAGCCTTAACTCTTGTAATTGGTGTATTAGCTGGCGCACTAGTAATGATGCTGGCTTACCTGCTTGCAAAGGGACCAGAAGGAAGATTCAAAAAGAAAAGATACGAAGCTGGGAACCCTCCAAAAGGAGAGGCGAAGACGCAACTCCCCTTCCAGTATTATGGCTTCCTCCTCCTGTACCTTTCCTTTGAGCCAATTGTAGCTCTTCTGTTCCTCTACACACTTGTACCACGGGAAGTTACCGCAAAGGCCTTTTCACTCCTATTAGTTATTCTCGCGATGTTTCTCCCCATAATTAGCTGGGGGGTAAAGTCGGCTGAGGAAATCAGCAGGTGGGAGATTTGATGTGCCCCCTAGGTTTGGTTTTGGTCGGGAGGCTGGAGGAATCCGCTAGGAAGGCCACGCAGTGGCTCGTTGAGAGGAAGCCAATCAGGACTCTGAGAGACTGGGCAATATCCTTCAGCTTGTGGCCCGTACACTTTACAACTTCATGCTGCGGCGCAGAGTTCGCGGCAACCTCAGCCCCACGCTTTGATGCAGAGCGCTTCGGCTTCCTGCCCTTTAACTCGCCTAGGCAGACTAACCTAATGGTCGTGGAGGGTACTCTGACCAGGAAGATGGGGGAAGCCGCGAAGATCGTGTACGACCAGATGCCCTGGCCGAAGTTCGTGATAGCTATGGGAGCCTGCGCAATCGATGGCGGACTCTTCTACAACAGCTATAACATCGTTAGACCTAGGGATATTCTACCCATAGAATACTATGTACCCGGCTGCCCGCCCAGGCCGGAAGCTGTGGCCCAAGCCATAATCATGCTACAGGAGAAGGTGAGGAGGGGTGTGTGGGGAAAGACCTGAGTGGCTAGGTGAGCTTGTGGGTAAGCTGTCCTCTCTCGGTGCGAAGGTTGAAGAGTCAAGGATCGTCTTGAAAGTAGAGGTGGGACCAGAATCCCTGAGGAAAGCTGCGGAACTGCTGCTGCAATACGGGTACGACCACCTTGCATCAGTCGAGGGCATAGACTGGCCCTCTAGGGGGGTGGTAGAGGTCGTCTATTTTGCGGAGAGCTACGAACCGGAGAAAAGAAGCATGCTTGTCGAGTTAAAAACTGCAGTACCGCGAGACAACCCTAAGCTCCAGTCACTCATCGAAGTGTGGCCAAATGCTCTCTTCATGGAGAGGGAAACCTGGGAAATGCTCGGCGTGACTTTTGAGGGGAACCCGGATCTACGCAGGCTGCTTCTACCGCCGGACTGGTCCGGCCCCCCTCCCCTGAGGAAAGACTACAAGGTTGCAGAGGAGGGTGTGTATGTTGAGTATGAGTAGCGACATTGTCTCATCGAAGCTGCTCTTCAGGGAGGGTGATGAGAGCGCTTACGAGCTGTTCATAGGACCCCAGCACCCATCCTCCGGCCACATGAGGTTCATCGTAAGGCTGAGGGGTGACATAATAGTCTCCGTTGACCCCGACATAGGCTACGTCCACAGGACGATGGAGAAGCTTGCTGAGGGGCGAGAAGCCATCAAAGCGATACCCCTACTGGAAAGACTAACCATTATAGACTCCCACAATGCAACAGTCGCATTAGTAACTGCCCTCGAGAGACTGCTCGACGCCGAGCCGCCTCCCAGAGCACTCTACCTGAGGACTCTTCTCTCAGAGATAAATCGGATCGCAAGCCACCTCTATGGAATGGGAATTGCCGGCATCATGCTCAACCACTCCACGATGTTCATGTGGGCGTTCGGAGACCGCGAAGTGTGGCTGCAGCTAGCAGAGGAGCTGACAGGTGCCAGGCTTACACACACCTACAGCATCCCGGGCGGGGTCAGGAGGGATCTACCCCAAGGATTCAAGGAGAGGTTTGAGAAGGCCGCACGATACATGGAGAAGAGGCTAGAGGACTACATGAAGATCTTCTTCCGAAATCCACAGGTCGCCTCAAGGTACGAGGGCGTAGGTGTGCTGAGGAAGAGTGAAGCCCAAAAACTGGGAATCGTGGGCCCGAACTTGAGAGCGAGCGGTGTGAAGTACGATGCAAGGCTTGCAGACGACTACTGCGCATACAGCGAACTAGAGTTTGAAGTGCCCGTTAGAGAAGAGGGCGACTGCATGGCCAGGATGCTTGTGAGAGTAGAGGAGATAAGGCAAAGCTTATCGATAATCAGGCAGGTGCTGGACAAGATGCCGTCCGGACCCATACTCGCTGAAAAATACTTGAAGCTGCTTCCGCCCAAAATCAGGGAACAAGCCACCCGGAGCGGTCATGTAAAGTTCCCAGGCGTATTTGCCACCCTAAAGCTGCCTGCCGGCGAAGCCGTCGCAAGGGCTGAAATGGGTCACGGGGAAATATTCTACCACGTGGTTAGTGACGGGTCGGCAAAGCCGTATCGATTAAGAGTCGTCACCCCCTCCTTTAGAAACGTGGTGCTTTTCCGGTACCTTCCGCCGGGGCACAGGTTTATGGACTTCCCGGCTATATACGGTAGCCTGGATTATTTCCCGCCGGAGTCGGACAGGTGAGTACTATGGGCATAGACCTGGTTAACCTGCTGATTAGGCTGCTGCTGTCCCCTAGGGTATTCGCCCCAGTAGTTTTTCCCGGCTTACTCACCGCGCTGATAGTTCTCCTAATTATAATATGGGCTGAGAGGAAGATAGCTGCCAGAATCCAGATGCGGGTTGGACCACTGTACGTCACACGCCACTTTGGCGGAGTCTTACAGATGCTTGCAGACGGGACGCGCTACATGTTTCAGGAGTTCATCATCCCCGAAACAGCAGACAGGATACCATTCGTTTTGGCGCCTGTACTCGCACTCGTGCTGGCTATCCTCCCATTCGCATTTATACCATCAGCCCCGAAATTCGCACCTGTCACTTCCCCCCTATCCTTGCCCGCCGTCCTCGCTGTTCTCTCAGCCATACCCATTTCAGTCCTCCTCATGGGCTGGTCCTCAAACAACAAGTTCTCTATTCAGGGGGCTGTGAGGGAAGCTTTCATGTCCCTCGCCTACGAGATCCCGCTATTCATTTCTGCCCTCTCAATGGCCATACTCTACGGAACAATGAGCCTGGAGGAGATGGTGGACAAGCAGCCTATACCAGGCTTCCTCCTTAACCCGATAGCGGCTTTCACATTTCTAGTAAGCATGGTCATGAGCGCTGGCAAGCTGCCCTTCGACATAGTTGAAGGGGAGCAGGAGATAGTTGCAGGACCGTACGTTGAATACACCGGGATAATATTCGGGATTGGGATGGGACTCGCATACCTAAAGCTTTACGCCCTATCACTGGTCTACACAATTATCTTCCTCTCCGGCTGGGAACCCCTACCAGAAGTCCTGTACCGATTCTACCCAGGGGTTGCCGGCATCTTCCTCTTCGCTAAGGCGTTCCTCCTAATGCTGTTCGTAGTATTCCTGAGATCAGTGTATGGGAGGTACAGGCTTGATCAGGCAATCAGGATAGGGTGGCGCATTTACTTCGTCTTATCTGTAATTTCTCTTGTTTTCTCGGTTGGAGTAAAGGTGATTACGTGTGTCTAAGTCAATAAAGAACTTTCCAAGGCATGTAGAAGCAATATGGGCAGGGCTCAAGTACCTAGCCAAGCCTAACCGGATAACAGTTTACTACCCCGAGTACTGCATCGAGTTGCCTGAGGGGTATAGAGGGCTCATAAGGTACCATCCTGAGAGGTGTGTGCAGTGCGGCTTGTGCGCGTTGATATGCCCCGCCGGGGCAATGAAAATGTATGTGAAGAGGGGGGAGAAGAAGGGGAGGCCCGGCGTTAACTATCAGAGATGTATTTTCTGCGGGTTCTGCGTGGACATCTGCCCGCAGGACGCATTGGAGATGACCAAGGTGCACGACGTAGCATTTGAGAAGTTTGAAGACATGCTCCTTAGGCCGGATCAGATGGCAGTTGAACCTTCCTCCCCTGCAGTTGTAAGGGGGGCTGTGAAAGTTAGACCTATTTTCGATGAGGAGAGGGGGTTAAGGCATGAGCCTGCCTGAGTTGAGCACAATTTATATACTTAGCGCGGGGGTTATAGCAGTGGCAGCTTCAGCTCTAGCGGTAAGAGTTCGGGAAGACTTCTACTCGGCTATACTACTCGGCATAGTAGGCCTGTCTATAGCCTCGCTCATTACACTATTAGGCTTCACGTACATCGGAATTTTCCACGCCCTAGTATATGTTGGGGCAACTGTGATGTTCGTAATTATGGGCATCGTCTTCATAGGGAGGGGGTTTGCCTCAGAGAGGAGGATGGTTCCTCCAGCAATTTTAGCTGCTATACTTGCATTCTTCTCCATCCTCCTGCTCCTCTCCTCGATAGTCTCCAGCCGAAGCGCTGAGGCGAGCCTTGAGCTTAATGTAGCAGAGCTGGCGAAGGCTTTCGCAGAAAATCCGCTTGCTTTCTTCTACTTATCCTTATCCCTAATTGCTCTAGTTTTAGCCGGTATATCGATAGCCAAGGGTGAGGTGCATGAATGAGATGGTTATCCTGGTAGTTTCCTCAATGCTCTTCTGCATTGGCATGGTGGGCGCAGTAATCCACAAGAGCGCTGTAAGAGTGATGATCTCACTAGAGATAATGTTCAACGGAACCCTACTAGCTCTGCTAGCCCTCTCAAAATACTTCAACCCGCTAGGAGGAGGCATACTTGCGCTCTACGCCATTGCACTGAGCTCCGTTGAAGTGGGTTTACTAGTTTCCGTTTTCATCCTCCTCTACAGGAGGAGCAGGAATTTAGATGTTTATGAAATACCCGGTTTAGGTGAGTAGTTGTGGTGCGCACACCTACATCCCCACCCCACGCGCTACGTGGGTGGGCGTCCTCCGCCTTCCCCGGGGTCGGGGTCTCTCCCCCGGGGAGACGGGCGGAGATGTTTATACGTGTTAGTAAGCTTAGGGGTTTGATTGGGGTGAAAATGGTATGAGTGAAATACCATTTTTGTGGATAGCCTTATTAGTGCCACTAGCCTCGTCCATAACATCCCTACTAGTGAAGGGGAAAAGGACCTTAGCCTTACTCAACTCCACCTCCCTGGCAGTCCCAGCCGTAATACTCCTGTACCTCCACCTGAGCAAAGCACCGAGACTCTGGATGGATCCTCTAACCTTTAGCCTGGGAGGTCTAGGAACATTTGCGCTCATAGTTGACCCAGCGGCTTTCCTCGTAGCATTCAGCATAGCAGTTACCACCTCTATCATAGCACTCTACAGCCTACCCTACATGGAGCACAGGTTTGAGGAACTCATGCATGAAGGAGTCTCGCCGCCAGGGTGGAGCTCATACTACCTTCTCTACACACTGTTCGCACTAGCAATGATCGGCACAGTTCTCTCAACAAACATTATCGAATTCTACATCTTCCTCGAACTCACACTTATTCCGAGCTTCTTGCTGATAGCCTTCTACGGCTACGGGGAGAGGTTGAAAATCGCAATAATGTATCTGCTGTGGACCCATGTAGGGGCTTTGCTCTTCTTGATAGGAGCCCTAGCCGTTGGACAAAGGGTAGGATTTGACTTCATTACCCAGAGCGGCTTCAGAGTCGGGGCAGCAGACAACCTGGCAGGCTTAGAATACGCGTTTTGGCTGATGATCCTCGGCCTATCCATCAAGCTGGCTGCCGCAGGCGTACACATGTGGCTACCCTACGCCCACGCCGAGGCGCCCACACCCATATCTGCACTCTTAAGCCCCAACCTCATCGGCATCGGGGGAGCGATGATGTTCCGGATAGTCTACGTGCTCTTCCCGAAGATGTTTGCCTCCGCCTCGCCCACAATGACTGCATGGGCGCTCGTAACGATGATATATGGTGGCTTGATGGCTCTCAGCCAGACAGACTTCAAGAGACTACTGGCATACAGCAGCATTTCGCAGATGGGCTACCTCCTCCTGGGGCTAGCCTCCGTAAACGTCTACGGAGTAGCTGGGACATTCCTCCACTACATGGTACACGCGTATGGAAAGGCTGTGCTCTTCGCAGTAGCGGGAATAATCATCGCTACATATCATGGCCTAAGAGACATCACTAAAATGGGAGGCTTCGCAGCAAAGATGCCCTACACAGCATCCCTTGCACTAATAGGCTTCATGCACATAACGGGAATCCCGCCGACGCTCGGCATCTGGAGCGAGTACCTGATCATCAGGGGAGCAGTTGGCCAGGCGCTACAGAACGGGTCAACCTGGTACATCCTGCTGGCGATAAGCCTGCTGGTAGCTATCGGGCTGTCGACAGCCTATTCTTTCATCACAATGAGGAGAATCTTCTACGGGCCGCTAAGAGTGGAAGAAGCCAGGGAGGCGAGCAGCTCACTATGGGGGCCGCTCCTCGCTTTTGCAGTCCTGGGCATAGCCTTCTTCCTGCTTGCCTCAATACTTATTGATCCCCTCATAGCATTCCTGTCAAGATTCGCGCTGGGTGCATGAGGGTGGAAAGCCTGCTACTGCTCACCTGGCTCTCACCGTTCGCGGGCACAGCGCTCCTCCTACTCCTCAGAAAAGCAACCTGGAAGACTAAATCACTTGTGGGGATACTGTCTATCCTTGCCTCAGCTCTTGCATCCAGCTACGCAGCCTACATCACCTCATCATCGGGGGAGCCGGTGCGTGTAAGCTACACTTGGGTCAGCTCCCTAAACGTGACGATCGGCGTCTTCTTTGACGGTCTATCAACGATAATGGCTCTGGTGGTCTCGTGGCTAAGCTTCCTCATAGCAGTCTACAGCTACGAGTACATGAAGGGCGAAGTAGGGGAGACGAGGTACTGGCTCTTCTTCACCTTCTTTGTTGGAAGCATGATGCTACTAGTTCTCTCGGACAACATGATCAGCATGTTCATCGGCTGGGAGGGTACTGGGCTTGCAAGCTACTCCCTAATAGGCCACTGGTTCACAGACGAGGAGGAGAGGTTCGTCGGCGAGCACGGCAGGAGGGCACTAGGAGTACCCATGTGGTCAGAGCCGAGCCACTCAGGTCTGAGGGCAATCGTGTTTACAAGGCTTGGAGACGTCGGAATGATTGTTGGAATAGCCACCCTTCACGCACTCGCCGGAACCACGCTTCTGCCGAAACTCCTCGGGGCATCGTGGGCAGCGGAGCTTCTAGGCAAGGGCATCCTCGCAACCTTTCTCTGGCTGCTATTTCTGGGAGCACTCGCCAAGAGCGCACAGTTCCCGTTCCACGAGTGGCTCGTAACAGCGATGACTGGACCCACGTCCGTAAGCGCGTTAATCCACGCTGCAACAATGGTAAAGGCCGGTGTATACTTTGCTTTGAGGTTTTCACCATTCCTCGTAGCCGCATACATTGCACTACAAGGGGGGATTGGGTCCCAAATTATCCAGGAGTTTTTAGCTAGCCTAGCATTCATAGGGGCATTCACAGCATTCATGATGGCGAGCATGGCAATCGTCAGCAGGGAACTTAAACTCATACTGGCCTTCTCCACAGCAAGCCAGCTCGGGTACATGTTCCTCGGAGTAGCCGTCGGAACCCTCGCAAGCGGAGCTTTAGGAGGCCTCTACGCGGGTCTCTCCCACCTGATGAGCCACGCCGTGTTTAAAGCATCGCTTTTCCTAGCAGCAGGAGCAGTGATACACGCGGTTCACTCAAGGTTCATAGACGACATGGGGGGACTAGCGAAGGGGATGCCGCTCACGGCAACAGCCTTCACGCTCGCCTCGCTGAGCCTCGCTGGAATACCCCCCTTCCTCGGCTTCTGGACGAAAGACGAAATAATACACATCGCCTCGGAAACGGGGCTCATCATCCCAACTCTGCTCGCAGTAATCACAGCTGGGCTAACAGCCGCCTACACTTCGAGAACTATTGCCCGCGTATTTCTCGGAGAGCTGCACCACAAAGCTCACGAGGCCAGCGCTGTGATGCTCTCCCCCTACCTCATCCTGGGGCTCACAAGCATAATTCTGGGAGTACTCTGGCCATGGGCCTCAAGCAGCTTTGAATCACTGCTCGAGCGCAGCCTGGGTGGAGAGCTATCCGTGCACATGCTGGAGGGGCACATAAGCGGGACGTTTGAAGCAACAATCCTACTTGTCCTGCTCACGTTTGTAGCCGTGTTCTACACGTATGTGGTGGCGAGAATCCATCCATACGCCTACGTTGCGAAGAACCCGCTCCTCACGAGAATCCACAACTTCCTATTTGACAGGTGGTACATCAATGCGGCATACTATAGGGCAATAGTTGGCGGCTTTAAGGCCGCTTCAAAATCACTATACAAGTACTTCGATACACTTATTGTAGATAATCTCTACCACAGAGCGCTGCCTAAGCTCTTCCAGCAATTAGTGGCCGCCAGCAGGCTCTTCGACGTGCTCGTCGTGGACAACTTCTACCACAGCGCTCTGCCAGCGCTCTTCCGGGAACTGGTAACAATAAGCTCCAGGTACATCGAATACTCATGGGACTTATTACTCCACAACTACCTCGTTGAGGGATTCAAAGGCTTGTGGGCAGAGTTTAGAAGGCTACAGACGGGAAAAGCTTCCAGCTACCTGCTGTACCTTTGGCTGGGCTTATCCCTCATCCTAGTCTCGTGCTACATCTTGGGGTGGCTTCCTTGATGCTTGAGACTGTGCATGTGAGTATCGGCTTGCTAGCTCTATGCGCGATCACTGCGCCCCTCCTACAGAGGAGGCTGAAAATCCTCCTATCAACCGCCATAGGCGTTCTTGCATTAAGCATAACACTCAGCATGCGGGAAGCCCTGGCCATTAAAATAGCAGCGGGCGAGGTTTCAACAGACTGGTTTACATCCCTCATAGTTACAATCGCCCTGGCAGACACCCTGATAATCCTGGCTTTCTCATACAACACACTGAAGCAGAGCCCAGAAGGAGGAGCATTCATCGCCACGCTCCTCCTGAGCATCGCAGGCTTAATGGGGCTTTCCCACTCGGGAACACTACTAATGCTCCTCACGTCCTGGACGCTAGTCTCGGCTACGAGCTATGCTCTAATAGCTCTCCTCAAGGACAAGTTCTCGGCGTCTGGAGCCACAAAGTATGGCTTAATGAGTCTAGCATCCTCGATGCTGCTACTACTCTCACTAGCCTTCATATCCACGCAGGACAAAAATCTGGCAATCACCCAACTAGCGGATGGGAAGCTGGAAGCATTCCTCGCCGCGCTGGTGTTTTCCTCCGCCGCGCTCGGCTTCAAGGCAGGAATTTTCCCATTCCACGCATGGCTACCAGACACCTATGGAGTATCAGACCCATACCCAATCTCAATAGTCGCAGCGATTTCAAAAAGCGCAGTAATATTAGCATTCTATAAGCTCTCCATAATCATTGGTCCAAGCATAGCCTCCCAATGGCTAATACTCATCGGAGCGCTCTCAGTCCTAACAATGACCTACGCCAACATAACTGCACTCCTACAAAAGGGCTTCCAAGGTCTACTCGCATACAGCAGCATAGCACATGCAGGCTACATCCTGGTAGGAATAGCCGCACTCACAACGCCAACAGCAAAAGCTCCGGCGATGTACGGGCTACTCATGCAGCTGACCACCTACACCTTTGCAAAGACTGGGCTATTCCTCCTCGCAAAGCTAGTGAGGCAAACGGGAACCCCACCCATAAGGCTTGAGCAACTTAACGGTCTCTCAAAGGCGGACAGCACGCTTGCAGCATCAGCGCTCATCCTCGTCCTGAGCTTAATGGGCATACCACCGCTAGTCGGCTTCTGGGGCAAATTCTTCCTATTCCTCTCAGTGGTGGGGCCAGCCACGTGGCTCACCGCAACCGCGCTGATAAACACAGGCATAGCAGCCGCATACTATGCTAGAGTCATAAAGGCAATGTACTTCGAGCCAGGCACACCGAAGATCTCCGGAGACAGAGGTCTGAGAGCAGCGATAATTTCATCGTCAGTGATCACGCTGGTCGCAGGGCTCGTACCACTATTCTTCCCACCACCCTAGAAATCCTTACATAAGCTTTCGAGAAACACCAGAAAAAAAATCCTTTTTCTGGTAAGCAAGGTTAATTATTACGGCGCGTGCACACAATACATGCATGGCGCGGAGCAGTCCGAGGAGTTCTCCAGGAAATTCAGCGAACTGAGAACACTCGGCGTAAAATTCTTCGAAGTAGTCTTCCAGGATCTATGGGGAACGATACGCGGGAGGATACTCAAGCCCGAGAAGGCGGAAGACGTCCTGAGGGGTTTCCGCGTCGATGCCTACAGCCTAGGCTTCTCCAGGATAGAGGAGTCAGACGCACTACTCGTACCGGACACATCAACGCTCAGAATTTACAGGACAAGCCTCGGCCCCACGGGGTTCCTAGTGGGAGACCTCTACTTCGAAGGCAAACCACTACCAAACTACCCCAGAGCAGTCCTGAAGGATGCATCAAGCACCCTCGGGTTCGACGTGCTCATAGGTGCGGAGATAGAGTTCTACCTAGCAAGGGACTACAAGCCACTGGACACCGGGGCGTACATGCACCTCTCGCCCTACACCAGCAACAGCAGCTTCCTTGCTGAGGTAATGGGCAGGGCTGAGGGAGCAGGCGTAGCAATAACCGCGGCGCACCACGAGGTAGGCCCTGGACAGTACGAAGTCTTACCTAGAGCAATGCCGCCAGTAGAGCTGGGCGACACCGTGGTGTTCCTCAAGAAGCTAGTATGGGAGGCGGCGAGCGAAAGGAACATGCAGGCAACATTCATGCCCAAGCCATTCAAAAACCTCCCAGGAAACGGGCTACACCTGCACATTTCGCTCTACAAAAATGGCGGGAACATACTCGTAGAAGACGGGGAAATAACAGAGGCAGGCCTAAGCGTCGTGGGAGGCCTCCTCTACCACGCAGTCCCACTAATACTCCTCACAAACCCAACGGTAAACTCCTACAAGAGGCTCACACCAGGATTCGAGGCACCAATATACGTATCGTGGGGCAGAGGAAACAGGTCAACGATGGTCCGCCTACCAATGGGGCTAAAAGGCATGGCAGGCCCAGTCGAGTACCGCCTACCGGACGCCTCGGGAAACATCTACCTGAAGATACTCTCAGCGATTTACTCGGCGAGGAAAGGCCTAGAACTAGGCCTAGAGCCGCCCCCCGAGTGCAGAGACAACGCGTACAAGAGAAGCGACCTGAAAAGCATCCCACAAACCCTGGGAGAAGCGATAGAAGCGGCAGCCAGGAACATCGAGTCCGCCCCAGACCTCAAAACCCTTCTTGTGAAGCTCATCGAGCTGAAAACGAGGGAGTGGAATAGCTATGTGAGCTCCGCCGGAAACCCCGATCCACGAGAAATAACAGATTGGGAGATCAGAGAGTACTTCTACAGCTAGCAGCGTTAGCGCGCGTGCGCGCTGCGTGGTTCAATCTTCAAGAATCTTCAAGCATTCTCGGCTAATACTACATGCAAAACATAAGTGCCTCCAAGTCTTCTAACGTCAGGCCCCTCTTCTCTCCCTCTTACCGAGCTCATCTCTAAAACACCAAACACCTTCAAAAGGATCGATAATTACAACACGCAATATGCTGAGTAGAGCGTCATTTAACAGTATAAACCTTCCTTTAGTGATGTAGGCATAGCTTTTCACAGGACCCTCAACCTTATCCTCGGTCAACACGTACGTGTTGAGGGGGCTTGCGAGCCTTGGCAAGAGGACCCTACTCCCATCAGCCAGCACCCTCTCAACCAGGATCACGCTGGGCGCTCCTCCCACCAACTCTCTTACAAGTTCTTGTGGAAGCGCTATCTCCGGCTCCCTCCCGGCAAAACCACTATTAGCTATCCCTAAACCCTCGATGCATTTCTCACCATAGCACACTCTAATCCTCAGCCTCAGAACCATGCTCCAACCCCTCTTGAGGGGGCAGGATAGCGGGCATGAGCTCCTCCACATCTTCAATAAGCTCTGGAAGCAGAATAGACAATATCCCCTCACTACTCATATACCCTACCAAGACTATGTAGAGAATGGGAAATTTAAAAAGCTTTTTAAAGTTGGCGTAGAGGCGCGATGTTTTGCGCGCGGAAGGAAAAATTCAAAGCCACTGGGGTGGCCTATCAAGCATTATCAAAAGCTCTGAGGAAGAAATTCCCGCCAGAATGCATACATCTCTAGATCCTGGTGAGATATCAGCTGCCACAAATATAGCTAAGGAGTTCAACGTAGATGTAACCGTGGATCATGGCTTCGGATCGCAAATGGTAGACGAAAAGCTTGCTGAAGCAAACATCCCGGTCATAGCAGGACCTCTTATGATAGCTAAGCTCTCTCCAATGTATAAATATATTTCAGATGACATCTCTGCCATTTTATCATCCAAAGGTGTTAAACTTCTGTAATGACAGATCATTTAGCAATTGCTGAGAAACTTAAGAACATCGGCCATCGTGGCCGTTACGAATAGAATGAACCCTGAAGAAGCGCTAAAAGCTATAGCAATAAACCCAGCGGAAGTAGATCCCGTATTTCTTCATGGTGTTTAATCCAACTATGGCATCAAACCACAAATCTTTAATTACACCAACGCACGCTAGCAGCGTTACAGGAACTTAATTCTACTGAAATACTTCTCCAAGTACTGCTTGTTCGCCTCATCGCCCCCGGGAACGTTAGCGCTCATCCACACCTCTGGCTTAACACCCATCGACAGCAGCTTCTGAACAGTTCTAGCAATGAGTACCTGAAGTATGAACGAATTGATTATCGTGGAAACCGGGGCAACCTTCTGCTCAAAGCCCTCGAGCTTTAGAAATGCATCCCCCTCTGGAACCTTGTTGTCAATAACCACGTCTGCAAGCTCGAAAAGCCTCTTCCCCAACGGGTTGCTCGGAGGCACACTCCTACTATACTCCACAGACGTTACGGCAACGACCCTCAACCCCCTAGCCCTCGCCTCAGCAGCCATCTCCACCGGCACGGCATTCTTCCCCGAATTGCTGACAATTACGAGAACAGAGTTCGGGACCGGCTTGACGTATTCAAGCAGAACTCTTGCGTAGCCCGTAAGCCTCTCAAGCATCGTGCTCTTGAATGCTCCATTAAATCCAGAGATGCTCAAGTCGAAAATAGGGTAAACACGTACAAGGCCGCCCGCCCTGTAAAAAGTCTCAAGAGCCATCATCATAGAGTGACCAGTACCAAAAACATAGATGAAGCCATCACTCCTTAATGCCTGGGCAAAGATATCCGAAGCTCTCTCCATGTTGAGAATCTCTTCGCGAGTTATCCTCTCCAAAAGACTCGTAACCCCCTTCAAGAAACCTGAGTAGATGTCGTACACCATTTTCATCACTAACTAATTTTATTCCGCAACAGAAATATATTCTTAATGCAGTCTCTTTTTCCCTGTGAAAACACTGACGCTCAAGGTAAGAAACAGAAGCGGTCTACACGCTAGACCCGCAGCCATCTTTGTTCAAACAGCAAAGAAATTCTCCTCAAGAATAATTGTAAGAAAAGGCGGAAAAACTGCTGACTCAAAAAACATTCTACAGCTCTTATCCCTAGGCGTAGACATGGGGGATGAAATAGAACTCCAAGTGGAGGGACCCGACGAGGACCAGGCGATAAGCGAGTTAAGCAAGCTATTATTGGAATACTTACCAGCAGTCGATAGTGCGTCCTCTGTTCCCGAAACGAATAAAGCCACATTTACGAGCGAGCGCTAGGTCTTGAATATCTTAAAAAAGTTTTCGGTGCAGAAATAACGATATGGAGCGACTATCAAAGGACCTTGAAAAATGTGTAAATCAACACACTAGATAGACGAATCCCCGGAAAATAGCATACCAACTTTATCCTTCTTTTTGGTCACGCCCGCCGGGCCATGGCGTTAGTGTTGACGCATCCCTATATGCATCGGAATTACCATTCATTCTCCTCGGCTAGTTTCACTAGCTCGTGAGGTGCATATACCCTCAGTTTGAATGACATCACCATGAAGATTAGGTCTCTGCCCCTCCTATATAAGTCCATGTATTGGTAATCACTGCTCGTATGGATCGAACATGGATTTCTCTACGTAGACCAGCTCGTTGTCTACCTCGTTGAAATAGCTTATGCCAGTTCCAAGGAGTCCAGCTCATAGTGCGGTTGAATCAAAGCTTGCAGTGTTGAATATGAGCAGATATCGATCATCTAGCGCGCGCTACGAGTCCTCCTCAATATGTCTGCATCAACAGATCCACCGCCATAATACCCTATCATCGTAGTTCAGTACATTACGGTGGCATCAACCTCATGCATCCACCAAGCACCTCATCTATCCTCCTAGCATCACCAAGCGAACTAATTATCGGGTGAGCTTTCTCAACGTAAGATTTTTAACTTTATCGCTAGTTGAATAGCATATGATGTAAAAATGGAAAAGGAGGGTCTAATTGGAGAATCCCTTAGAATGATAGCCAGCGCCCGTGATGAGTTAAAAAAGTACTACGAGGATAAGGATCCAACGCATGTGAGGCAGGCTAGTGAGAAGGGGTGGAGTGCTGTGGCGCTGACCACTGACTACTTGTTTGCTAGATTAGGAGTGATTGAATACATCCAGTCAAGAATTCCCGAAAGGAGTAAAAGCTGGCACCTTTTCACTCATGAGAGGAGAGCTCTGCTCAGGGAATTGGGGAAACGTGTCGATGCTGTGAAGGAGCTTGAAACAAAGCTTGGATACTTCGCCTATAACTTGCATGGATGGGGGTTCTATGAGGGAGCAATTGAGGTGGATGAGCTTAAGGAAATGCTTTCAGAGGTTGAAGAATATGTGAATATGATCCGAAAAATTCTTCCCGAGCTAGAGAAAAGGAAGGAAGAATTATACCCAGTCCTTATAAAAAGGCTTGAAGCTCGATGGAAGGTCGATGAAGAGCTTGCTAAACAAAGGCAAAAGCTTATGGAAAAATATCTGAAGGGTAACTGAACGAATCATACTTGTCAGGGCATATATAAATTGTTAGTTATAACTACGGTTAGAGAAGCTGTTTGATAAACATAAATAGGCTGAGCGCGCGCTAGGTTAAAGAGGTTTTCATGCATGAAAATACGAACAAGGTAATTGTTCTTGAGGTTCACGGCCGCTAAAAATAACGCGCGCAGATTTCATTATTTTTATATGTTTCGCTCTAGTAATTTTGATGCGCGCGCTGCTTGTTGAGGGGGGTAAGACGAAGACACTAGCAGCTCTCATCGACGAAGAAGGCAACGTCTTAGGGTTCTCTATTGGAGGGTCTACAGGCTGGACTGCAGTCGGTTTCGAGAAGGCTCTTAATACCCTTACGGAAACTGTTGCAAATGTTTTGACAAAGAGTGGTCTAAAGAAAGAGGTGGACGTAGGAGTATTTGGTCTCCCGGATCTTGATACTGAAAAAGCCTCAAGGCTCATTGAGAACTCACTGAATCAAAGAATTTCCTGGATCAAGGAAAAAGTAATTGTTCCAGACTTTGTTGTTGCATACTACGCAGTGACGCTTGGAGCTCCGGGCGTTGCCGTAATAGCAGGTACAGGCTCTATTGCTTATGGTAAGAATTCAAGGGGTGAAGCAGCCCGCGCGGGAGGCTGGGGATGGTTTGGTGATGATGAAGGAAGTGCATTGTGGATAGCGATGAAAGCTGTGGCTGCAGCGGGAAAAGCGTGGGACGGTAGAGGTCCTGGTACCATTCTAACTGAAAAAATCTTGAAGCTTTTCGGTTTAACTAATCCTCTCGACCTCATCGATGTACTATATTCTTCTGCAATTAATGACCTCAGTGAGCTGGCACAGATAGCAAAACTGACGGATGAGGCCGCTAGAGAAGGGGACGAAGTTGCTACTAGCATACTGATTCAAGGAGGAAGAGAACTAGCTTTAATGGCTAAAGCTGTTTACGACAAAATACTGACTGAGGAAAACAAAGTTATAGTAGGGGGTGTAGGCAGTGTTTTTTCTTCCAAGGCTTTGAAAGAAAGCTTTCTTAAATGTATCAAAGAACAGCTTCCTGAAGCATTGGTTACTGAACCTCTTGTTCGGTACGCACCCATAAGAGGTTTAGCAGCTATTTTATCCGAAAGATGGAATATTCCAAGTTCATTTGTAGATAAAGTGACTAGTTATTTTTCTTCACTGAAAAATGATTAGATAACTTTTTGTTAACCAATCCTCCTATTTTTAGTTTTTCAACATAAAACATTATTGCCTTTTTTAACTGTTGGGCTAAAAAAGTGTCAATATCCACTTGAAGAGTTTGGGAAATTTTACTAATAAGTCCTCGAAACTCAGGTCTTGACCAGATGTATCTAGATGCAAGCCCCAGCTTGTATTCCTCTATTTTACCTTTACCGGTATATTTTGAGAGCCTATCCGCGGAGGTTATGAGGCTATTTAGATGCTCAATGTATTTGATAGCCTCATTGCTATCCATTTTCTCGGTTAGAATCTTTACGATTGAAGAGTACATTACATGTGCAAACATTGGACCAATATTTACCCCTCCCACTCCAGCCTCGAGAAGTACTTCTGGATTTTCAAGATAATCGCCTGAATGAATCTTTAGCTTAAAACCATACGTCTTTACCAAGGAAACAAAAATGCTTAGAGTACCTAGATCAGCTTTATTCCCAGGCTTCACCTCTGTACCAACGTGAGCAACTGAGAAGACGATCTTTGAAAGATCAAGTTTTCGTGACTTAGCAGAATCTACAAAGCTAGAGAGGAAGTAGTTGTAGATATGAGGAGGCTTATACCCCCATCTGTCACTACCAACTTCATAGAAAACTCTGTCAATACCTAACTGGGCAGCTAAATCTTCAGAATATGCCAAGAGTTCAACCGTCCTAGACGCTGCCTTACCAGGATCTGCCGACATATCTGGTTTTTCAATATCAACTGTAGCGTCGAGGTGAATTAAGCAGAACCCTGCTTTTAGAAACTCCTCAAGCGACTTGAGAAAATCACTTAAAGCTTCCTCGTAGGTGTAGTTTCTCTCGATGTGCTTGTCCTTAAGCCACGGACCCCCGTGATCCAGCTGAAGAATTACTGGATACTCCCAGCCAGCTACTTCTACTACTCGCTTATTTACAAACTCTGCAAATGCGCGAGGAGTCCATCCCGTATAACCACCGTCTAAATCTACTTGGTTTAACGAAGCAATAAAGGCAAGAGGAGCCCCGCTAGATACAGCTACATCAATAAAAGAATTGACAATGTGCATTGAAATAGGTGATAAAAACAGCAATGCATATCCTTCACCAGCATTCAGCAGAAAATCATAACACTGATTTCTCATCCATATCTCACCCCCATTATACTCATGGCTTATAAGAATTTTCATGTAAATGGTCAACAAAACAAATATATCAGGATTCCCATAGTAGAAGAAAGTCCTATATGTTTTCGGGAGAAGCAAGCAGGGGACAGGGCATCATTGAGGAAGTTAAAGAAACAATCTCAGTTATTGAAGCTCTCAGGAGCTCATTGCTAACTACTATGGAGAGAATTGAAGAATTTCTAACACGCACAAACGCTGAAAGCATTCTGCACATAGGATGTGGTAGCAGCTACTACGCAAGCCTTTATGGAGCCTATCCACTCATTTTGCAGAAAACGACTGGGTTTGCTCTTCCAGCCTCTGAGTTTATTTATCTACTAGATCGAATGAAGCCCTCACCCTCACTTCTTAGCATCTTTTATTCACGATCAGGAGAAACCACGGAGATTACTCTGGCATTGGAAAAAGCACGAAGTAAAAACATCAAAACAATCGGGCTAACATGTACCCCGGGAAGCACTCTTCACCGAAAGGCGGATATTTCCATTGTTGTTCCTGAATGCCTCGAGAAGAGCCATTACATGACAAAATCCTTTATAGGTCTCTCACTACTAGGCACAATAACTTCTCACGTAGCCTTGCAGAGCTTTTCCCACAGTAACATTAAAACCCTCGACTCTGAACTTCAGACCTTTGTAGAGGGGTTCAAAGGAATCTACAACAAGTACCACGAAATAAAAGAACTTGTGAATAAAACTCTTGATAAAAAGACCTTTATAGTTCTTGGCGCTGAGAGCATATACGCAATCGCCCAGGAAGCAGGCCTCAAGCTCAACGAAGTAGCTTATACTTTTTCTCATGCCATGCATGCATTAGAATTTCGGCACGGTCCCATCGCTTTACGCGAAAAAGCCAAAGAACTACAAGTAATTGTTCTCTCAGCCTCAGGGACGCACTCAAACATGTATGTTGAAAGACTTGTTAACGATCTCAGAGCAAGAGACTTCGACACCATCTTAATATCAGACCTGAAAATGGCAGATTTCACAGTTCCCATCAAAATGAGCACCCAGATCACATATCTTCTTCTAATTCTACCCATGTACTTATTTGCCATTGAAAGATCTCTGCAGCTAGGATACAACCCTGACGTCCCTCGACACATAGAAAGGGTCATAAAACATATTTAGCGCGCGCTATAGACAAATAAGATTGTGCAGCGGAAAAGGAGCGTTTGCCGCGTCTCTTACCCCATAGTTTCCTTTAGCATCTAAAGGAATTACAAAATATAGCTCCGATGGGAAAGGTTATGCGCGCAATAGGATCAGCGCGCGCTCACTAGCCTGGCTGTCCATTTCTAGCGCAACCAGCTTTTGATATCTAGGTGAGAGAAGGTGAGCAGCAAAGGATAAGCAACACTACTCGAAAACTTTGACTCCTCTACTTTTCAAATAGCTTTGGAGCAACTTCCTCACCTCACGCGCAGTAGTTGCCCTCTCAACTATTCCTCTTGTCACCTCAGCCAGCTCCCCGTAATCCAGCCTCCTAACCACGTACTTAACTTTTCCAACAAAGCCTGGAGCCACACTGAGGCCTCTCACCCCCAGACCCAAGAGTACAGGGGCAGCCAGGCCTCTACTAGCCATTTCACCACAGACCTCTACCTCGGCTCTCCCACGAATCCTGTCAATGGCGTAGGACATGAGCCTTAAAACCGAGGGATTAAGCTCGTCGTAAATATCGCTGACGTAGGCGCTCGTCCTGTCCGCGGCCAAAACATACTGCGTCAAATCATTCGTCCCAAAGCTCACAAAGCTCAAGCCCCCTCTATCGATAAGCTCGCCTACAAGCAAAGCGGCAGAGGGAACCTCCACCATGACGCCGAGCATAGGCATCCTCACGCTACACCCCTCGCCCCTCATCCTCTCCTCCTCCCCCCTAACGATTTCAACCAGCTCCTCAACCTCCTCGACAACCGACACCATGGGAAACATCAGCCTTAAATCGCCGAAAACCGCCGCTCTCAAAGCAGCCCTAACAAGAGGTCTAAGCAGCAAGTCCCTGTACCTCAGCAGGAGACGAGTACCCCTAAAACCAAGCTGGGGGTTAGCCTCGCGCGGCAGCTCCAGAAACCTTACAGGCTTATCACCACCAATATCCGGAGCCCGCACAGTCAACGGCCCGCCACCCAGAAACTCGAGGCTCCTCTTAAACAAGTTAAACAACTCGTCCTCCGCTGGAGCAGCATCCCTAGCCATGTATGCGAACTCGATCCTAAAAAGCCCGACACCACCACAGCCGTAGCTGGGAGCTACGCGGACCTCCTCCAAGTTCCCAGTATTACACATCACTGCAATCCTCACGCCATCACGGGTGACAGGCTCCAGCTTCTCTTCCTGCGCATACAGGGCTACAGTCTCCCTATACTCAGAAACAAGAGAATAGTACTTCCCCACCTCACCGGGGCTCAGCTCAACATTGAAGTAGCCATTCACACAGTCAAGAACAGCACTAGCATTATTCCTCAGAGCCCCCAAGTCCAGGTCCCTGGAGATCAAGTACGGGACACCCCTCAGCCTCGCCAGTATAGACACGTGGGCAGTCAAGCCGCCCCTCCGAGTAACCAGCCCAACAAGCCCACCATCAACAGCCTCCAAAAACCTTATCGGGTCAATCTCCTCAGCCACCAAGATCTTCCCACTCCACTCCACGCCAGCCGCATATCCCCCAACAATGCAGGATACCAGCCTAACAGCTATGTCGTGTAGGTCCTGGGTCCTGAGGGCAAAAAGCTCGCCACCACTCCTGAGCGTCTCGGAGTACTTCTCGTAAACCCTCTTAACCGCCGAGGCAGCACTCAGAGAAGAGCCTCTGACAAGCTCCTCAGCCTCCGAAACCAGCGAATCAACAATCAGCAACTGCGCATCGATAATCTCCTGCTCAGCCCTAGGAAGAACAAGCTTCAAACTCTCAAGCTTCCTCTTCACACTTAAACATGCCTCATGAAGAAGCCTCACCTCCCCCTCAATATCCAGCGACTTCTCTTCACCGACGCGCTCCAGGACATCGACCTCCCGGAGAACGAGAACGCTACCAATAGCTATGCCAGGAGACACCACCACCCCTCTAAACCTTAAACCCCGACTAGCTGAGGCATCAACCACCTCCAACACACCCGTCTAAGCATGCAACGAAAAAGACAGAGAAATGCTCTTAAAGTTTACGGAAAACTCAATGTTTTTATTACCCTGCAGAGTATAGCTTGGGGTGCTACTTGAGAGTCCTAGTCAAGAATGCACACGTCCTAACCCCACTCGAGGACCTAGGAGTAGTCAACATAGTGGTCAAGGATGGGGTCATCCAGGGGTTCAACCTCGAAGAAACCCCGGACAAAGTAATAGACGCCGAGCAGTACTGCGCTGCCCCAGGCTACATAGACACGCATATACACGGCTATGGAGGCGTAGACGTAACTGAGGCGACACCTGAAGAACTGATGGACATGGCTAGTAAGCTTGCGACACACGGAGTTACAGCCTTCCTAGCCTCTACGGTAGCTGCACCCCATGAAGCACTAATCCAAGTGTGCAGAAATGTTTCTCAAGCAGCCTCCGCTTGGACCCCAGCAAGGGGTGCCAGGTTGATTGGAGTGCACCTGGAAGGTCCCTACTTAAACCCGAAAATGAAGGGGGCGATGAACGAGGCGTACCTGAGGAAGCCCAGCCTTAAGGAGTTTGAGGAATATTACTCTGCCTCGAAAGGCTTGCTGAGGAAGGTAACAGTTGCCCCAGAGTTGGAGGGCGCGCTGGACTTCATCAGGCAGGTTAGGGGTAAAGGAGTGCTTGTGAGTTTGGGGCACTCCGAGGCAACATACGAAGAAGCGGTGGAGGGGATAAAGGCGGGGGCAACAATAGCAAACCACATCTTCAATGGCATGAGAGTTTTCCATCACAGAGAGCCGGGCTTAGCTCTAGCACTTCTACTTGATCCTAGAGTGCACGTAGAGGCGATCGCGGACTACGTTCACCTACACGCGGCAACTCTTAGGCTCATATACAAGATAGCTGGTCCCCTACGGGTAGTTTTGATTACAGACGCCATCAGCGCCGCAGGACTGCCCGACGGCGAGTACCTTTTGGGAGGCCTCAGGATAAGGGTGCAGAAGGGCGTCTCCCGCCTAGTAGACACGGGAAGCCTCGCCGGGAGCACTCTAACCATGGACAATGCCGTGAGAAACATGGTTAAAGCCGACGCGGGTATTCTTGAAGCACTTACAATGGCTAGCTACACGCCCTCTAAAAGCATCGATGCCTTATCCAGGGAAAAAATAGGGTACCTGAGACCCGGGTTCCGGGCAGACATCGTGATCCTGGACGAAAAGCTAAACTTAAAGAAGACAATCGTCGATGGAGAACTGGTGTACGAGGGGTAGCGCGCGTATGGGAGGGATCTTTGGCGCAGTATCGAAGAATGGAGGAAACGTTGTTCCTGCAGTGATTGAGGGACTTAAACGCCTAAAGTACAGGGGCACAGACAACTCTGGAGTAGCCATACTGGCCGACAAGAGCCTCGAGGTGTTCAAGGAGCTAGGCCCCATTGAGAAAGTTGCATCCAAGCTACGCTTGCAGGAAATCTCCTCCAGCATCGCCCTCGGGCACACACGCTTCGCAACGCATGGGAGACCAACAGTGGAAAACGCCCATCCACACGTAGACTGCGAGAAAACCCTGGCAGTCGTGGGCGACGGCGCAGTCTCAAACTACGAGGAGTTGAAAGACAAGCTGCTAATGGAGGGGCACAAGATAACGTCCAGGTGCGACTTCGAGGTCGTTGCCCACGTTATGGAGCCGCTGCTCAGAGGAGAGTTAAAGCCCAGAGAAATAATCCAGGAAGCATTTTCCAAGCTGAGCGGCTACTTCTCCCTCGCCCTGCTACACGCCGAGAAAGAAGCCATCCTGGCACTAACAAACGGACCCAAGCTCTTCTACGGAACCTCAAACAACTACTTTCTGCTCTCGACAAGCAAGTACGCCCTCCACGGCTACGCGAACCACTTCGGCGAACTACGCCCCGGAGAACTACTGATACTCACTAAGGAGGGGGAAGCAATCTACACGGCTGAGGGAGCGAGGAAGCGACCGGAGCTTACAACACTCGAAGCAGACCCATCACTTATAGACAAGGGAGGATTCAAACACCACATGCTCAGGGAAATACACGAAGTCCCAGAAGCCCTCCTAAGAACGCTCAGCTCGGTACAGCAGAAGTACCTGAACCTAGCCGGGAAACTTCTGACCGGAGCCGAAGACGTCTACGTAACTGCAAATGGCACAAGCCTGCACGCCGGCATGGTCGCCTCCTACTACTTCTCCGAGCTCGCCGGCATAAGCCCTATAGTCACGAGTGCAGCCGAGTTCCCCCTATACTACCTCGAAAATGTGGGTCCAGGAACCCTGGTTATCGCAATCTCGCAGTCAGGCGAGACAGGGGACGTTTTAGCCTCACTCTACGAGGCAAAACTTAGAGGAGCAACAATCCTTGGAATCACGAACTACATAGGCTCAAGGCTCGCTAGACTCTCAAACCTCTACCTGCCAATAGCCGCCGGCCCAGAACTAGCAGTGCCAGCCACAAAGACATTCACCTCAACACTCCTCCTACTCTACCTAGTCGCTTTAAGAGCCTCAAGCCAACTAGGCAAAGTAAGCGAATCCGAGCAAAAGACAAAGCTAGAAATAGTGAAAACCCTTGCAAACCAGCTCAGCGAACAAGTCAGGCAGATAGACGAGGAAGCAGCAAAGGCAGCAGAACAACTTGCCTCCTGCAAAGCAGGCTACGTAGTCTCCAGAGGACTAACCTACCCACTAGCCCTCGAAGGAGCCTTGAAGCTCAAGGAAGCCTCATACTTCCACGCCGAAGGCGTAGAGGCGGGAGAATTCAAGCACGGACCCTTCGTACTTGTAGAGCAAGGTTTCGCCACAACATTCATTATACCTGTTGAGAAGGTTTCTGCAGAGGCCACTTATCCGTTGATCGAGATGGCTAGACAAACCGGGGCAACCGTAGTAGTAATTGGCTCTGAGAGCAACCAGAAGTTGCATGAACTTTCACAAGACGGTGTGACTGTTATACGAGCTGTAGATGCTGATAGGCACCTAGCACCAATATCTCTGGCTGTGCCACTCCAGCTCCTCGCCTATAGACTAGGCGAAAAACTAAACAGGCCCATAGATACTCCCAGACATCTTGTAAAAGCTGTTACACAGCAGGGGTGACATGTGTTTGAGCAGGCCTTTGCAAAGACAACTATAACCCCCCAACCACCTCGAGGACCCGAGCTATCTGGCTACCTAACCCGAGGGGAAAATCGCAAGGAGTCCACGACGACATTGAACTCCGAGCCCTACTTGTAGAAAATCAGCCAGCCGTCCTGCTTATCAACCTCGATCTTTTAGGGGTAGACTCACAGATCAAGGAAACAATTCAAAGGATTACAGAAAAGACAATTGTAAGCGTCCCCGTCATAGTTTCTGCTACTCACACCCACTCAGCTCCAGCAACACTATTTACAAACTTCTTGCTTACTTTTGGAGACGTAGTTTTCCGCAGCGTGCGTTATCACTAGAAGAGCAAGGAGCAGACGCCGACACTATCCGAGGCGTAAAGACTACATTAATGGGACCATTCGCTGGACTAAGAGATTCACTAGTATGGTTCACAATCCTCCCAATAGCATTCCTCATAGGCGCCTCTCTAGGAACGCAAGGAAACATCTTAAGTCCAGTAGCTGCATTCCTCATATAGATACCCGTCTCATGGGCAATCAAGTACTATTCCCTAATCTATTGATACATGTATGGTCTATCATTGGCTGAAGTACTAAAGGGAGAAATCCTCAAGATATTCAGGGAAGGAATCGTAGCATTCGCAATGGCAATGGTTGAAGGCGTAGCGGCTACATACGTTAGAGCAACGACACCAATAGTCTTTAGCCTAGTATGATTGACAAGCAACTGAGTTGTAGCCGGTTCCAGACCAACTCATGCCTTCGCTACTTTCATTGCTATTTACACTGCATACCTATTGGCTCATCAAAACAAAAGGCTACAGCAAGGCAGTCATCATTCTCACGGCAATCCGAAACATGGGTATATCAGATGCACTATCTCCTATAGTGACCATATTTTTGGCATCCCGGCCAGTTACCTGTAAAAGCCTAGACAACTCAACATTTTATACACAAGGGATATCTTATCAGTATTAGATAATTTAAATTATTAAAAAATGTATATTTTTCTTATGTGCTTATTGCGTACTAGTTTACGAAGCAAATGGTAAATATTTAAGACTTAGACTTTTGAAGAGCATCGATGACTTGCCTCATGAAATTATCTACACCAACCATAGTCATCAAGGGTAAACCTATCAAAATAGGTATGTCCTGAGGTACTCCAGCCTTTGTGAATGAACCAGCCGTCACAATTATTAAATCAGGTCTTCTGAGCTTAGTAGCATTAGCAAGCTCTGCAACTCGGTATATTTGCATTTCAGCATCTACGTTGTATTTTTTAAGCAGTTCTCTTAATCTTTCTTTGACAAGGTTTGCTGATGCAGCGGCCGAACCGCATGCAACGTATATAAGATATTTCTTTTTCTGGGACAACTTTGTTCACCACAGTTGGTTGTTTTATAGGGGCTTATATACTTTATCATTTCATCTTCTTCATGCGGAGTACTCCATCTTTAGCCAGATTACTTAACTCCTTAGAGACTGGTCTATACAGATAACCAATATTAGTTAACCACGAAAACTCGTACTCAAAACGATATAAATAATACTTCTCTTTCTTATCACTTAATGATATTTTCAGTCTCCTATGCACATAATTCCAGTTCGTAAAACCTATATATGTTAAGACTCTACTCCCCTTTTCCAAAATAGCTAAACTTTTAGCTATCTCTATTAGTGTATAACCATATCCTTTAATTAACAACTCAATTAAGTTATTGAAACCTAACGTAGATTCGACTTCAACATATACCTTCCTAGGCAATATTACTCCCCACATAATTTCGCAGCTATCTTAGATATATGTTTTCCTACGTCTAAGGTATTTTGTTCCAAGGATTTCTATTTTAACACCACTGAAAAACCTAACAAAGGCTATGCAGAAAAACTTATATAGCCCAATTCTAATTATAATTATGACCAAAAATGCCCCCGATAGACATAGTAGGAGCTGTACAGTACTTCTTGTCTCTAGGCCCAGCCTTAATGATGCCAGTGATACTATTCGTACTGGCACTAATCTTCAGGCAGCCCGTCGGTAAGAGCGCTAGGGCGGCAGTGCTTGTTGGTATCGCATTCGTAGGTATATTTGCTGTTCTAGGAGCGGTACTTGACATAGTTAGCAAGATCATTGATGCTATGGTTAAAGCATATGGAATAACGCTTGTAGGTCTAGATATTGGTTGGCCGCTAACATCCGCTATAACTTGGGCTGTTCCTCTATCAGCACTAATAATACCGATAGGATTTATTGTGAATATTCTGTTGTTGTTGCTTGGATGGACGTCTACATTCGATGCAGATATTTGGAACTATTGGCACTGGGCTTTCACAGCCGTAATGGTTTACATGTGGACAAACAACCTGGTACTCGCCTATATTATAGCAATAATTTCAGAAATACTTATACTGAAACTAGCTGACTGGACAGCTCCCTTAGCACAAAAATTCTTTGGCATTCCTGGATGCTCCTTACCACATACGGAAACTACGAATTGGGCTCCTATCAGTTTAGCACTGGAAAAAGCAATATTCTCAAGGATTAAAAAACTGGAGGAAATTAAAGCCGATCCAGAGTCTCTTAGAGAAAGATTTGGTCCATTCGGCGAGCCAATGATGATTGGTTTTATCATAGGCGTATTGCTTGCAGCAATTGCCCGAATGTCTTGGGACTGGTGGCTTAGGGCCGGCATTTATGTAGCTGCATTAATGCTACTTATGGGCAGGCTCATAGGAATACTTATGGAGGGACTAGTGCCTATTGCCGATGGCATTAGGGAGTATTTTGAGAGGTCCAAGAGATTTAAGGGGCGCACTATCTGGATCGGTATAGATGCTGGACCGATTGGAAACGCCAACCCACCATCTATCGCCGTGGGGTACATATCTATACCATTATTATACCTAATAGCTGTGGCTCTAAATAGAGCAGGTCTCAATCAGATTCTGCCGCTGGCCGATGTAGCGATCATTCCAATATTTTTCATGTGGGCAGCGGCCGCGTCCCGTGGTAATTTAGTTAAAACATTCCTGAATGGATTAATAACATTGACACTTGTAGTATATATTACGCATGCGTTTGCAGCACCTCTAACCACTGCGGCTAAAGCGATCAACTATGCTTTGCCAGTAGCTCTAGCGTCGAGTCTTGATGCAGGGTCACATATATTGCCCTTTGTAATTATGTATCCAATTATCTCATACACGTCAGGAGATATGGGAGGCTTCATATTTAGCACGACATTGCTAGTAATATACTTCCTTGCCTGGTATTATGCACGAGATATGCCTAAGAAAATTGCTGAGAAGCTATAAATAAAATATTTTTTATATTCTTAATAAAATTATATGTGAAAGCCTATGTTAGTTTCCGTAGATCTGGGAACAAGTAGCGTTAAAATAGCTATTTTTGACTTTGACGGTAACCTGAAGGCGCTAAATAAATATCCTATTGAAAGACAGGATCCAAATGAGTGGCTCTATGCAATTGAAAAAGCAATGCCGCCTATTCTCCATCAGTCCCATGGGAACGAGAAACATGAAACATATGTTACGGTTGATAGCACTTCGGGGTCTTTCTTATTAATCGATGAGTATGGTAATGCACTAATCAAACCTAGTATGTATTACGAGAAGGATGTTGAAGCTTATAATAAAATTAAAGAGAAAGAAAGTGTAAAGGAGTTAACTCAAAAAGGAGTAATCGTTGATGCATCTTCACCTCTAACAAGATTATATGGAATAAAAGAACGCTTTCACAGCCTCTATGCCAAAGCTAGATGGATTGTTCCGCCAGCCACTTGGGTTCTCTATAAATTATGCTTCAAGGAAGTAGAGAAGTGGTCCGACATAAAAACAGATTACACAAACGCTTTAAAATTCGGCTTAGACATATCGCAAGAAAAACCTCAATACTTTACCAGAATATACTTTGAACTGGGTCTAGACTTAGATAAGATGCCGGGATTGGCTCAGAGCGGTGAATTCATATGTGAAGCTGAAAGCAATTGGTCCAATAAGTTGGGTTTACTTAAAGCTCGTGTCCATCAAGGAATGACAGATGGAGTAGCTTCAGCCCTTGCCTCTGGTGCATTAGAAACGGGGAATGTAAGTGTTTATAGTGGGTCTACGACTGTCATTAAAATGGTCACCAGGAAACTGGTAAGTCATCCTTCTGTATATTATCATTTGCATCCTTTTGGTGGTTATCTGGCCAGCACAACAACAGGTTTTACGGGTGCGTTCCTTTCTTGGATATGTGAAAAAGTTCTGGGGATAGATATTAATCTTGTTGATGATTTAGCAGGAAAGGTTAGGCCTGGTGACGAGTTTTTATTTATTCCTCCTGGCGACAGGGCTCCATTTTATGACCCTTCTCTAAATGCCTCCTTATTAGGATTGAAAGTGTCAGAGAATGAGCCTAGGGAGTACACTATCGGCAGATTTCTTAGGGGTATCTTAATTGGTTTATCGTTGTCTGAGGACTACTTAATCCACCTTTTAGAAGATGTATTTAATGAAAAAGCAACAGAAATAGGAATAAGTGGTGGAGGAACTAAGTCGATTGTTCATAACAAATTAAGAGCAACTATTTATGGTAGGAGAATAAAAGTCTATTCTGATGTAATAAATGCTGGATCATTAATTCCTCTTCTCATCAATGCAAATTTATATAAAGATGTCTCTGAGGTGAAGGAGAAATTTATAAAACCATTAGAAGTGGTAGAGCCTAATCCCTCTCTTACGGAAACATACACTAAGTTAAAAGAGAAATATGGCTTCATTTGGACTTCAATGAAAGGGATCTATAATGAAATTTATAAGATTATCTGAAAAGCAAAAGATTTTGCTCTAAGAATTTTTTTCAGTTCATCTAAATTACTATGCTTAGCAAGCTTTACGAACTCTTCGTTGCTAAATAGCGCGCGCTAGATTCTGGCAACCCTAGATAGATCATCCTCACAACGATAAGCGTCTTCTATATGAAATGTTAAAATATCCATGTAATTATTCTATAATCCTGGTTTTTAACTTTTTCTTGATTTTACTCCTTAGAACAAAAAGAGTTTGTCGTATGGGAACAATCTGTTTCCGGGGTTATTTCATAAACAAAAAGTTTATCTTGAAGATATAGTAATGCAGAGAGTGGTGATTGTTTTTGAGTGATTTTGAAGTAATTACAGAGGATCAATTAAGGAATGATATATGCAAAGTTATGAAAAATCTATATAGCAGAGGACTAGTGTCGGCTCTGGGAGGTAACGTCAGTTCTAGAGTTCCTGGTTCCTCAGAATTTTGGATTACTCCAAGTGGAATTTTTAAGGGTGAATTGAACCCTGATGATCTTGTTAAACTGGATCTCGATGGTAATGTCTTGGAGGGTTTTCTAAGACCTTCTATAGAATGGCCAATGCATGCCGCTATATATAAAGTCAGACCAGATGTGAATGCTGTAGTGCATGCTCATAATCCTGTTACGCTGGGTCTAGCATTGGCAGGGAGTTCTTTAAAGCCAATTACGGTGGAGGCGGTAATGGTTCTTAGGAAAGTGGAGAGCGTGCCTTTTGCTTTCCCAGGGACCGATCAACTGGCCAGGTTAGTTGAAGAAAAGGCTTCAAAAGGCTCTAGAGCGATAATTTTGCAAAATCATGGTATTGTGGCTTTAGGGTCTAATTTATACGATGCTGAAGCTGTGGCCGAGACTCTGGAGGAAGTGGCTACCGCCCAGTTTGTAGCTATGGCTTTAGGAAAAGAACCTCCCATAATTCCTGAGAAAGACGTAGAATTATACTATAAATTATACGGGATAAGATAAAGGTGAATTAATGTGGAGCTAGGGGGTTATGCAGGTAAGTTATTATATGTAGATCTTTCAAAGGAAAAAATAGAAGAGAAAGATATTAGTCTAGAAGATATTACTACATTTATCGGAGGTATAGGTCTCGCAACGAAAATCTTCATGGATGAATTAAATAATCCAAGGGTAGAACCATTTCATCCTGAAAATGTTCTTATTTTTATGACAGGAGCACTTACTGGAACGCCTATTTATTCAAGTAGCAGGTTTGTCGTGGTTGCAAAATCTCCCCTTACCAACGCTTGGGGCGAAGCGCACGTAGGCGGCTACTGGGGACCTGAACTAAAGAGAGCTGGATATGATGGTATTGTTGTGAAAGGAAGAGCATCTAGTCCTGTGTACTTATATATAAGGGATAGCAAAGTAGAGATCAGAGATGCTAGCAAGTACTGGGGATTAACAACCTATGAAGCTGGTTCAATGATACTTAGGGAAATACCCGATAATGAAGCTAAAGTGGGGTTAATAGGTCCTGCTGGCGAGAATCTCGTAAGATTTTCTACAATAGCATTTGAGCCTGTACCCTATGGGCCAAGGATAGCTGGAAGAACAGGCATGGGTGCCGTGATGGGGTCTAAGAATCTAAAAGCAATAGCTGTGAGAGGTACTGGAAAAATAAAAGTAAAAGATCCTGCGAGGATAACCAGCATTCTTCAGAGACTCTTGCCACTGATAATGTCTTCTCCAGTCACACAGATACTTTCTTCATATGGCACCTCTGGCGAGGTTGAAGTATTTTATGAATATGGCGATATGCCGATAAAAAATTTCTCGCAAGGAGAATTTAATGGATATAAGAGATTATCTGGAGAATATTTTAAGGAAAAGGGTTTTATGATTGGTACACATGGTTGCTGGGCTTGTCCTGTAAAATGTTGGAAGATAACGGACTCTGGAAAAAGAAAAATGAGGTTCCCTGAATATGAGGCTATAGCTTCTCTTGGATCAATGCTACTTGTCGATGACCCTGAATACATAGTTAAATTTTACGAAGCATGTAACGAATTTGGCCTTGACGTTATTTCAACAGGCAATGTTATTGCATGGTTAATGGAATGTTACGAAAAGGGAATTGTTAGAAAGGAAGATTTAGATGGGTTAGAGCCTAAATGGGGGGATAAGGAGAGTGTTCTTAAATTGTTGCATATGATTGCTCAGAAAGAGGGATTTGGAAAAGTCCTTGCTGAGGGGTGCAGAAAAGCTTCAGAAATTATAGGACGTGGTTCTCATGAGTATTGCATGCATGTAAAAGGCGTCGAGATGCCTATGCATGATCCAAGGGCCTTTAAGGGGCTGGGTCTCCAGTATGCAACCTCAAATAGAGGAGCTGATCACCTTTATGGTCTATTTATGAGAGTAGAACAGGGACAAAGGGTCACAGACCTGAAGATATATGAAAGGGTGGATCGATTTGCCTATAAAGGTAAGGCGTGGATGGTAGCTACGATGGAGTTTTGGAGCGAAGTGCAAGAGTCGATGGGATTATGCAAATTTGTCGATATACCCCCTGCTTATGTGGCCGGCTTGTATACATATGTTACTGGCATTAAGAAAACACTGCCAGATCTTGTTCAAACAGGAAAAAGAATATTTTTCTTGAAAAGGATTTTTAATTTTGCTAATGGGCTAGATAAAAACAGCGACAGGTTGCCTACGAGGTTTTTAGAACAGCCCCCTCAAAATGGGGGTGCCAAAGGACAGACTGTAGAACTAGAGGATATGCTGAGAGAGTTTTACGCATATGTAGGCATTGATGAAAATGGAGCACCTAGACTAGAAACCATAAAAGAACTGGGCCTTACTAAGTACTATGAAAAATATTTTCATTGATTAATATTTCACATGGTTATCAAATCATTTTTACCAAGTACTATGCAATATGAGTATTCTCGTGTCTCCTGCTACTATACTTCTCCAAGCATCGCCGCAGGAGACTATTACGCGCGCTACTTCTTAGGAGTTAAAATGCTGATTATTTTCTTCTCTAGGGCATCCTCACCTATACCTGTTAGAAATGGCATAGCATTCAAGACAGGAACTTTGCTATCTGAAAGAGGAACAAACGTTGTTGCGAGTATAAGATCTACTTTCCCCAGCATTTTTATAAAATAATTTACTTCTTGTGCTTTAGCTTGATATATTTCACCTTTAATTTTGTATTTCTCAAGCATTTTTTTCACTTTCTCGGCTACATAAGTGGCAGTTGCAATAGCTGTTCCACACGCTACTACTATACGAACAGGCTCTTGTTGGCTCATGGCTGCATCAGTCATAGTTTGCTTAAGAGGGTTAATTTATACTTTTCTTCCAAGGCTGTAAAGCTAATCTTGGCATTCCAACTCTCCTATGGGTTCTCCAACGTCTACTTCTCCTTCATGCACCGTTATCTTAACTACTACTCCATTGCAAGGAGATACATAGGTAAATGTTGTTTTCTCACCCATCATTTCAACAAGCTCTTCGTCTTTTTTTATGTACTCTCCTTCTTTCTTTTTCCACGCAATTATTACGACTTTTTCTGCTGAAGGATCAAATCTAGGTGCTTTTATAGTCATTTTACCCATTATGTTCACCACCAGTATAATTCCTACTCGGCAAGCTCTAATATCGCTTTCACTATTTTATCAGAAGTGACCATGTATGTCTTTTCGAGCATCGGGGAGAATGGTACATGTATATCTGGCGGGGTAAGTACTTTAATAGGTTTTTCAAGCTCTCCAAAGCAATACTCGTATATTAATGATGCAACATAGCTAGCAACACTTGAATGGGGATGTTCCTCTGACACCACGAGAACTCTTCCTGTTTTCTTTGCTGCTCTTACTATCGCCTCAATATCGAGCGGTTTGAGTGACTGAAGATCAACTAAGTGGACAGAGACCTCTTTTGGTAATTGCTTTAATGCCTGTATAGACTCATACACTGTCCTGCCGAAGGTTATTAGTGTCACGTCCTCCCCTTCGTTAATAAGATTTGCTTTACCGAACTTAACTTCATAATCTCTCTCTGGAACCTCATCGACGAACCTATAATATATCCAAGCAGGGTCGATGATTATAGTGGGTTTGTTCTGCCTAAGAGCATGCTTGTACAATCCTCTACAATTATATGGTGTGGAAGTCACTACGACGTTTAATCCTGGCACATTAGTGAAAAGACTTGGGAAGAACTGAGAGTGTTGTGGACCGTGTTGCCTCCCGAGACTGTATTGTGTTCTAATTACTAATGGGAGGTCTTTCTGCCCTGCAGTTAAGAACCTGGCTTGCGCCATGTGGTTTACAATTTGCTCCATTGCTATCGGCAGGAAATCCATGTACATTATTTCAACTATAGGCTTTAGTCCCTCAAGTGCCGCTCCTATTCCAAATCCTACAAGACCAATCTCGCTTATCGGGGAATCTATGACTCTTTCATGCCCGAACTTTTCATAAAGCCCCTTGCTAAAGCCATGAGGTCCTCCCTTGCGTACATCCTCGCCAATGTATACTATACTATTGTCTCGTTCCATTTCCTCCATTATCCCTTGCCTACATGCCTCTATATGGCTTATCTTCATGCATTACACCTCATACATAAAAGTATAGCTCCTCTATTGATAGTGGCGAACCTTTTTTAGCCTCCTCAAAAGCTTTCTCGATAGATTTTTTAGCCTCCTCGAAAATAGCATCGAGGGAGTCATGCGTTATTATTCCTTCATTTACCAGTCTATTGGCAAAGGTTAATATTGGATCTTTTAACCTGCTATACAGCTCTACTTCTCCCAGCGGCTTGTATGGTGCTTTATCGTACACTCCATGACCCTTTAAACGATATGTATTCGCAACTATAGCAACTGGTCCCTTACCGCTTCTAAGCTCATTCTCATATATTTTTAGCGCTTTATAAACAGATAATGGGTCATTACCATCAACTATTAACACAGGTATATTATAGCTCAGAAATCTCTGTATAACGACATCTTCATCTACGAATAAGTCAGCCGTTCTCGTAAACTCGGCATATTTATTATCCTCACATATCAATGCTAGCGGTACCCTTAGAAATGAAGCCATCACCATTCCCTCGGCGAAAGCCCCGGTATTCGTGGCTCCATCCCCAAGAAACACTATTGTAACATGACCTGTCTTGCGATATTTTTGAGAAAACGCTACGCCAACAGCTATGGGAATCTGGCTTCCGACTATTGCAGATGCATAGAGACCTCCCTTTGAAACATCAATAGGTAAATGCATTGATCCACCCAGACCCCTCAGATTTCCCTCCCGAAAACCCAACAATTCCGCAAATAATTTACTAGGTTCTATACCGAGCATTATTGCATGACCATGTCCTCTGTGATGACTTATGACCAGGTCCCCCCTCTGCAAGAAATTCTTTACACCTGCAGCAATAGCCTCTGAGCCGAAGTATAGGTGTGCAGGGCCAATCAATACTCCTTCCTTTAAATATAGCTCTTCAACCTTCTCTTCAAATGCTCTTATTAAGACCATTGTCTTAAGCATATCAATTAGCTTATTCTCATGGAGGTCAAGCTTGTCGAACTCGCTTTTAATAGGCGTGCTTACGTGGCTTACGTTTATCTTCAATATGATCACCCCTCGAAAAGTATACAGTTCTCAATAAAAGTTTTTATCTCGTTCTCAAGCTTAGCTAAGAAAGCTGCTGCATCTGCTCCATCTGCCACTCTATGATCGAACGTTAATGAAAAAGTCGCAACTTTAATAGTTTTTAAACCACTACTAGGTGTAAAGGTGAGTTCTTCTTTAATTTTCCCCACTCCAAGTATGGCTATTTGCGGAGGATTAATTATCTGCGTAAAGTAATCTGTGCCGTACATTCCGAGATTAGATAGTGTGAAAGTTCCGCCTACTAGGTCTTTTTGCTTGAGTTTAAGACTTCTTGCCCTTGATATTATATCAACGTATTCCTTATAGAGTGTTTTCAAACTTTTTTCACTAACTCTCCTAATAACAGGCGTCACGAGACCTTTTTTTGTTTGAACTGCGATTGCTATGTTTACGTCTTCGTACATTATGACCTCATCATCGCCGCGCAATTCTGAGTTAAATATACTGCCATCTAAAACCCTTGCAAGGGGTTTTAATAAGGTAAAAGTAAACGTAACTTTTCCACCAAGGATTGATTCAAGCTTTTCTTTAGCGCTCAATAATGGCTCTACATTGATTGTTTTAAACAAAGTAACGTGGACAGCCGAGTCATACGACGAAGCTAACCTCCTTGCAATCACCTTTCTTACAGGGTCAAGCTTTTTGAGAATCTTTACTCTTGGAAAATACATCTCTTTAATATAGTCTTCAACGTCCTTCCTTGTAATCTTTTCAGTACCAAATTTATTGATAAGCTCATTTACGTTTATCTCATATTGTTCTAGCATATACTTAAGCTCATCAGACAGTTCCATACCTAAATTCACTGCAGTGTATAATGAGAAAAGTTTATATATTTTTCTCTTCATTAGTAATACTTGACGGAACATGAACGGCATCATTGAAGCAATATATGGTGCCTTTCAAGCCTTTATGGGGCTAGGAGCCTCCGCTGCCATTCCCATAGTAATATTTATTATAGCAATAGCTCTAAAAGTGCCGCTGGGTAAGGCATTCAGATCGGCTTTGACTATAGGCATAGGTTTTGTTGGAATATTCCTCGTTATAGGTTACTTTATAAATACTATTGCTCCAGTAACAAAGGCTTTAGTCGAAATAAGCGGAATAAAGCTAGAGGCAGTGGATGTGGGGTGGCCCAGCGCAGCTGCTATAGCTTTCGGATCCGTTGTCGGAACAAGTATGATCCCCCTAGTGTTGGTTGTAAATTTGATTTTGCTAACTCTCAGGGTAACGCGCACGATTGACATAGATGTATGGAATTACTGGCATATGGCATTTGTCGCCAGCCTGGTATATATTTATACGAACGATTACCTATTAGGGGCGTTAGCAGGTATAACTATGACGGTTGCTTTGCTAGTTATAGCTGATGAAACAGGCCCAATGATACAAGAGATGCTTGGGAGCCCAGCGATATCGCTTCCACACGGCTTCTCAGCCCCCTACGCTGTATTAGCGGTTCCGTTTGCAAAGTTATTTGATAAAATACCCCTCTTGGCAAAGGTAAAGGCTGACCCTGAAACTATTAGAGCAAAACTCGGACTGCTTGGAGAAACGCCAGTATTAGGCGCTATACTAGGCTTTGTACTTTCCGTCGCTGCCAGACAGGATTATAAAGTTGTAGCATCTACAACGATAGGGTTAGCGGCCGTAATGCTCTTACTACCTAGAATGGTTAAACTTCTCATGGAGGGTCTTGTTCCTATTGCTGACTCTGTAAGAGACTACTTTGTTAAGAGGTATGCTGGCAAGAGAGAGATTTATATAGGATTAGACTCAGCTATAGCTACAGGTCACCCGGCTGTTATAGCTACAGCACTAATTCTGATTCCAATATATATAGTTGAAATGCTCATGCCCTGGAATAAGATACTCTTACTAGCTGATCTCCCAGTAATAGTATTCTTGGTATGCATGGCTGTACCTGTATTCAAGTATGACATCGTTAAAAGCGTTATTTTTGGCGCAATTATAAACCTCCTAGGCCTGTGGATGGGTACTAACATCATGGCTATATATACCGCTACGGCCAAATTCGTTGGATTCCCACTACCAGCGGGATACATCTATGTATCCAGTATTTGTGACGGTATGAATCCATTTACTTGGCTACTGGTAAGAATTTGTGATCTAGGGAAAATAGGAGCTATAATAGTTATGCTGGTAATAATAGTGGTATCTTGCATATACGGCTATATGAGGGAGAAAAAGCGCGGAGTAGCCGCTCCAGCTCCTACACCAACAGCTTAAACTTAAAACTTTTTTAATTTTTATTAATTCTTAGTTGCTCGTTCTTAAGTTCTGGTCTCTACGATGAGGAAAACTTCTATCCTAACTACCTGGCTGAATATTTACATTAAGTATCCCATTGAAACCCTGACGAATTAACTTGCACTATAGCTTCTAATGCGTGTGTAAACTATGTCTTTAGAATAATGAAAAGATTTATTAATTACTTCTTTTCTTCGCACATTGTCTCCTCATGAGGGGTATCGGGGAATATAAGGCCAGGAAAGGGCTTATAAGGGTATCCGTTACGCTAGATGAAAGAGGGACCACAATCCGGGAGGTGAGGATTACTGGAGACTTCCTTATGTATCCTGAGGAGGCTTTATGGAGTATCGAAGAGAAACTTTCTAACACAGAGATTAATGAGTTAGAAACGAAGGTAAGAAAAATATTTCATGAACTACATGTTACCCTGGTGGGCTCTACAGTCGAGGATTTCCTCGAGGCATTTAGGAATGCAATTGAAAACGCTGAGAAAGGTGATAGAGATTGAAGAGTTTAAGAGTTTTATTGTATGAAACCCCTGAGGATCCTTGCATGAATTTAGCTTTTGAAGAAGCGGTGTTTAGATGTGTTGGTGCAGGATTAGTGGACAACACACTGAGAATATGGAGGAATAAGAATGCCGTAGTCATTGGCTACTTTCAGGACGCAAGAGAAGAAGTGAACTTAGAAACAGCTATGAAACTGGGGGTGAGCGTCGTTAGAAGATTTACGGGGGGCGGAGCGGTGTATCACGACTTGGGGAACGTGAACTATGCACTCAGTGTGAAGATGAGTGAAAATATTGCAAAAGACTATCTGAACATTTATGGGAAGTATCTAAGGGGAGCCTTGCTAGCTCTAGAAAAATTGGGGGCTAAGCCCTACATTGAAAATATTAACGACATAATAGTCAGCAATAGAAAGGTTTCTGGGACAGCAGCAAGTATAGGAAAGGGGGCAGAGTTTATTCACGGCTCAATTCTTGTAAACACAGATTTGACTATTCTTTCACGCGTGATAAAAGTATCGCCCACTAAGCTGGCAGACAAAAAAGTTAGCGATGTAAAGTACAGGGTAGTTACTCTTGAATCGCTCTTGGCAAGAAAAATTAGCTACAGAGAAGTTTTAGATGCCCTAGTAGAGGGGTTTAGCGAGCTCCTATCGGCAGAACCTTACTTTGACTTGCCATCAGAGGAGGAGCTCGAGGTAGCCAAAATCTTGTGGGAGGATAGATACAAAACTATTGAGTGGAACTTTGAGAGAAAACCTCTTACAGCCTATAAAGAACTTGAAGAAAAAATAGCACAAATCACAAGTTTAAAATAGGATCATCAATTACTCAATAGATTTTTTCACGAGCTCTGTATAGTCTATGACAGGCAATCCTGCCCTGGAGTAGTCGGAGGCTGCGCTAAGCATGTAGAGGCATGCTGGACAGGCAGTAACCAACATTTGTACACCCAAACCCTTGATCTCTTTTATACGCTTGAGAGCTATCTGGAAAGCAGTCCTCTGGTCTACAAGCGCGAGGAAAGCAGCGCAGCAACGGGATTCCTCGTAGGAGTGCTCAGGCTCTATAAGCTTCAGGCCAGGAATGGAGTTCAGGATCTCTCTTGGAGCGACATAGATGCCTTCCCACCTCCCGAGATGGCAGGAGTCGTGGTAAGCAGCTGCGGCTGATAGCTCCTTCTCCGGCTTTATCTTGCCGCTCTTAATCAGCGAGCTGAGCAGCTCCACGAAGGGTGTAACTTCTACTTCCCACTTGAAGCCCAGCTTCTTTGCTTGCTGGGGATAGATTTTACTCAGCATCAGATAGCATCCGGGGCAGTGTGCTACTATTTGCTTCACCCCCCTCTTTCGGAAGACTTCCATATGGTAAGTTACTGCCTCCTCTAACGCCTTCTCATCACCGCTCATCCACGCGTAAATACCGCAGCATCTCTCATCCTCGCCGAGCACCTGGAAGTCAACCCCAGCTTTCTCGAGGATCGAGATCATGTTAAGAGGTATGCTCGTCATGTGGGTGGATTCCCAGCAGCCGACCCACAGGGCTACGTCGCCCCTCTTTTTCTCCTTGTACTTAGCCGGCAACCACTCCCATCTTTTGAGCGGCTCGACGCCAAGCGAGTTCCCAGTTTTAGCTACGATTTCTAGGCGCTTCTTGATGCTTGTAGGAACATAACCTTTAGATGTTAGGAGCTGCCTTGTCTTTAACCAAGTATCAAGTATGGGTAGAGCACCCTGACAATATATTTCGCACTCCTTACAGAGCGAGCACAGATAGAAGAGCGCGTAGTCCTCCTCTGAGAGGGTGTACCTCCCAAGCGAGACCTGCTTTATAATGTCGAACTTCCCTCTCGGAGAGCTCCAAGCCCACTTTACCTCGCTGAATACTGGGCATGCATACTCACAGTAGCCACATTGGGTGCACTCCAAAGCTATTCTCGTGACCTCTTCGGGTAGGGACGTTGAGACTAATTTGCTTCCTCCTATGATCAGCGTCCCCAGTTTAGCAAGAGAACCCACATTGAGTGCAAGCTTAATGAGGTCTGAGATCTCGTTTCCAGGGTTCCTCCCGACAAGCTTTTTCGGAAAAACTTTCCCAGGATTAAATATTCCGCTCGGATCTATTTCGCGCTTTGTTTCGAAGAGGCGCATTAGCCTCTCTTTGCCAAGTACTTCCTCGGCTAGCTCTGAGAAGAAAATACCTGTAGAGTAAGGTTTACCCCCGAACTCCTTTATAACCTTAAGCAACTGTATTGAGTCAATGTATCTAGCTAGGTAATCACGGCTTGTTTCGCTAACAGGTTGCATCGCTAATATAAGAGCGTTTCTCCCTCCATCGACTAATACTGTCTCAATTGCCCACCCACTTACTTTCTCCAAGACATTACCCAAGAACCGCGTGTCAACAATACCCTCAAAAACGGCAAGCCCAGGACCAAGCCTCCTTAATCGCATAGAATAGAACCTCTCCTCCCATAGATATTCAGCTACCCCTTCATCGAGCTCTTCACCTCCCTCGAATACGAGATTGCCGCTTTCCAAAGCAACTAGGACTATGAATCCCCTTTCCGGCAAGCTTGGTAGTTTCTCGTATAGCTTCCCGTGCCTCGTGTAAACCTCTGCGACAGGCATCTTCTCAATGGCCTCCCTTTTAAAATTCTCGAAGATGGAATTCGTTACGCTTAAGTGGAAAATGTCCCCTCCAAGTGATCTAAGGAAGCCTACAAGCTCACCAGCATCTTTAACGTGAAATGCTCGGAGCACAGGCTTCCTCTGCTCTCGAACCCTCACCTTTGCCTCAACTATCAATCCCGTAGTACCACATGCACCAACGACACTTTCAGGAGGAAGTTCTTTTACCTCTCCCCTCGCATCGACTATCTTCACGCTCTCCACATTGCGCTCAATGCTTCCGTACTTGAAGCTCCCTATACCGTACCCTCCCTGAGCAACGAAGCCCGCCACCGTAGCTGCGTATGCACTGGAAGGGTACATCCGAAGGCTCTTACCTTGCTTATTGAGTTCCCTCTCGAGAACATACCACTTGACGCCTGGCTGAACCCTTGCAAAATCGTTACCTATCTCCAGTATCTTGTCCATCCTGGTGAAGTCCACAACTATACCTCCCGAGACAGGCACAGGACCCCCATAACCGCTCGTAGCCGCCCCTCTCGGCACAACTGGAACCTTTTTCTCGGAGGCATACTTTACAATCTCTACTACGTCTTCTATAGTCTCAGGTTGAACAACAACATCAGGCACTGAGTTTATCCTTTTAGCAATAAAGCTCGGAAGGAAGGATACATCATGTGAGTGTAGAAGTCTATCTCTTTCTCGTTTACTTGCCTTACCCTCTCTAATCATTTTCTCAATAAGTGAAATTTCAGACATAACACTATTTTTAAAGGGAAAATCATATTTAAACATCATGTTCTTAATTAAAAATGTAAGGATTTATTCACGAATTATCGATCTAAAAGCTGAACTCTGATTTGTACCAAGTTCTTATTTCGTTAAAAGCATATAGCCTTGTCTTTCATATTCCTGACTTGGCTTTTGGAGACTTTGTATAGTTCTGTCCGTGTGTAGACCGTGCGGATGGTCTGGGCTGCGTGCTAGGAGTTTGACGAATTCTAAGTGTCACCCTTTATCTTGAGTTCCAGGATGCCGCCCGAATTTGCCTTCCATGATTATACCGGATAAATAGCGCTCGACATAAAAGATTATCTAAGAATTAAAAGATTTTGCTTGAGAAATTTTTCTAGCTCCACTAGGTTACCGTACTTGGCGAGTTTTATGAACTCTTCGGCGCTAAACAGCTCAGTTAGTTTTGCTAGAAACTTGATGTATCCAGCTGGATCCTTAATTACTAGGAGGAATGTTATGTCTACTGGTATCTCTTTGTCCGGCTCGTCCATTTTCCTGAAAAGCACCGGTTTATCAGTTTTAATTATAACTAATGCTTCCCTTAAGACGTACTTTACATCTGCATGAGGTATGGCAACGTTAAAATCTTCTCTAACTGCTAAGCCCGTGGGAAACTCCTGCTCTCTCTTTAATAAAGCAGATAAGTAATTCTCGTCAACATACTTCATTTCATAAAGCATTTTAGCCGCGTAAGCTAGTACCTCTTTGCAACTATAAACGTTCTCTACACGTAATGTCAGAATATCCATACAGATTACAAGAACACTTAATTTTTTAAAGTTTTCCTTATTTTCACGCGTTAGAGGTAAAGGCATGTTAAGTCTTTAAGGTACTAAGTGTATTGTTGAAAGCTTCGCAGTATATAAGTATTAAGCGCGCGCTATTCGCCATGGCAATGGTCGGTGGCGTAGCAGCTACGTACGTGAGGGCAACACACCAATAATCTTGGCCCAATACGCTGATCGTGCGCTAAACCCTTGGGGAGGAGAAAACCTTCCGCAGCAAGGAGGAATGCCACTCCCATCCCATCTAAGCTGGCTTCGGGAACCCATGCTCGCGCGCTGCGCGCCAACTACGTGCTTGCAGCGGTCCAGCAGGTCATCCGAGGAGGGTCGTGCTGAGAGCTAGGGCAGGCGCTTGAGCAGGGCTGAGGACGTGGCTGAGGTTGCGAGGGAGCTCCTCAGATGGGCGGAGATGAGGGTGCGTGCGCCATGTTGTATAGGATGAGTGCCCTTATGTCCTCGGTGATGACGCTTCTCCAAGCGTTAGTCAGGGAGATTACGGCGAACACTCCCACGGGGTGGGCATCAGCCTCGTAAGCTAGATTTAGGAGGGCCCTAAGAGTCCTACCAGTTCTCAGCAGGTCGTCGGCGATGAGCACCCTCGAACCCCTCGGTACCTGGCTCGCAGGGAGGTAAAGGTGGACCACGCTCGGGGGGTCAGGGTGAAAGATTTGGGCCGACAGGTACTTCATCGACTGGCTCTCCCTCTCCCTCCTGGCAACCGCCAGCCTAGCGTCAAGCACCCACGCCAGCAGCGACGCTACTGGGACGCCGTTGACTGCAGCCGTCAGCACGACGTCCACGCCCCTGAAGAACGAGAGGTAAGCCTCAGCCATGGCAATGCTTAAAACGTCCTCGTCATGCGCCAGCTCCACAATGTTTATCACGCCGTCCTCGTCTACCCGAACCTTACTCTTAACAACAAAGCTGAAAACATCCTCAGCCTTCAAGGCTTGAATCACGTGCACAGCCTTTAGCTGCGGTGGAAGAGTAGCGCCAGCAATGTAGCGCTTAAGCTCAGCCCGGGAGACGTGAACCCCGTTCCTCGCTAGGAGCCCGAGCAGCTCCTCAACCTCAAAATGCTTGCTAAGCGCCCTCAGAGCCCTCCACGCGAGGACCTGAGGAATCACAGCCTCGCTTCTAGGGATCATCAGTATCACTTTTTTAGCTTATCTATATAAGCTTTTCTTTTAAACAAATAGAAAGCTTTATAAATAAAAGGGGGATCGTAGAAATCGTGACGGAGAAGGTAAAAAGGAAAGTAACGTGGATGCACATCGTGACCTTCGTGTTTGCAACAGCTGTCGCCTACGTCCTGGCAGTCGTCTCCTCGCTAATCTTCCCAGTTCTAGGCGCCCCTGGGGTTTCGGCGCTCTACGTGGCGGCAGCTGTCTACGTCCCTCTGGGTGTCTGGATGGGGATGTGGGGGGCGCTTGCAGGCTATTTCAGCTGCCTGTTCCTCGGACTCTACCCCTCCGGCTACACCCTGGTGCAGTCGATTGTGTGGTCTTTCGCGGACTTCATTGAAGCCCTCATACCAGCCCTCCTCTTCAGAGCCTTAAGGATAGACCCCGACTTCACTGTCAAGAGGGGCTGGGCTGCCAAGATCTTTCCACTCCTCATCTCGCTGGGCACGATCATCCTCCTGCTCGGCGTAGTCGTCCAGGTTCTCTGGGGCAGGCTCGGAGAGCCCTTCACAAGCGTTTACGTCTACTCCGTTTATACGGGATTGGCCCTTGCAGTCCTAGGGCTGATCACGGGGCTATTCGTGGGGGACAAGAAGACGTGGGCAACGTACATCGTTAGCGTAGTGCTCACCTCTGTTGCCTCGGGTCTCTGGGGGGCGGGCACTCTAACGGTCTTCAACTTCCCTCCCCCACTGCCGAGTGAGGCTTTCTGGCCAGTACTTGTGGGCTGGGTTGCAGGAGACTTGATAGTCCTATCTGTCCTATCCACGGCACTCCTGGTTGCACTTACCCCTGTGTTCAAGCGCACAGGACTCTATGTTGAGGGGTGGTGGGCGTAGCTAATGCCAACCATACTTGGAGAGCTCACAGGCGAGGAGGCCAGGAACAGCACCTACATGGGTCTAAACCCCGTGGTAAAAATACTAATTCCTCTTTTTTTCTCCCTTGATGTCCTGCTCGTGAGGAACATTCTCTCCGCGGCTTCGCTCGTAGTGCTAGTCTTCGCAGTGCTGGTTATCGCCGGAGTACCCATGAGGGTGCTGAGGAACTACATCATCCTCATATCGAGCCTCAGCTCCTTCATCGTGCTCAGCTTCGTGCTCTTCACAAACGTACCTGGAAAAGTCCTCCTTGAGTGCAACCTCCTCACAGTTAAGGCTGAGAAGGGCTCCCTCGTATGGAAGGTGAGTATCACAGACGAAGCTCTCTACAGGGCGGCGGTCTTCATCCTCAGGATACTCGCAATGATCTTCACCGCAACACTCTTCGTCGCAACCGTGAGCGACAGGGATATCGTCCAGGGCCTCAGGGATCTACACTTCCCGCTTGGGGCTTCCGTCGCCGTCTCACTCTTCTTCAGGGGGATAAGCCTATTCCTCGAAGACTTCAGGATCATACGCGAGGCAATGATGGCCCGCGGCGTTGACTTCGAGAAAACCAGCCTCTCGAGGAGGTTCATGCTCTACGCGAACGCACTGATACCGCTAATATCCCTAATGGTCAGCAGGAGCTACGAGGTTTCCTTAGCCCTCGAATCCAAAGGGATCTCCCCCACAACGAGGACTAGGAGGAGAGGGGGAGCTCCACTTAGGAAGAGGGACCTCTCCGCCCTAGCGCTGGGAGTAGCCCAGTTCCTCGTTTTCCTGAGGCTGTGAAGCATGGCTGCAATAAACGTCGAGAACCTGCACTGGAAGTACTACGCCTCAAAAGACTACGCCTTGAAAGGCATCTCCCTAACAGTCAACAAGGGAGAATTCGTAGCGATCACTGGTCCAAGCGGTGCCGGCAAAACAACCCTAATCCTCTCGCTGACGGGCATCATCCCACAGAGGATCCCTGGGAAGATACGGGGAGAGGTCAAAGTGCTTGGAAGATCAACACTGACCACGGACGTAACCGAGGTGATGAGGAAGGTGGGGGTGGTGTTTGAAGACCCCGAAGTACAGTTCGTCATGGGGTCCGTCGAGGATGAGGTATCGCTGGCCCTCGAACCCCTAAACCTGCCCAGCGAGGAGCTGCGAAGACGCGTGAATCAAGCGTTGAGGATTGCCGGGCTTGACGAATCCTTCCTCTCGAGGAACCCCCTCCAGCTCTCAGGTGGGGAGAAGCAGCGTGTAGCAATCGCGTCTGCAGTAGCGAGGCAGCCGGAGATCCTCATCCTAGATGAGCCCACCTCGGACCTGGACCCCATGGGCAAGGAGGAGGTCATACAGGCAGTCGAGAATCTGAGACGAGAAACAGACTCGACAATAATACTCGTAGAGCAGGACCCGGAAATAATCCAGCGCTTCGCAGAGAGGGTGGTCGTGCTGAATAACGGGAGACTCGTCTTCGACGGAGAACCAGAAGAGCTCTACAGGAACATTAACCACATAGAAAGCTTCTCGATACGCCCACCAGAGCTCTACGAACTCTCGCTGAGGGCTGGGCTGGGCGAGCCCTCCCTCGATAGACTCGTGGAAATGGCTAGGAGCGGCATGCTAAACCACGAAATCTGCAAACTCCCTGGAAGCAGGGGGGCGCCCGGCGGCGCGAAGCTCCAAGCAATAAACGTCACACACACCTACTCGGGTGGAGTCAGAGCCCTCGAAGACGTGAATGCGGTGTTCCGGGCAGGGGAGCTCGTCGCGTTAATGGGTCCAAACGGGAGTGGAAAAACCACGCTGGCAAAGATCCTAGCAGGCCTGCTGGCACCGACATCCGGGAAGGTCCTTGTTGACGGCGTAGATGTGAGGGCTCTCGGCAGGCTAGAGCTAGCGTCAAAAGTAGGCTACGTCTACCAAAACCCGCAGCACCAGTTATTCTGCCAAACAGTCTTCGACGAAGTAGCCTTCGGGCTTAGGCTCAGGGGCGCGAAGACCGAGGAAATCCGGGAGGTAGTTGAAAGAACTCTCAGAACATTCAAACTCGAGGGCTTGGAGGACGAGCACCCATTCTTCCTGAGCAAGGGCGAGAAGAGGCGCCTCGCCCTCGCAAGCATATACGCCCTGAACCCGGACATCCTCATAGTAGACGAGCCGACAACAGGCCAGGACAGAGCTTTCTCAGAGCGACTCTTCCAGCTCCTACGAGAACTCTCCCTTCAGGGGAAGGGGATAGTAATAATAACGCACAGCGTAGAGTTAGCAGCAAAGTACGCAGACCGCGTAGTCGTCTTGAAGAAGGGCAGGATAATAGCCGACGGCCCACCAACAGAAGTGCTCACCAACGCTTCAGTCACAGAGGAGGCTAAGCTGAAGACACCCCTACTGAGCCAGCTCTGCAAAATCAGCAGGGAGCATCCCTAGCCCCAGGCTGGGCAATGTTGCTTGGGCATCGCACCCAGGAGCGCGCTCCTCCTCCTGGCATACACGCCCTCAAGCCACTCGGGGTACCACCCCAGCGTGGCAAGCTCGCTCCTCAAAGCCTCTAGCCTCGAAAGCGACTTCTCGAGGTGCTCGCGGATCCGCCCATACTCCATGCTCTCACCATTAAACAGTATGCACTGCCTCTCACTCCAGTCTCCGGGCTGATCAATCCCCGGGAAGTAAGCGTCGATCATCTTCTCCAGGATGCCCATGTCAGTTACTCCACCGAGAAGCCTCCTATCCGGGGACCCGATGTCCGGTCCGTAGAGAGGCATGTCGAAGTTGTTGGAAGCAAGGGCAGTCAAATTCTCAATGGCAACGAATACAGGCTGTAGACCCATGCCCTCGAGGAAGCCCCCAACCCTCCTCACGCCCCTCTCAGACAGGAACCCGTACGCGAAGACCCGCCTAAACTTCACCCCCTTCAACTCCCCCATCTTCAACAGGAATTTAAGGGCAGACTCCAATGTTTGACCAGTCGCAACTGTGTCAGCTACTACGACGTCCTTTATCTCCTCCGGGATCCTCCCCATCAAGGAGAAAGTAACATTACCACCGCCAGGAGACGAGTGGCTTGAAACCCTCACATAGACCTCCCTAACACTGGCACCACAGCTTTTCAAAGCCTCGTGAAGCATGTAGCCAGGCGAGCCCCTCAAAACATGGAGGAAGACTGCCTCCCTCCCCCCAAGAAGGCTCAGCAGGACCCTGGAAGCTTTCCTCGCCAGGGAAAGAGCCTTCGACGACAACTCAACGCCGACGATCTCAGGTTGAGAAGCTATCTCCACGCCCTCAAGGGAATCCAGAATGTAGACCTCCCCAGGAACGTCTAGATCCACCCTAAAAAGCCTAGCCTCTTTCCCCAGAGCCCTTACCTCAACCCGCCTAGTCAAATCCACTTTCACGCCGAACCTGTCAACCACTTCCTCAGCGGGAGCTAACCCGATCTTCGCCAATACCTCCACACCTCACGCACACGTTGTGCCGTGGTTGTGGTTAAATTCCCCGCAATCCAGGCACTCAAGCCTCTCAATGCTGCAGAAGCCGAACCTCCACTTTTCGGGACCTTGAACTCCCCTGCATACACGCAGTAGGGGCACTCAACCATTTCTACTCCAAATACACTTGGAGCAGCTTGAGATAAATACATGTTGCTTAGTAGCCTGGAAGTTAGCGCGCGCCGCGCCCCTCACTTCAATCATCTACGCGCAGAGGAAGCTGCAGCTTCGATTGTTTTTATTACCTGCTAGCCAAGGCATTTTTATTTTAGGCCTCGAGCATGAGAGATGATGGTGATCGGTGTTGGAGCACATCGAAGAGGGCAAGAGGTGGTTCGCGCAAGCGCGCCGAGACCTTAAAGCTGCCCACGACAGCGCCGAGGCTGGCAATTACGAGTGGTGCTGCTTCCAGGCACAACAGGTCGCTGAGAAGGCAGTAAAGGCATTGCTACACGTGCTTGGGAGGCACGGGTGGGGACACAGCGTTGTGGAGCTCCTGGGCGAGCTCAGGGGGGTCAATCGAGGTCCCCGAGGACATATTCGTCGCCGCCCGAGAGCTCGACAGGCACTACATACCGTCACGCTACCCCAATGCCTTCGAATCCGGCTATCCCAGCATGTACTACGACGAGGTGACGGCTAATAGGGCGCTTGAAGCCTCCAAGAGGATCACCGAGTGGGTCGGGTCATGGCTGAGGAGGTCTGGCGTGGAGTTATGAGAGAGGTCTTGGAGAGGATCAGCAAGAGGCTTAACGTGGAGAGCGCGATAATCTTCGGCTCATGGTCTAGGGGCGGAGGCGGGGAGTGGAGCGACGTAGACATATTGATAGTGACAGAGAGTGTCGAGAGGGTCAGCATCCTGGACAGGTTTTACATAGCGGCGGAGTGCAGAGTCCCCCGCGCAGACATCTTCCTCTACACGTATAGGGAGCTAGAGAGCATGGTCAGAAAGGGGAACCCGCTGGCTCTCTCCGCCCTTATAGACGGGGTGCCTGTCAAGCTCAGCGAGAGGGTGGGCGCACTCATCGATTACGCAAAGCGCAGATACGAGAGGAGAGGGCGCTTCTACGTTGAGAGGCCCAGCTAGAGGCAACGCGCTAAGGAGTGGAGTAGCGCGCATCCTCATTTGCGTCCGTCATTTTTTGGTCGGGGTGCCCCTCACCGCGCTCTCGGGTGCTGCTCTGGGGTGCTCGGGGTGTCATGGGGTCCGTCGCCTTTCGGCGGCTCACACCCTCCTCGGTCCCGCGCGCGGGAGCCCCCTGGGGCTTGAAGGCTCTCTCCTCGCCCGCAGGGGGGAGCGTCAAGGCGTTTTAGTGTTTTTCTAGCCATTTTCTCATGGCTTAGAGCTTGGAGCGATTGAGAACCACGAGGGGGTGTAGCTGGGCGACAGGGTGCTATATGAGGTGCTTCAGAGCTTAAGGAAACACTCAATCATAGACGATGAGAACAAGTTTACGGATCCCGTGGTTAAGAGAGCTCTGCTCAGCGTCTTTAACAGCTTTTGACGCTTCCAAGTGCCTGTCAACGGTTTTTGTGCATTCTCGCAAAACGGATCCTGTTAGCTAGATATTAGCGCTGCATTTGTCTTGTCTTGAGGTTTGTTTCGACTATTTTTATTGTTCTGGCTTTTGCATCGCTTATTCCTTGGACCGGAGGAATACATTGGGATAAGAGCTCGATGAATCTCCTGAAAATGTATTCCCAATAGCTCTTCTAGTATTTCTTTATGTTTATTTAAGATTTTGCTTATCCAAAACTTTAAAAAAGATGAGAAGCACTTCAAGTTCTTTTGGGTGAAATCAGGCTTCTGAAAGGCATTAAACAAGAAAGATAAAAAATCAATCCGGTAGAGAAGCGGCCACCAAACCAATGAGGAGTATTATCACTAAAACCGCAAGGATGTTTCCTGCAGCCTGCGCCTCTGCGAGCTCCTTGCTTAGAATATCATAGAGGATCTTTGCCTCATCTGGAGTTATTGTTCCGGCATCCAGTTTCTCTGTAAGCTGCCTTCTCAAGTTTATCTCGTCAGCAGTAAGCGGGTTAGCTTTTAATTTCTTTTCAAAGATTTCATATAGGATATCCGAGAGGACTTTAGCCGAGAGTTTACTGCCAGCAACAATAATTGGGTTTTTCTCCAGATTCTCGAGCCGATCTTCAACTCTCTGCATCCACCTGCCAATTTTATAGAAAAGTGTGAGAAGTGTGATGAGGGTGGCTATCGAGCCCAAGTTCGGGAGGACAATATCCCAAATCCCGGCCATCGGTGCATCCCTACCTAGGGAATGTAGCAGGTGTCTATTTATCTTTTTGCACATAAATTTGGTAAGAAAGCGTGAAGAGAAGAGATAATTAGCTCCGCACAGGACAACACCAAGCGCGCGCTAGGACTTGAGGAGTCTCACGTAGTTTCTCCCACCAACCTTTTCCACCCTTACGTACCCAAGCTCCTGCAGCCTCCTCACTCTACGCCAAAGAGTAGTTGTAGGCATATTCACGTAGAGGCCCATGTCGGACTGAAACATCCCGCCCCCCGCCCTCCTAAGCAAATCTACAATTTCTCTATCCTCCTCCGAGAGAGACCCCCTCCTCCTCTTAATGAGATACGAAGCGGCAACTAAGCCTAGCAGCCCCGCGATCAGGGCAGTGCTTATGGTCCCGATGTTAAGAGACGATGGAGTGCCTTGGCTCGTCGGACCCGATCTGGAAGCAGAAGTTTCATTCTGCTGGGTAGGCGTCTTGCTTGTGGGTGGGCTTGGCTGTGAGGGGGCTTGAGGTTTCTGCTGTGGAACACTTGGAGGTAAGTAGGCAAAAGACAACGCAACTCTTCCCCGGGGGAACTCTAAAACAAGCAGGGAATCAGAGGTGGAAATCAGTGCTGGGACAGTTGACATAGACATGATCGTTGAGCCCCTCGGCAATCTAACAATGCTTTTAGTAGGTGAGGAGTACTCGAGGCTCCAAACACCCCTACTAAACGTTATTATGCTCTGAGTATAGTAGCTAATCTTTATCTCCGAGCAATTTAAAGCAACAATACTCATAGTGTTGCTCGACTCATTGATATCATAAGCCAGTGGATTACCAGCCTCATCCACAACAATAACGCCCAGCTCGCTGATAGGCGCCCCAATAAGGGAAACATCAACAATACTCGTAGCATTAACACTCAGGAGATAATCAACCCTAACTAAGCCCCCCTCAAGTACAGTCAGCGAAGCATACTCCTCGGGCAGGCAAGCCGCAATGGGAACCGTCAGCAGGAGGAGGAAGACCAACACCACGGCAAATCGACACATAGATAAAAAAAGATAAATGGTGGATTTAAAAGTGACTTGAGCCGCGCGCTTCGTTGCACGCGCTTTGTTGAAATGCGCCTCGGCAGCCCTGCCTCCATGCCTACCGCTCTAACTTGAAACAATGGTCAGCATCATAGAAGAGGGTTTCACTGCAACTCGCAGTAGCTTTCGTTCGCAGAAAAAATACGCCGGGGAAATAAATCTCTTTAGAGAAGAGTTGGCAGGAAGAATCCAAGGATAGCATTTATCACATAGATTAGAGTAGCAAGTATTGCCGCTCCGAGCCAGCCGACCCCCTGTATCTTCCTGAGGGCGTAGAGCCAGACAAGAATAGCTATCACTGTCCCAAACGGTATCCTTATCACCCTGAAAACCCAGAAGATTAATGCCCCGAGGAGGGCAGTCAGAAAAGCCCCTGAAATCGACTCTGCCTTTTGCCTCCCTGGAAAGATCTTAAGAGCCAGCCAGACCGCGATGCCTGACACTATCCACCCTAGGATAAAGTTCAGGATTGTTCCTATACTCACATATATAAAGCATGGAATGCTCCTTTAAATTTTTTGCCCTCCCATAGAATGATAAAAAGCTCTTGGCAACGTCTTAGTTTTATACATTTTAGGAATGACATGTGTTCACGGCTTCGGCTCCTGGAAGAGTAGATTTCCTAAATACTCATCAAGACTACAAGGGTTTACCGGTTGTGCCGATGATGATAAACCTCAGGACATATGTTGCCGTCATAGGGGAGAGCGATTACTTCGAGGTTAAAAGCGAAGATGTCTGCAAGGAGGGTCAAAACTGTACGGACAAATTCTCCTCCACAGAGCCGCCGTTGCTTGAGGGAAAATGGTGGGGCAACCATCTCAGGGCAGTTGTAGGAGCAGTGGAGGAGTTCCTAGGCGAACCCTTAAGAAGGGGTTTTAAAGCAAATACCAGGAGCGAGGTTCCCGTTGGAAGTGGATCATCAAGCAGTGCTAGCGCGCGCTTTACGTAATGAGGAAAAGGCTTTAAATACAGTTTGCTTTACTTACTTTTTTGTGGGCAGCATAAAGACAAGCTTTGTTCTCCCCGAGGATCTCTACCTCGAGTTAAAGAGGAGAGCTGCGGAGGAGAGAAGAGCCGTGAGAGATCTCATTATAGAGGCAATACTTGAGTACATATCTAAACCCAGAGGAGGAAGTAGGGGGAAGCTAGTAGAGCTTATCACAACTCCCCATCAAGGCGCCTCTCCAGAGGATTACAAAGAATACGGCTATGAAGATGTATAGCAGGTGGATCTCTTGGAAAAAGCGCGCGCTAAAAGACTACGTGGACATGATTTTCTCATGTGACTTTCATTTTCAGAAGATAGGGGAGAAGTACAAAGTTAAGGCGGTAAACCCCCTTGATTTCTGGTTCTCATTATAGCTGTAAAATACTTAAAATATCTGCGTCCTCACCACTCCTTGCGGAAACCCCCTCTTGTCGAATTCGAGGCAGAGGGTGTATGGGTTAGGAATGCTGGTGGAAGCAAGTATTTAGACTTCGGCTCGGATATTGCTGTGAATGATGTCCCACGGATATCCCCGCGTTGTAAAAGCCATAAAGGAGCTACGATTATTACACAATACCAGGTTGAGCTTGCGGAGAAGCTGTTTGATATAACCTCCTGGCATATTTAAGGAAGGGTTTTCTACGCAAACAGCAGGACGGGGGCTGTTGAATGTGCCATAAAAGCGCAAGATCATAAAGCAGGAAGGGGGCTTCAGCCGCGCGCTGCTGGTGATTTAAATGCTAGTGCGTGCTTAGAACGCATGCTCAAAAAGAACTATTTCCCTACCCTCCCACCTGCACAGCTTAACTCTTCCTCCCCTAACCCTGACAAACGTTTTATTACTGACCTCACCGCGCGCGCCACCACGCTTGTGTCAACCACGTATTTCCTTGAGGATCGCACTTATCTTCCTCCTTTCAAGCTCATCCTCCTCTTTTAAGATCTGATCAGCAATTTTAGGATCTATTTCTACTTCTCTTAGCCTGAATGGCTTCAGAACTATTTCCCCCTCCCTAGCTTCGGCTATAATCTCCCCCTCATCTATCCCAGCAGCTTCCCGAACGGATTTCGGAAGTATCAAAACCCCCTTCTTCCTCACCCGAAGCACAACTCTCAATTAGTTCACCAACAACGATAAGTTAAACTTATATTAAAAGTCAGCCTTTTCAGTACTTATCAACCGGGTGAAAGTAAGCTGAGGATTGTATAGCGCGCGCTCTCCAATTGCCCTTATCCCTCTCCACGCTCATATTCCCACCCTCTGGTGGCGGGTGGGGCGCCCCCTCTCGCAGGCACGGAGCAAGGGTAGCGGTTAGAGGGGCGGGCTTGCAGTGGCAGCCTCCAAGGCTCCCACGCGCGGGGACCCGGTGCGCTAGCCTTCCGAGGATACATATTCTGGCTCAACTACCACGAAGGTAAGCACGTGCTGTGTGCGCAAGCACGATTCAAGCGCGCGCTCGACAAGTTCTTTGCGACACAAGTATAGTACGAGTCTCGAGATATCATAAGCCGTAATAATTACTACTAAATATTTGTTTTTCGCCTCATATCTCGCTTTCGAAGAGAACAACCTCCTTGTCATCCCACCTGCAAAGCCTAACTTTGCCCCCTCCAACCCTGGCGTATGTCTTATTCTCAACGCCATTATCAGAATCATAACTGTTTCTCACCCAGCTACCAGTGTTGATGAAAACCTTCCCATTGCTAACCAAATAGCCGGGAACATGCGTATGTCCAAAAATCACCAAGCCCACCCTGCCTATTTCTGGGTACGACTCCAAGAATGAAACAAGCTTTCTAAGAGGCTTGCTTACCGCCAGGGACTCGATTCTCTTTCCACGTAGCCTGCTCTTGAAAAGCTTCGGTCCGATTTTCTGCACAATGCCGTACCACACCTTGTCCTGGAGATCCCTCCAGAGAAGAATAATTAGGGGCGAAAACAGTATGATGCTTGCCAGGATTATCGTAGCTTCCATGAGTAGCGAGGTTGCCTGGAAAAGGAAAAGCAACAAAAGAACGGTAAGCGTCGCCAAGCCCGCAAAAAACCACTCAAGCGGCCCCGGCAATGCGAACAGCATCTCGGAGAACAAGTAAACGTAGGACTGGACCCTCCACAGCCCTTTAACAGCTATAAACAGGCTGTCAAGCTGGTGCCCATGGAAGAGCAGAACCTTTCTACCATCAATATCCAGCAAGAGAATGTCCGGCGTAGTGTGGAACTCTCCAGCCCACCTGCTACCGGGGAAGTGAATCCTGGAGGGGATCCTGTCATGGTTCCCCGAGACGAAAACCACTGATGAGTTGAGACGAGCAATGAGGCGTAGCGGATTAAAGGCATCGAGGAAAACATCCCTCAAACTGGCACTCCAAAACTCAAAAATGTCTCCAAGCAGCACGAGCAGCGAGGGTCCCCCATCACTACTCAACCACTCAAGGAAGTTGGAGAGTTCCTCGTGGAGTGAAAGCTCTTCTCCCCCGTAGTTCAAGCCAAAGTGAGTATCGGAGAACACGACAGCTTCCTCATGGCTCCCTAAATGGATCAGGGGAACTCTGCGACCCCAAATCTCCAGCTCCTCCAGCCTCATAAGTAAGCGTTAAAAACCCACAAGGGAAAAATAAATGTATTTTGCAGAAAATCCTAGCTGAGCTTAATACCTTGAATTGGATAGCGCGCGCGTCTTCAAACTTCTCCTCAAAATAGACTTCCTCTAACTCTCTTGGCTCAGGCTTTTCTGCCTCCAAGATTTTTAATCTCTCGGCATGCCTCTTAAAGGTACTCCTAGCTCCTCCTCAAAACTCTCCTTTTCTAGAGACCTCATAATAACACTGTCCTTTTCCCAATTAGTACCTCGTCTTCCTCATATACCTTTACTTACGCCTCAAGCAGTTTAGGCGAATTATGTCTCTCAACCTTTAGCCAGAGGACCAAGCCAATCTTTAATAACAGGTTAGTTCAGAACCTATGCGATACTTTTTTCCACTAGAGACAGGAGTATAGTATCACTAAGAGTGTAATAGGATGCCTTTACAAAACTCACCTTGCATAGGAGTGCCCGTTGAGTCTCATGGTTAGCATTTTATCTATACAGTGCTGTGATCGTGATATGCCGGATATTTTCCGCGTAATTAGAACTCATGGTGGATTCGAGGTTATACTCAGCAGGAGAACATGGATGCACATCATAACAAGGCACCCAGAGTTGAAGGGTAAGGCTGAATTAATTTCGGATGCAGTGTCTAATCCTGACGAAGTGTACCTGGATAAAACACAAGCCCAGCATGCTATAAAAAAGGTGGACCTAGTACCGGATTATCTGTGGTCATATACCGAGTTGATGGAAAAGGATATATAATCACAGCTTGCTTCATAAGTTCCAGGAGAAAAAGAAGGAGGTATAGATGGTTCAAAAAACTGACACGCTGTTAAAGATAGATGTCGAAAAGGTCCTCAGAACTATAGAGGAGAAATACAAAATAACTCTCCCAAGAAAGGTTGTTATGATGGACTATGATGAGGGAACAGGAAGCTTTTTCATCAAGTTCATACACGAGGATATTGCTGAGGGCGAACCCTCAAGTGACGGCTTGATCATTTTTCACTATGACCGGAAAGGCGAAATTGTAGCAGTCGAGGTAACGGATATTTCGCTTCTTTAGCTCTTGTCTTTGAAAAGGACTCATTGGAAGTTTTTCTCGAGGTGAAAAGCAACCACTCGAGCTTTTTCACGATTTTCCTAATTAACCTGGCAATCATATTGTGCTTGGTGAGAACATGAAGACGCGGAACATTGGCTTAGCCTTGGCGGCCGTCCTGATACTATCCATGCTTACACCTGCTTTCCCGGGTCCAGACAAGAGCGCAGAAACCCTCATAAATAATGCCCAGAAGCTGCAAAGCCACGCATACTACAGGAACAGCGTGCTCATAAATGCAACGACTAGCCTAAATGCAAGCCAGTACACGTACAATATCTCGCTAATTTTGAACCTCACAAAGCTCGCAGACTCATACCTCAACCTGAGCAGAAACCTGTATAGCGAGGGCAACTACACTGGAGCCGCTTCCTACGCGATCAAGGCAATAAACACTTACGGAGAAGTAATCGAGCTGCAGGAAGAGTTGTCCGAAGCGTTGAATGTAAGCTTTAAGGCTGGGAAGGAGGCAGAGGAATACAACTTTACAGCGACCAACATCACAGCCATAAATAGGACGGCACTTGTCCTCCAACTTGAAGTCCTGAAAGCAAGAATAGCCGAGCTGAAAAATGTCCTCGGCAGAGTAAACCAGTCAATCTACAACGTGACCGGCGCACTTAATCTCCTAGGCGACGCAGAAGAATTGCTTGTTGATGCCGAGGAAAGGCTACAAGCAGGAAACATGACTGTACCGGAGCTGGCGAAAATACTTGCAACAGTTAAAAAGATCCTTGGACTGGTCAACGCCGAGCTCCAGAGAGCATCCCTAAAGGTAACGGTAGTCAGAGCAATGAAGCTCGGGATACTCAAGAAAAACGCTACCGAAGTCCTAAACATGACGCCACTCATAAACCACACAAAGATGAGGGGGAAGGGTAAGCCCCCCTTCAACCAGACAGAGGAATTAGAAGAAGTCAACAAGACGCTGGCCAGGGTTAGCAGAGAAGCTCAGGTACAAAAAGAGATAAAACAACTCTTCAAACAGGCCGAAAAAGAGATCCACGAAGCGAAGAAGGACATTAACCATGTTAGAAAGGAAATAAGGGAGGAGGAAAGAGGATCTGGAAGAGGAAACCAAGGTAAAAAGAAGAAATAAAAGGAAAAAGGGAAACATTATTTTTTCCCTTTTATCATCTTGAAAGAAGAATAATGTTGAAACTGATTATCCATGTCATTATCAAGATTCCCATCCCTGCTAGAATCTTCTTCAACGCATCCTCCCGCATAGCTTGCGCCTCGACTAGCACCATGTGTAAACCGTACAAGGCATGATACGTCGCCGCTACGGCTAAAACTACTTCTCCAGCCATTACAAGAGGATTCTTCAAAGCTTGGATAACTTCCTCATAAGTCGGGATGCCATGAGCCGAGCCTGTTAAGTGAACCCTATAGATGTGTGCTAGGGCTGCTAAAGTAAGTATGGCTCCCGTTACAGCCTGCAGGAACCACGCTTTCCCAGATCGACTCCTAAGAGACATTCATTATCACCCATGCACCCACTAGGAAAAATAAGACTATTATAAACCAGCTCAAGGCAAGAAGCATTTTCCTCTTTTCAACCATTATTCCCATCTCTATAACTAGCGAGTAGACACCCAGCACTCCATGAATCACGAGTGCAGCCCATAGGAAGAGGTCAACAACTATCGCTGAAGGCGAGGTAAACACCCCTAGGAATGCGTCGTATACTTCTTTGCCAAGAACCACAGTTGAAATATCAATCACGTGGACGAGGAAGTATAGAGCCATGATTATCCCCGCCAGTCTTCTAGCCGCAAAAGACACCTGCTCGAGACCTCTACCCCTAACCTTAAACCAAGACCTAATAACATAGCCCATTCTCATCTTAAACAACCTCTAATTTTCCAAACAAGAGCCCCTTTCTGATCTTCATAATTGTCTCGCCTGGCTTGAAGTCCGCGGGACACCTGGCGCTACACTCGAATGAAGCGTGACAGGCCCATACGCCTTTACGGGTATCAATGATGGCGGGTATTTTTCCGTCGATGGTAGACCTGTAGGACATGGCTATGACAGATGGACCCAGATATTCTTCAAAAGTATTCGCAATGGGGCATGCCGAGTAGCAGATACCACACTCTAGGCAGTCGAGAAGCTTCTCTATCCCAACCACACCATTGACCTTTTCGTGCGTGCCAGGTTTGACAAGGGCATACTGCTTAAACATTCTCGACTTGTCAACGGCCAAGTCACTTATTACCCTGAATCCTCTCAAAGGTTCGAGGACAACAATTCCATTCCTAGCGGCACCGCCAATCTTCGTTACACAGGCCAGCCTTTCAACACCGTTTATCACCATTCCACATGCTCCACATACTCCATGGTGACATGCATGCTCGAAAACCAGGGCTCTATCCATCTCGAGACTAATTTTCTCAACCACATCTAGAACAGATGTGTCTGGGTCGACGTCTACCTCGTAGCTCTTGTATTCGGGCTTCCCCCAGCCCTCCTTACACCTTCTAACTACTACCCGGTACTTCACCGCGAATCACCCTACGTGAAATAGCTCCAGTAAGGAGCTAGTGGCGTATCAGCGGTCCTACAGGGTTGAGTTATGCCAAGTCTCTCTGAAACAAAGTCAGCCATCTTCTCACCCATCAGCCTAGCAGTAGTAAATTTCCCACCTATAATGCTGGCAAAGTTCTCGACCCCCTCCCTTGAATGGTCAATTATTGCAAAGCTCCTACTCACCTCCCTGCCGGTAGAAGCCCGGATAGCTCCTATCAGTGGTCGAGAAGAAACATAGACAGCCTTCACATCCAGCTTGGAAACGATTGGTGCAAGCTCTTCCCCCCTCCTGAGCATTAGCTCGATATGTTCCCTAGGTATAGGAACCCTGTCCGGATCCTCTACAACCCAGGAGGTCGTCCCTATAACCGAGGTTCCCCTATGGTGAACAATTATATCCCCATCACCAGGCTTGTTAAGCCTGTTGAAAACCCTATGCCCAATCCTAGCGTTAAGCGCCACCATGACTCCCGGGCTAGGCTTTACTGGCACGCTTAGACCTGCAAGCCTGGCGACCTTGTTTGCCCAAGCCCCCGTCGCATTGACAACAAAGTCAGCCTCAATCTCGTACTCTCGCTCTGACGCCTTGTCAAAGACTTTGACAGCTTTTACAGCTCCAGCCTCCATCCTGAAGCCTACAACCTCATTGAACGGTCTTATGTCTGCGCCGTGCAGTTTTGCCGACGCTAAAAAGCTCAGCATAACCTTCAACGGGTCAAACGTGCCGTCCGGAACAAGAACAGCCGCCTTTAGCTCAGGGTTAAGGTTTGGCTCGAGCCTCAAAGCCTCGTTCCTGTCTAGCTCCCTCACCGGTATACCTGCCTCCTCGCACTTCTTCAAGAAGAAGTCCTTGTACTTTAGATCAGACTCGTCTATCGCAACAAATAGCCCTCCATTTTTCTCAAAAAGAAATGGAGCAATCTTCCTCAAAGTAACATTCTCAAGGTAGCATTCCCTAGCAACATCTACGTCTGCGACATACCTGCAACCACTATGGAGAAGCCCATGCGTCCTACCACTCGTACCACTGCCTATCGAGCCACGCTCCAGCAGTGTGACTCTTGCTCCCCGCTGGGCAAGGTCATAGGCTATTGCGGCACCAGTCACGCCTCCACCGATAACGACAACATGCTTTGTCA